>CAZITF010000001.1:0-120413 GCA_964542095.1 uncultured Rhodobacterales bacterium
TCCGATATGTCGTGCATTTCTGGCTGTCGGATTTCCAGATCTCATAGCCGTTGAACATCAGTTTCGGCCCTGCCGTGATGGCCCCCGACGGGCATTCGCGCGCGCATTTGTTGCAGGTTTCACAGAATCTTTGCAGGCCGAAATCGATCGGCTTGTCATGTGCCATCGGAAGGTCGGTGGTGACGGCCCCGGATTTGAGGCGCGGACCGAGATAGGGGTTCAGGATCACTTCGCCGATGCGGCTGACCTCGCCCAGCCCCGACAACAGCAGCAGCGGCGGTTGCAGCACCTCTCCGTCCATCACCGTATGCGCCTTGGCCGAATAGCCAAGATTGCGGATTTGCCGCGCGATGACCCCGCCCAGCAGGGAAAAGCGCAGGTAGGCGCGCATGGATTGCGCCACTGCGATCCAGTCGTCGCCGGAAGAGCCCTCCATCGTTTCATATCCCTGATCGACGATCATGCTGATCGCCTGATCATGGGGCGGGTCGATCACCTCGCCGCGTGCATCGTGGCTGTACCACGCCCAGTCGGGGCAGCGCGAAATGCCAACCGCATCGACGCCCAGCCAGTAAGAGGTCGCCTTAATCAGATCGGCGGCCTTCTTGGGGTCAAGCCGCACCTTTTCGGGCGCGACCTCGCCGTCCTGCAACAGCACGAATGCGCCGAGCGCACGGCGCTGCGCCATCGAAGGAGCGGCCTTGCGCACATAGTGCCCCCCCTTTGCTGCGTCCTGCATTTTCTTGCCCATGTCGCCGAATTGCGCGCGCGCGAACATGTCGGCGCGTTTCGGCACGCGGGCGACGCGCGGTTCGTCGATATAGGTGGTGGGCGTGTCCACACGTTTCAGCCGTTCAAACGGATGCGCACCGTCGACAAAGCGACGCTTGGCGTAAGGCACGGCATTCATCGCGTTCTTGCGCGTCGCGGTGCCGAGCCGCCAGGCGGTGCCAAAGGCCGATCTTGGCTGATCCGCCATCGGTGCCAAGGGCCGGTCCGGTGCCAATTCAAACGTTGTCGTGACTGCGGCAAGGCCAAAGCGCGTGCCGATATAGGGGTGTGACAGCGCGCCGTTTTCGACTGTGGCAAGGCCTGCGACCACCGCCAGCCGCCCCAGATCGACATCCGAACTCGACACGGTGTGCGCGCGGGCATCATGGCCCAGAAGGCGCAGATAGTTGCCCAGCACCACGGCTGTTTCCGCCGCGAGAAGGCCTGCGCGGTGATCCTGCGCATCCCTGATCCAGTCTGTGCCCGGCTCGCCCGCCGTCACCTCGCGCGGGTTTTCATACAGGAACACCAGCGCATGGGTGTGCGCGGCGATGCTGGAGGGCGGGGCCTCCATCGACTCCTTGAGGTCGGCCATGATCATGTCGATGCCCGAGGCCAGCGTCTTGGTCTGCCGGGTCTTCAGGTCATGGGCGAGGCGCGTGATGTCCGGGTTCTCGAACGGCCGGGCCAACAGGGCCGCGTCGGGCAGGCGGCACGTTCCCACAACGGCTGCATCGGCGAAATAGCCGAACGCCTTCAGGTGATCGGCCCGCGCCTGCGGGTCGGTCGGGGTGTCGGCGACAGAGCGGTTGACCAGCCCGTCGCGGATCGCATCCAGCATCGCCTGATGCTCGCGCATCGCGTTGATGATCGAGCGGGGATCGTCAGGGCGCTCAAAGCGCAACTGTTTCATCGGCGGCACATGTGCCAGGTCGGGCAGGGCGCCCAGCCGCGCCAGACGCTCTGTCGGATAGGGCCCCATGTGCACCGGGCGATTCTTGTCTGAGAAAAAGCGCAAGCTCATCGGGGCCTCGAAGTGAACCGTTCATCGGGCCGGGTGCCCGTGCCGCCGCGCACAGTCACGCCGCTGCGGGCAGAGATCAACCCTGTTCCCGCGTGATCCGCCTCAGGCAAACGTGATATCGACCGACCCGAACGGGCCGAAGTCGGCCTGGATCACGCTTCCGGACGGGCATTCGACGGGTCGGATGAAACTGCCTGACAAGATGACGTGACCGGGGTCGATGCTTTGGCCGTATTGCGCCATGCGCCGGGCCAGCCACACCACACTTTCAACCGGATCGTTCAGCACGCCCGCACCGAGGCCGGTTTCCTCGACCTCGCCATTGCGCCACGTGATCGCGCCGACCCAGCGCAGATCGAAGGTGTCCGGCGCGTGGCGTTCCGCGCCCAACACAATCCCCGCGTTGGCTGCATTGTCGGCAATGGTGTCATGCACGGTACGCGCCTTGCCGGTCTGCGCGTCCTTGCGCCGGATGCGCGTGTCGAGGATCTCGATGGCGGGGGCGACATAAGCGGTGGCGGCCAGCACATCATCGCGGGTGACCTTCGCCCCACTCAGCGGCGCTTTCATCACAAAGGCGATCTCGGCCTCGATCCGCGGCTGGATAAAACGCCCCCGTGGCACCGTGTCGCCGGTCTGAAACGCCATGTCGTCAAACAGGATGCCGCTGTCGGGAATGTCGATGTCGAGGGCATATTGCATCGCCTTTGATGTCAGGCCGATCTTCCAGCCGATCACCTTGCGCCCTTGCTCCAGTTTCTGGCGGTGGATTTCAGTCTGGATCGCATAGGCATCGTCCATCCCGATGTCCGGAAACCGCCGAGACAGCAGACCGATCTGCTGCCCGCTGGCCTCGGCTGTCAGCAGGTCGGCGGCGGCCTTGCTGTGCTCTTCGGGGGTCATGGCGCTTCGTCCTCGACCGTGTTGCGCAGGGTGCCGATGCCGTTCACTTCGACTTCGACAACATCACCGGGTTCAAGGTATTGCGGCGGGTCCAGCCGCGCGCCGGATCCTGTGGGCGTGCCGGTCACTATGATGTCTCCCGGCTGTAGCGTCATGAAGGTCGAGATGTATTCGATCTCGCGCCGGATCGGGTGCATCATGCGGTTGAGCGCATCGTCCTGGCGAACCTCGCCATTCACCCGCGTGACGATGCGCGCATCATCAAGCTGGCTGGCATCGGTGAAAGGTATCAGCCATGGGCCCATGGACCCTGATTTATCCCAGTTCTTGCCTTGCGTGACATTGAACTTGGCGTGGCGGACCCAGTCGCGGATCGTGCCCTCGTTACATAAAGTCAGCGCGGCGATGTGATCATAGGCGTTTTCCTGGGTGATGCGCCGTCCGGCCTTGCCGATGACAATGGCAACCTCGCCTTCATAGTCAAGCATACGGCTTTCGGGCGGGCGGATCAGGGGCCGGTTGTGACCGGTAAATCCGCTGGCAAAGCGCGGAAACAGGGACATGTATTTCGGCTGCTCACTGCCATCCTTGTATTCGGCGTTCCTGTCCGGGAAATTCACACCGACGCAAAGGATACGGCGGGCGTTCGGCAGCACCATCTCGAATGCCGCATCGGTATGGGTCACGCTGCGGTTTTGCGCGGCCTCACCCAGCGCAGAGAGGCCACCCCCCATGACGGCATCCAGCAGGGTGGGCCAGTGCGGGAAGGCGTCATTGAGGGCGATCATCCCGTCGTCACTGACAGCGCCATAGAGCGTGTCGCCCTCGTGCGAGAAGGTCGCAAAGCGCATGATCATGGCTCCTGTGCGGTGCGGTGGGTCATCATGGCGCGACAATGGGGCTGGCTTTGATCGTCGAGTCGTGGGTTTCGACCCCGACAAACCGCGCGCCGTTCCTGAACCAGCTTTCCGGCGCGGGCGCGCCCCAAAGGGTCTGGCGCCGGGGATCTTGCAGGTCCCACCTGATCGGCTCCAGATCGGGATCGACCGTCTGATAGTCCGAACAATAAAGCTCGATCCGGTGTCCGTCCGGGTCCAATACATAAAGAAAGAACGCGTTGGAAATGCCGTGCCGACCGGGGCCGCGCTCAATGTTGCCGACATAGCCGGTTGTCGCCATCAGATCGAGCAGGTCGATGATATTGAGCGGGGTCGGCACCCAGAACGCCACGTGATGCAGGCGCGGCCCCGTGCCGTTGGTGAACGCCATGTCATGCACGCCGCCCTTGCGGTGCATCCACGCCGCCCACAGCCGCTTGCTGTCGTCGTCCTCGGTATATTCGGTCACCCGAAACCCAAAGTCAGAATAGAATTTCACTGACGCATCAACATCATGCGAGAAGCAGTTGAAGTGATCTATGCGCAGTGGCCTGACCCCGCGATAACGCGTGTATTTCTGGTGAATGGTCGGTAGACGCTCCATCTTGTGATAGAATTCCAGCGGAATGCCGAGGTTGTCCGAGGTCAGCAATGTGCGGCCTTGATAGGGGCGTTCGACCCATTTCGTGGGGCGCCCCTTGCCCTGGAACCAGGATTTGGCCCGGTCCAGATCGTCCTCGTCGAATGTCTTGAGGCCCAGCACCTCGACCGTGCCCGGTTGGTCGGATTTTTGCAGGATTAGGCAGTGATGCCCGCGTTCTTCCATGGCGCGCAGGTAGATATGGGTGTCGCTTTCATCCGTGACCTGCAGGCCCAGCGTGTCGACATAAAACGCGCGCGAGGCGGCCAGGTCGGCAACGTTCAGGCAGGCATGGCTCAGCCGGATGGTGTTGAAATCGGGATAGAGATTGGGCGCGGGTACCGGCATCAGAACTTCCCCAGTTGGGTGATCTTGTGCTGTCCGGTGGCAAAACCGATGTGCTTTTGCTCCATGTAGAATTCAAAGGACCAGTCGCCGCCATCGCGCCCGATACCGCTGGCCTTGACCCCGCCGAAGGGTGTGGGCAGGTGACGGACGTTTTCGGAATTCACCCAGATCATCCCCGCCTCGAGTCGGTCGGTAAAACGCAAGGCGCGGGTGAGGTCATTGGTCCAGACATAGCCTGTCAGACCGTAGGGCGTGTCATTGGCGATTTCCAGCGCCTCGTCCTCGGTCGCGAAGGGGATCGAAGTCAGCACGGGGCCGAAGATTTCCTCCTGCGCGATCCGCATGCCGTTGCGCGCGCCTGTGAACAGGGTGGGCCGGACGAAGTAACCCTCGTTCCCCACCGTCGTGCCGCCCGCCGCGATGGTCGCGCCGTCAGCCAAGGCGATGTCGAAATAGGAGGTCACCTTGTCAAAGTGTTCCCGGCTGATCAGCGGGCCGATTTCGGTGGCCGGGTCCAGCGGATGGCCGACCTTGATCGCGTCGATGCGCGCCACCAGCCTGGCCTCGAAGTCTGCGCGGACCGTGTCCTGTATCAACAGGCGGCTGGACGATGTGCAACGCTCCCCATTGATCGAGAAGATCATGAAGATCACGGCATCGAGCGCCCGATCGAGATCGGCATCGTCGAACACGATGACCGGGTTCTTGCCGCCCAGTTCCAGATGCATCCGTTTGAGCGTATCGGCCCCCTGTTTGGTGATGATCGACCCCGTGCGGCTTTCGCCGACGAACGCAATGGCGCGGATCAACGGGTGTTCGGTCAGCCGCTTGCCCGCCTGGTCGCCATAGCCGTTGACGGTGTTGAGAACGCCGGGGGGCAGGCCCGCCTCTTCGCAGATTTCGACCAGAAGACGGGCGGTCAGCGGCGAATCCTCTGCCGGTTTGTGCACCACCGTGCAGCCTGCGGCCAGCGCCGGCGCGATCTTCCAGGTCGAGAGCATGAAAGGGGTGTTCCACGGCGTGATCACCCCCACCGGGCCGATGGGAGTACGGGTGGTGATGTTCATCAGAGTGGGCGATTTCAGGTGCTTCCCGTCGCGCGCCTGCACCACCTGATCGGCGAAGTAGCGAAAATTTTCGGCTCCGCGCAGGGCGGCCTTGGACATGAATTTGATTGTCTGGCCGGTGTCCCAGCATTCACACAGGGCGATTTCCTCGGCGCGGGCCTCGATGGCGTCGGCGATGTTCAGCAGGATGCGGCGGCGCTGGGATGCAGGCATGTCGCGCCATGCGGGAAAGGCATCCGTGGAGGCCCTGGCGGCGGTGTCCACGTCGGCCGCGGTGCTGCGGGCGACGTCGCAGATCACGGATTTGTCCACTGGCGAAACGCTCTGGAACACGCCGCCGGACCCGGCCAGGTCCTGACCTGCGACGCGGTTGGCTATGCCGTCGGTGCGAAACCGGGCCAGAAATCCGTTCAGCTTTTCGATATTCTGGTCCAGTGCGGTCATTTCAGTTCTCCATATGGTCGCGTATGGTGCCAGCCTTGGGCGACAGATCGGGGTCGATGTCGCGCATTTCAAGCGACAGCGCGATGGGGTGCGCGTCCATGGCCGGGGCCAGATAGCTGCGCGCGGCCTCGAATATGCGCGCGGTGGCGTCGCGTTTCACATCCTGCGCACGGCCCGCGCGCAGGCGGACGGAAATGTCGATGAACCCGTGTTCGGGATTGCCATCGGCGATGGCACAGTGATCGACCCGCACGGCCCGCACCCGAATGCCCGCCACAGGAAAGGTGTCGATGGCGGCAGCCGTCTCGCGGATGTGCTCGCACAGCCCGGCCATGTCTACCACCTCTTCGAGATTGGCAGAGTAGTCGATCTGGAAATGCGGCATGTCACCTCCCGCCCCGGGTCCAATGGTTGTCATGTTAAGTAGTTGGAACTTGCCCGGTCAAGGATTTTTGTTAACATGGCAAGTAATTCCGGGCGCGGTTGAAAAAACAAGGGGATTGCATTGACGACGTCACTTCCTTCGACCCGCCGTTCGTTGCCCATTGCGCTGATCCGCGCTCGAGAACAGGCGATGCAGCCGATCCGCGAGATGCTGGCGGCAACGGGGCTGACCGAACAGCAATGGCGGGTGTTGCGCGTTCTGTCCGAAGCCGGGCCCATAGATGCGACCGAAGTGTCCGACCGGGCGGGCCTGTTGCTGCCCAGCCTGACCCGCATGATGCGCGCGATGGCGCAAAAAGGGCTGATCACGCGCCAACAGGATCCAGTGGACCGCCGCAGGCAGGTGCTGGCCATAACCCCGACCGGGCAGAAGATTATTGATGACAACCACTTGCACGCGCTGCGGATCGTCGAGGGTTTCAAGGCTCGGATGGGGGCCGAGAAATACGAGGAATTGCTGGATCTGCTCGACGCCTTTTCCGCTCCGGTCGATCAAGATGACGGCGGGCGCTGATCCCTGTGCAAGGGTGGCGAGGTGCGACGTGCAGTTGCTGGCAAGGATGCCGCTTATTTGCGCCGTACCCGCTGAATGCAGCCGCGCAAGGCAGCGACATGCTTGACGAAACCGCTGACGCAGCGGACCGTGGTCAGGGCACATTTCTGCGCACAGACGGGCAATACACCACGAAAACAGGGTTCGCTTGCGATGTTTCTTCCGATTGATCACGCCGCGCAGCGCAGCGACCTGCCACGGCATTGCACCTTTGCCCCCGAAGATTGGCGCATCCTTGCGCGGTTCTGGCACCCGGTCGCCATTGCCCATGAAATTCAATCCACTCCGGTGCCCGCGCGGTTTCTCGGTGTCGATCTTGTGATCCGGCGCACCGAAGCAGGTGCGCACCTCAGCGCGGGGCGGGCCGATCAAGACCAACTGACCTGTCCGATGCACGGGTTGCATTTCGTCGCGAAAGGGCAGTGCAGCAAGATCCCCTCCAACCCTGACCAAACGGCCTGTGTCCCGCCGCAGCTGCGCTTGCGATCGTTGCAGGTGAAGCACCGCTACCAGATCATCTGGACGTGCCTCGCCGACACCCCCATCTGGCCCTTGCCGGACTGGCCCGGCATCCGCGATGCTGCTCTGAAAAAGGCCCATGTCCCACCCAACACCTGGGCCGCCGCCGCGAGCCGCCATGTCGAGAATTTCAACGACGTGGCTCATTTTCCGTGGGTTCACACGCAAACCTTCGGCGGCAGTGAAGAGGACCGTATCCCGCCCTATGACGTGCGCGAAACCGATTATGGGCTGACCTTTGATCTGGGCTATGACGAGGGGTTCAATCGCTTTCCCGACGATGTGCCCGGCGACACGCGACATGTGGTCTGTACCTGCGAACTGACCTATCCGTTCTCGACCCTGATCATCATCCGCCCCAATGACAGCTGGTATGTGCAGTACTTTGCAGACACGGTTTGCCCGGTATCCGCCCATGAGACCCGGATTTTTCAGGTGGCCACAGACACGACAGGCGACCCGGATGCGGAGTTTCTGATCAGGGAAAGCCGGATGATCAACGACGAGGACAAGCCGCTGGTTGAAAACCAGCACCCCGAGGATCTGCCGCTCGGGATCATGGACGAGGTACATATCCCGGCGGATCGCATGTCGGTGGCCTATCGGCGCGGGCTGGTGGACAAGTTCGGCCTCGGTGCGCCGCTGAGCAGCTAGGGGCTGGTGCCGCCGTCGTTCTGTGCAGAGAGCTCATTGCGCGCTTTGATCAGGTCGAAAAATTCGGCCTGCGCATCGGTCATCTGCGCGACATGAACACTGGCCGAGGCGAGGATTTTGGGGCGCTTGGCCTTTGGCCCCCCGGCGATCAGATCGATCCGATATGTGCCGGGGTCGTCCGCCGTCCACGCCATCGTCTGGGGCGAGGTACTGGCCAGCGGCTTGCCATCCAGTCGCCACGTATACGATCTGTCGCACCAGTCCATGGGCCTGCCATTCTGATCGCAGAGTGTCGCAATCAGGCTGATGCGTTTACCGAAAGGCAAAGTGGCGCCATCCTCCGGCTCGACAATCCAGGCGCTGACATCGGATGGTGGCAGCGCCACCGCGCCGCATGACATTTCGGCACCGCGGAACCCGGCCACTGCCTCGACCACCAGTGTCGCCTTAGCCAACCCCGCAGGCGTTCCCAGATCGACGGACCACGTGTCCTTGGCGCGATTGGGACCATGTTGCACTTGTCGGTGCGGCACCGCAATCGTGCCGATAAAGGTCATGGGGGCGAACTGCGGTACGCTGAAAAGTATGAAAAAATATCCGAAGGGCCGTCGCGTCCCGACATCATTCATGGCGAGTTGCGCGAAGTGTGTTGCTGGGAACATGGCCGGAACGCGCCGCGATATCCGCTTGGCCTGCACATCGACGGGAAAGAACCGGGCACGGGTCGACGCCGCAACCCTTGCGGCACGCCTTTGCACTGTGCCGTGCCATCCGCCGATTGACCGCGATCAATCTGAATGGCGCGTTTCGCGTTATGACGCTGGTGTTTCCATCATGAAGGACCTCGCCATGACCCCCTCTGATCTGCCCGACCCTCCGATGCCGACCCCCGAAGAAGCGCCGATGCCGAGCGACCCATTGCCGGCACCCGGTCAACCCGAAAGCCCTCAGCCCAGCGATCCGATGCCTGACCCGGCGCCGCAGGAAATGCCGGGTCAGAGCAGCTTTGAGGAAGAGGACGAGGATGACCCGTTCGACGAGGGCAATTTTCCGGTCTGATCCGCAATGCGATTTCGGCAGTGTGACCAAGTCACTGAAGCCCTGACAGATGTGCCCTAACCTCGCCCTCAAATCAGAGCATGGAGAGACCAATGAGCCAATTCCCGACCCATATGGACATTCACCCCAGTGTCGCGCCCTTCTTTGATCCCCAGACCAACACGATCAGTTACGTGGTCAGGGATCCCGGCTCGGACGCCTGCGCGGTGATCGATTCCGTGATGGACATCAATTATGCGGCGGGGCGGATCACCTATGAACACGCGGACGAGATCATCGCCCATATCAAGGACAACAATCTGAACCTTGAATGGCTGATCGAAACCCACGTCCACGCCGATCATTTGTCGGCAGCACCCTACATCCAGTCCAAACTGGGCGGCAAAATCGGGATCGGAGAGTTCATCACCGTGGTGCAGGACACCTTTGGCAAGGTGTTCAACGAAGGCACCGAGTTCCAGCGGGACGGTTCGCAGTTCGATGCGCTGTTCAAGGATGGCGATACTTACCAGATCGGCGGGATGACCGCCCTTGCCATCCACACGCCGGGCCATACGCCAGCCTGCATGGTGCATGTGATCGGGGATGCGGCCTTTGTCGGGGATACGCTGTTCATGCCCGACGGCGGATCAGCGCGCGCGGATTTCCCAGGCGGGGACGCGGGCCAGCTTTATGATTCCATTCAAAAGGTGCTGTCCCTGCCGGACGAAATGCGCCTGTTCATGTGCCACGACTACGGCCCTGACGGACGCGAGATCATGTGGGAAACAACCGTGGCCGAGGAAAGGGCCGAGAATATCCATGTCGGGCAAGGCAAGACCCGCGAGGAATTCATCGCCTTTCGCGAGGCGCGGGATGCGACGCTGGATGTGCCCAGGCTGATCCTGCCTTCGCTGCAGGTCAACATGCGCGCGGGCGAAGTCCCGAAAACGGAAGATGGCAAGCCGATGCTGAAACTGCCGATCAACGCCCTCTGACCCGCGATCACGAGCCCGCTCGCAGGAGACCCCAATAAATGGACATGCGCAAAATCTCGGATCAGGTCTTTGTCTCGCCCCAGATTGCCGAGGTCGATCTGGCCGCGATCAGGGACAAGGGAATCCGTTCGGTGATCTGCAACCGCCCCGATGGCGAGGGCGCGGATCAGCCCACCTATCGGGAATTGTCCCAGACAGCCGGAAAGCTGGGATTGCAGATGCGGTATATCCCCGTGTCGGGGGGACTTGTGCAGGACAGCGATACTGCCGCATTCGGCGAAGCATTGGCCGAACTGCCCAAGCCCATCCTCGCCTATTGTCGCACCGGCACGCGCTCGGCCACCCTGTGGTCGCTGGCCCAGTCCGGGGCAATGGCCTTGCCGGATATTCTGAGTGCCGCGAAACGCGCGGGCTATGACATGAAAGGCGTGGTGCGCCGGATCGCCAATGGCGGCAAGACGCCGGTGGATCAGGCCGACGCCACTTATGACGTGGTCATCGTCGGAGCCGGGGCGTCGGGCATCGCGGTCGCTGCCAGCCTCAAGGCGCGCAAGCCGGGGCTGGAAATCGCGATCATCGACCCGGCGGATGCCCATTACTACCAACCCGGTTGGACCATGGTCGGCGGCGGCATATTCGAAGCCGAAGACACGGTGCGCACAATGGGCTCGCTGATCCCCAAGGGGGTGCATTGGCTGAAATCGGCCGTGGCCGCCTTTGAACCGGAGAAGGATGCGGTGATCCTCGATGGTTGCCGGGTGGTGAAATACACCCGCCTTGTGGTCTGTCCCGGCCTCAAACTGGATTGGGGCCGCGTCGAGGGTCTGGTCGACACGCTGGGGCGCAATGGGGTGACCTCGAATTATCGTTATGACATGGCCCCTTACACGTGGAAGCTCGTGTCGGAACTGACGTCGGGACGCGCGGTCTTTACCCAGCCGCCGATGCCGATCAAATGCGCCGGCGCGCCGCAAAAGGCGATCTACCTGTCGGCTGATCACTGGACCCGGCGGGGTGTGATCAGGGATATCGACATCCAGTTTCATAATGCGGGCGGGGTGCTGTTCGGGGTCAAGGATTACGTGCCCGCCTTGCAAAATTATGTCGACAAGTACCGGATCGGCCTGAATTTCTTTCACAATCTGGTGGCGGTGGACGGACCTGCGAAAAAAGCGTGGTTCGATGTGGCCAAACCCGACAGCGATGCGGAGCGGGTGGAGGTCGAGTTCGACATGATCCACGTCACCCCGCCGCAATGCGCACCGGATTTCATCGCCGTCTCTGCGCTGGCAGATGCGGCAGGCTGGGTGGATGTGGATCAGGCGACGCTGCGCCACAAGAGTTATCAAAACATCTGGTCGCTGGGCGATGTGATGAACGCACCCAATGCCAAGACCGCGGCGGCGGCGCGCAAACAGGCCCCTGTGGTGGCCAACAACATGATCGCCGACATGGGTGGGCGCGCGCCTGTGTCCCAGTATGACGGCTACGGGTCGTGCCCGCTGACGGTCGAGCGGGGCAAGATCGTGCTGGCCGAATTCGGCTATGGCGGCACTTTGCAACCCAGCTTTCCCCGCTGGCTCATCGACGGAACAAAACCCAGTCGGCTGGCCTGGCTGCTCAAGGAAAAGATTCTGCCGCCGGTGTACTGGAAGGCCATGTTGAAGGGGCATGAGTGGCTGGCCACGCCCGAGAAAATCTCGGCGGAGTAGGCATGGCCCGTAGACGCAAACGCAGCGCGGGCTGGGCGCGCTTTCTGCCCGTACTCGATTGGGGTCGGCAATATACGCCCGCACTCGCATTCAGCGATCTGACCGCAGCGGTGATCGTCACGATCATGCTGATTCCGCAATCACTGGCCTATGCGCTGCTGGCCGGATTGCCGCCCGAGGCGGGGCTTTACGCCTCGATCGTGCCTATCCTGCTTTACAGCCTGTTCGGCACCAGCCGGTCGCTGGCGGTAGGGCCTGTGGCCGTGGTGTCGCTGATGACTGCCACTGCAATCGCCGATGTGACAGCGGTGATGGACGTCGGCTACGGCACGGCGGCGCTGACACTGGCGGGGCTGTCCGGGGCAATCCTGCTGGGCATGGGGGTTCTGCGCCTTGGATTCGTTGCCAATTTTCTATCCCATCCGGTGATTTCGGGCTTTATCACAGCGTCGGGTATTCTGATCGCGGTCGGCCAGCTGAAACACGTGCTGGGCGTGTCTGCAGACGGACACAACCTGCCGGAAATCCTGGCTTCGATCTTTGCCCGGATAGGGGCTGTGAATGTACTGACTCTCGCCATTGGTCTTGGGGCAATCGCGTTCCTGTTCTGGGTGCGCGCGCACCTGCGCTCCATGTTGGTCCGGCTGGGTCTGGCCTCGCGTGTTGCGGATTTCGCGGCCAAGGCGGGGCCGGTTCTGGCCGTCGTGGCGACGACGCTCTTGGTTTGGGGCTTTGATCTGCCCGCAAGGGGGGTGCAGATCGTGGGCGCCGTGCCGCAAAGCCTGCCGCCACTGACCTGGCCCGACCTGTCCCTTGATCTGCTGTCGGCGCTTTTCATGCCTGCGCTGCTGATCTCGATCATCGGCTTTGTGGAATCCATCTCGGTGGCGCAGACACTCGCCACGAAAAAGCGTCAGCGCATCGACCCGGATCAGGAACTGATCGGGCTGGGTGCCGCCAATATCGGTGCATCGTTGACCGGAGGGTTCCCGGTAACGGGCGGATTTTCGCGTTCGGTGGTCAATTTCGATGCCGGGGCCGAGACGCCTGCCGCGGGGGCCTTCACCGCGATTGGCCTTGCCATCGCGGCGCTGTTCCTCACACCGCTGATCTATTTCCTGCCCAAGGCCACGCTGGCGGCGACCATCATCGTGGCGGTCCTGTCGCTGGTCGATCTGCAAACGCTGCGCCTGAGCTGGACCTATTCCAAGCGCGACTTCTGGGCCGTGGCGGTGACCATGGCTCTGACCCTTGCCCTGGGAGTCGAGATTGGCGTCAGCGCGGGCGTCATGCTGTCCATCGCGCTGTTCCTTTACGCCACCTCGCACCCGCATGTGGCCGAGGTCGGGCTGGTCCCAGGGACCCAGCATTTCCGCAACATCCACCGCCACACCGTCGAGACGGACCCGGCGATGGTGAGTTTGCGGATCGATCAGAGCCTCTATTTCGCAAATGCACGGTTCCTCGAGGACTACATCTATGACCGGATCGTGGACGACAGATCGGTCCGGCACGTGGTCCTGATGTGCTCTGCTGTCAACGAGATCGACCTGAGCGCGCTGGAAACCCTTGAGGGGATCAACGACCGCCTGAAAGAGCTGGGGATCGATCTGTCGCTGTCCGAAGTGAAAGGGCCGGTGATGGATCGCCTGCGCCGCAGCCAATTTCTGCCCCATCTGACCGGGCAGGTCTACCTGTCGCAATTCGATGCCTACCGCACGCTGGCGCGCGCCGCCCCTCAGCTTGAGGCCGCGGCACAGTAGCAGTGCTGAAAATGCCTGAACGGGGAGCGATGCTTCAGTGTGCAAACAGCACGGGCAACTCGGTCTGTTCCAGCATTGTCCGGGTTGTGCCCCCCAGAACGGTCTGGATCATGCGCGCCTGGCCATAGGCCCCCATAACCACCAGATCCGCTCCGAATTCCCGCGCGCGATCCTCAAGGCACGCGCCAATCTCGCGCCCCGCACTGGGGAATTGCGAGACGGTTACGCGGCATCCGTGATGGCTGAGCCATGCGGCGATGTCGGTGCCGGGGTCCTGGCCATCGCGCTCGGGGCCTGTCACCGGGTCGATGCAGGCGATCAGCACCTCGTTGGAGGCCTTGAGCCGGGGCAGGGCGGCGTGGACGGCACAGGCTGCGGCCTCGCTGCTGTCCCAGGACACGAAGATGCGCTGTGGCGCCGCTGACAGAGCCCCGTTGATGCGAAACCCGATGGGTGAATGAAACAGTACCCCGGCAGCGGCCTCGCGCAGGGTATCGGGGTGGGCGCGCAAGGAGGCCGCAAGAAACGCCTCGTCGCTGACCCGGGCAACCCGCGCGACATGGTGCTTGATGTCTTGCGTGGCGCTGAGCGCCGAAATGACGCTGCCCGACGCATTGCTTTTGGCCAGCAGCGCCTCGATGGCGTCCACCCGCTCTTGCTGGATTTTTTGTGCCTCGGTGACCAGATCGGGCCAGTGGTCGGGGATGTTCATGCCCCCGTAGGGCGGCACCCCGTAGGCATAGATCGGCAGCGCAGGCGCCGGGGCCAGAACGAGGCAATTGAGGTGGGTTTCGTCCTCAGTCGCTGCCTCTGCCGCGTCGTGGATCTGATCATCCGGGGTGTCTGCATCCATCACATAGGCAATCGTGCGCCGCTTCATGGCTTTCTCCAATTCATGTCCGGTGCCCTGCGAACAGCATGAGCGTTCTTGGCAGACTGGCACGAAACCGCGTACCGTAAACTGACAAAGATCAAATGCACGCCGGTTCCGATGTGGCACGATGTAAACAGTGGGTTCAAGAGCAGGTCAGATGGAATTCAAGGATTACTACAAGGCTCTTGGCGTTTCGAAAGACGCCAGGCCGGACGAGATCAAGAAGGCGTTTCGCAAACTGGCGCGCAAGTATCATCCCGATATCAACAGCGGTGCGGCGGCAGAGGCGAAATTCAAGGACGTGAACGAGGCCTACGAGGTGCTCAAAGACCCCGAAAGGCGCGCGGCCTACGACCAGCTGGGTCAGGAGCCTCCGCGGGGGCGCGGCCAGCCACCCCCGGACTGGGATGGCGGATATTCGTTTTCTCAAGGCGGCCCGCAGGGCGATGAACGTTTCAGCGATTTCTTCGAGACTCTGTTTCGGCGCGGCGCAGGGCCGGGTGCGGGCATGCATGCAGCACAGGGGGCCGACAGCCATGGCAGGATCGAGATCACGATCGAGGATGCCTATCGTGGCGCGACGCGCCAGCTTTCCCTCAGATCGCCGGTGGTTGGCCCGGATGGACACGTCACCTTGCAAGAGCGCACCCTTTCGGTGCAGGTGCCCAAGGGGATCGCCGCAGGCCAGCATATCCGGCTCGCGGGTCAGGGTCATCCGGGGTCGGGGCAGGGAGCGGCGGGCGATCTGTTTCTGGAAGTCAGCTTTGCCCCCCATCCCGTCTATCGCCCAGATGGCCGCGATCTTTACCTCGATCTGCCCATTGCCCCGTGGGAGGCGGCGCTGGGCGGCCAAGTGGTAATGCCGACCCCCGGAGGCAAGGTCGACCTGCGCATCCCGAAGAACGCGCGTACCGGTCAGAAACTCCGGCTGCGGGGAAAGGGGCTGCCGGGCACACCTGCGGGTGATATTTTCGCCACGCTCAAAATCGTGAACCCCAAAGTCGAAACCGCTGAAGCGCGCGCGTTCTTTGAACAGATGGCCCGTGACATGGCCTTTGATCCGCGCGCCCATCTTGGAGGATAGCCGATGAAAAAGACAACGATGCGAAGCGAGGTGGTGGACGCCCTGTCCCTGCCGGAGCTGTGTCGGTTCTGCCAGACCGAGGAGGCCTGGGTGATCGAACTGGTCGAACAGGGCGTGCTGGACCCAAAGGGCAGTCAGGCTGGCAACTGGCGTTTTGTGGGGCGCAGCATCGTGCGCGCCAAGAAGGCCGGGCGCCTGAACCGGGATTTCGGCATCAACGCGGCAGGGGCGGCCCTGGTGCTCGAATTGCTGGAAGAGCGGGACGCGATCCTGCGGCGGCTTGCGCAATACGAGGCGCGCAACTGAACGTGGGCCGGCACGGGTGCGATGGCAGCACCCGCCGGCTCTGCCACCGTGCCCCAGCTGCGCTCACTTGCTGAACAGGACCGGGTATTTCTGATCGCGCAGCAGCCCGTAGGTGGCCGCACCGATCACGAAATCATAGGCGCGCGAATGGCCAAAGGCCCCGGTGACGATCAGGTCCGCGCCCTTTTCAAAAGCCACGGTGTTGAGCACATCGGCAATGCCCGCACCCATCGGGTCGCGGTGTTCCAGCGTCGGTTTGAGCCCGTGGCGGGCGAACATCTCGACCATGTCGATCCCGTCCGCATCGCGCAGCGGATCCTGTTTGTCGGCGACGACACGCAACACAGTCAGCGCAGCGCCATCCTCGGCCAGTTCCAGCATGTCGTGAGCGGCGCGCGCGGCCTCGCGGGTATCGCTCCAGCCCAGCAGGATGTTTTTGCCGATCTCGGGTCCATCATAATCGAGTGGGACCACAATCACCGGGCGACCGCTTTCGCGGATCACCTGAGATTGGGCCTCGCGCTGGTCATAACGGTCGGAATTTCTGTCCTCCTGGGCCATGATCACCAGGTCGCTGGCACGTGCGCTTTCGACCATACGCGCGGCGGCAGACTCAGCTTCGGCGCGTATCAGACGGAATTCGCTGACAAAATCCTCGGCCTGGGTGTGTTCTGAAAAGACATCCCTGATCGCGTCGGCCTCTTCCTTCTGACTTTCGTTGAAGGCGGCAAAGGCCGTTTCGGGAACGTGCAAGGCGATGTCGGGATAGACAACCAGCGCCTCGATAGTGTGCAGGCCCACCAGATGGGCACCATGTTTGCGCGCCAGCGGGACGGCCACCTTCAACAGGGTGGCGGCGTGTTCCGGGGTTGTCAGGCACACCAGAAGTGTCTTGAGGCCCATGGTTTGGTTCCTTTCTGTGTTTGGCGGGCGGGCGCGTCTGTGCGACCGGCCTGGAGTCAGGTTTTCTTGATATCGATCTTTTTCACGCCGATCTTGGCATTGGCGGGCTTGGCGATGCGCAGCTTGAGGATGCCATCGGCAAATTTTGCATCCACCGCCCCGTCCTCGGGGGCAAAACCAAGCGGGATCTGACGGCGGAAACTGCCGTAGTGGCGTTCGATCAGGTGATAGTTTTCTTCTTTCTCCTCATGGTCCGCGCTTTTCTCGCCCTTGAGGATCAGCGTCTCGCCCGAAATGCTGGCGTCCAGATCGTCTTCCTTGACGCCGGGCACTTCGGCGCTGATTTCCAGCGCGTCTTCGGTTTCCAGCACGTCAATGGCCGGAAAGGCGGGACCGGCAAAAGCCGTGCGCCCATCGTCATCGAACATCGGGAAACCGGACCGGAACTGATCCAGCAGGCGGTTCATTTCCTTTTGCAGCGAGGGAAAGAGCGCGTTGGCACCGTTGTTGCCCTGAGTCTGGGGTAGGGAATGGCGTGACATCTGAAGTCTCCTTTCTCTTGGGATGACACGGGGTTTGTGTGTCTCTGTCTGAGTAGCCAGTTTTCGCATGGCGTCGATTGATCCGCGTCAATCGGGCAGTGCTGTTTTGCGCTAGCTCTCGGTCAGCCAAACCGCCTGAAAGGAGCTACGCCATGTTCAAGCCGAAAGCCGCCCTCGCGATTGCCATCCTGTTCAGCCTTGCAGTCCCCGCCAGTGCCGAGCGGAGCTCGTTTGAAAATGGCGGCGACAGGTTCATCGCCGGGGCGCAGATCAACGAGACGCTTGATGCGACCGGCGATACCTTTGTCGCGGGGCGCACGCTGCGTCTTCAGGGGAATGTGGGGGGCAATCTGCATGTGTCGGGCTATGATCTGAGGATCAGCACGGACACGGCGAATGATGTTTATGCGGCAGGTGCAACTGTTGAATTCCGCGGCCGTATGGGCGGAGACCTGACGGCGGCGGCCTTTACCTTGCAGACAGAGGCGTCGGCCTCGACCGCGGGAAACGCGCGCTTGTTCGGCAACAGCGTGACGCTGGAGGGTCCTGTCGCCGGTGCCCTCATGGTGACGGGTCGTGACGTGATCCTGAACAGCGAAATCAAGGGCGACGCCCGCATTCTGGCACAGACGCTGTCTTTTGGGCCAAACGCCAAGGTAGACGGCACGCTGACCTACAGCACCAAGGACAAGATGACCGTCCCCGAGCGGGTCGCGCCCGCTGCGCGCGTGGTGTTCGAACCGCTCACAACCGGGCGAATGCGCAAGGAATGGGACAATATCGGTGATCTGAAACCGGCCTTGCCCGGCTTTGCCTCGGTGTTCTTCGGCTTTGTGGTCTCGTTGTTGTTCTTTGTGGCGCTCGGGGCGCTGATGTTGACCTTCATGCCCAAACGGCTGTCGCGCATGCGCAAGAGTATCGCGGCATCGCCGGGTCAGATGTTTCTGCTGGGGGTGATCGGGCTGTCGATGCTGTTCGGGATGGTCCCGATCACGGCGCTGACGATCGTCGGCTTGCCCTTTGTGCCGATTGCGCTGCTGGGCATCGTGGTGGCGTGGATCCTGGGCTATGCGCTGGGTGCTTATAGCGTGGCCATGCGCATCTGGGTCGGAATGGGCGGCGCGGACGATCCCGGCACCCTGTCCAGGCTGCTGGTTTTTGCCGGAGCGATCATCGTTGTCGCCCTGCTGAATTTCATCCCGTTCGTGGGCTGGGTGGTCAATTATACTCTGGTCCTTCTGGGCATCGGCGCGATGACTGGCGCGCTGTTCCAGTCGCTGATCGGAACGACGGACGTGGTGCTGGATGTGGATATGCAACCGATCAAGGACTGATCCCAACGCGAGGAGAAATACCATGACCGCACAAGGTCTCGACGTGATCGACCACTCGGTCCACCTGACTCACGAGTGGATCAACGAACTGGCGGCGCGGCTCGGCTGGTCGTCGAAACGCAGTACCCTGCGCCTGATGCGCATTACGCTGCACCGCATCCGCGATCACCTGCAAGTGGACGAGGTGGCGCAGGTCTCGGCGCAGTTGCCGATCCTGGTCCGGGGTTTTTTCTTTGAAGGGTGGGTGCCCAAACATACCCCGATCAGGGAACGGCACGCCCCCGATTTCATCGCCTTCATCGCAGGCCAGATGAGCGACGCCGAGGAATTTCGCGGACAAGATGACATAAAGTGCGTGTTTGACCTGCTCAACGCCCGCATCAGCCGTGGCGAGGTCGAGGACATCCGCGCCAATCTGCCCGCTGCCTTGCGCGACATGTGGCCCGCCCCCTGAGAAGGGTGCGGTGCCTCAGTCCTGCACCCGCATCGACAGGGCGAGCAGGGCCTTGGGGCGTTCGATGTGGATGGTATGGATGTTGTGGATCGAGATGATCCGGCTTTTGCGCAACTGGGTGAAGGTGCGGCTGACGGTCTCGGTGGTCAGCCCCAGAAAATCCGCGATGTCAGAGCGGCTCATTGGCAAGGTCACCGCGCGGAATGCGCCCTGATCCTCGCCCACCCGGTCGGACAGGACGCAGAGGAACGAGGCCAGCTTTTCCGTGGCCGATTTGCGCCCCAGCATCATGAAATGGTCCTGCATGGCACTGATTTCGCGCAGGGCGGCTTGCAACAGTGCGCGGTGCAGATCAGCATCGCCCTCACCGTTTTCGAGGTGCGCACGCCGGAAGGGCTGTAGCGTCGCGTCGCTCAACGCCTCGCAATCGGTATGGTGCAGGCCCGCATTCGGAAAACCCACGATGTCGCCGGGATAACCGAAGGCGATCACCTGCCTGCGTCCATCGGCAAGGATCCGCGTCAGGCGCAGCACGCCCGATGTCACTTGGTACAACCACTCGACCTCATCCCCTTCGAAGTAGAGATAAGCGCCTTTTTTCAATCGGGTAACGCCCGAATTTGATGCATTACCTGAAAATGCGGGAACGGCGGTGAACTCGGTCTGGTCCGTCGGTATCGTGACATACATGGCAGCAGGTCTCCCGGTTTGAGCGGGGTCAACTTGGACAGTTCATGTAATCTGAAGTAGTGTTGGGGACGGGACTTTTGTATCAAAGTGTATCCTACAGATGAATGCCCGTGATCTTGCCCAAACCAGTACTTACGTAAATTGAACCGCTGCGCCGAAAGGGGGGTGTCGTGCAAAACCAGTCGATTCTCGTCGTGGATGATGACCCGAAGGTCAGAACGCTCTTGCGCAATGTGCTGGAGGACGACGGGTATTGCGTGCGCGAGGCGGAAACCATGGCCGAGGTTGCGCGCATTCTGCGCGGCGAACCGGTCAGCCTGATCACGCTGGACATTCATCTTGGTTCGGAAAGCGGGCTTGATCTGGCCCGCCAGATCCGACGTACATCGCATGTGCCGATAATCATGGTGACGGGCAAAGACGATGTAATCGACCGGGTCGTCGGACTTGAGGTCGGGGCGGATGATTACATCACCAAACCGTTTCACGTGCGCGAGGTCATCGCGCGCATCAAGAGCGTCTTGCGCCGCACCGAAATGTCCCAGTCCGCGCCGCACGCCCCCGGCGCTGCGCCCGCGCGGATACACGCCGTACCGCAAAGCCCGCGCTATTTCTTTGACGGGATGGTGGCGATCCCCGACCAGATGGAGCTGATCGATCGCGATGGGAGCGCCTGCGCTCTGACCGGAGGTGATTTCAAGCTGTTGGGCATCTTTCTCGACAGGCCCAAGCGGGTCCTGTCGCGCGATCAGCTGATGGACCTGACGGGCGGCATCGAATGGAGCCCGCTGGATCGCACCATCGACAACCAGGTCGCCCGCCTGCGCAAGAAGATCGAGCGTGACCCCTCGGAACCGAAGCTGATCAAGACGGTGCGGGGCATGGGATATACATTTGCCTGCGACGTGGAACTGGTTCAGGGGCCAGAGGGAGCCGCCAAGAGTGCGTGAAGCCGGGCGGCCAGATCCGACTGGCGGTAGGGCTTGTGCAGGATGTCGAAAGGCACGCCATGCGCCATTGCACCGGTGACCACGTCACTGGCATAGCCGGACGTGAGCAGCACTTTGATTGCGGGAAATTCGGCGCTGATTTTGGCAGCGAGATCATAGCCGTTCAACTGCCCCGGCATCACCAGGTCGGAAAAGACGATATCGACGGCGGCCCCGTCTTTCAGCATCATATACGCCGCATCGCCACTGTCGGCTTCCAGCGTGTCGAACCCCAGATCGCGGATACGCTGGGTCGACAGTTTGCGCACCCTGGGATTGTCCTCGACAACCAGAACCGTTTCTCCGTACCCGCGCGCCATCGCACCGCCGCTTGCGGGCGCGGCGTTGTCTGCATCGGGCCGTGTCTCTTTGAGGGCTGGAAAATAGAGCCCGAAACTGCTGCCCAGCCCCAACTCGCTGTAAAGCGTCACGTGCCCGCCGGATTGGCGCACAAACCCATACACCATCGCCAACCCCAACCCGGTGCCGCCGCTGTCGGACTTGGTGGTAAAGAACGGCTCGAACGCGCGGCGCTGGGCCTCGAGGCTCATGCCCGCGCCGTTGTCGCTGACTGACAGGCGCACGTATTCGCCGGGTGCAATGTCGGTTTCCTGTGCCATGTAAGTGTCGTCGATCCGGACATTCCGCACCGAGACCAGCAATTCGCCCCCGGCCCCCATCGCATCACGCGCGTTGAGCGCCAGGTTCATCAGTGCCGACTGCAACTGCACCGGGTCGATCATCACCGGATCGACCTGGTCGGCAAAGTCGGTCTTGATCCGGTAGGTCGCCCCGATCGTCCGTTTGAGCAGGCCAAGGATGTCCGCGCACAGCTCACGCAGGTCGGCGCGCACGGGATTGAGATTGCTGCGCCGGGCAAAGACCATCAACCGGTTGGTCAACTCCGCCCCAAGTTCCGCGGCTTCAAGCGCGTCCTTGATCAGGGGCTGCTGGCGCGCCGTGGCGCCCCGCATTTCCAGCAGTTCGAGGTTGCCCGTGATGACGGTCAACAGGTTGTTGAAATCATGCGCAATTCCGCCGGTCAACTGGCCAATCGCATCCAGCCGCTGAGACCGCGCCAGCGCCTCTTCGGTGGCTTTGCGGTGGGTCAGATCGTGCAGAATGGCGATGAAGACCCACTGGCCGTCGACCTGCGCGCTGCCCACGGACAGATGCAGGGGAAAGACGGTCCCGTCCCTGCGCTGTCCCTCGACATCGCGGCCTTTGCCGATGATCCGTTTTTCGCCCGTTTTCATGTGATGGGTCATGAACCCGTCATGCAGCACGGCGAGGGCTTGGGGCATGAGGATGTTGACGCTTTGCCCCGGCATGTCGGCGACTTCGATGCCGAACATCGCGCCAGCGGCTGCATTGGCCCGCAGGATCGTGCCGCGCTGATCGGACACGATCATTGCATCCACTGCCGCACCCAGGATGGCGCGCAAGATCGCGCTGTCGCGTGCGGTGTCGGTCATCTGCGTCGGCCTCCCGGGGTCAACCTGCCAAATGCTGCCCGACGCGCGCAAGGGCCGATTGATTTGCATCAACGCTTCGGTCTGGCCACCATGGCAGAGATCGATCCCGCGCCGGGGGTGCCGCGCTGCGCCTCCGAGGCGGCGATTGCAGGCGAAACAGAGGAAATGCAGCCATGTTCAGAACAATCCTCGTCGGACTCGATGGCTCTGAAAAAGCGAAAAAGGCGGCCCGCGTCGGCTTTGATCTGGCCAAGTATTATTCGGGGAGCGTCACGTTGATCCATGTTCCACATGATCCGGCGCTGGAATTCGCGACCGGCGACGTGACCGACCATGATGCCGGGGCCAACGGGCTCAGCTTTGACGAGATCGAAGAGGCCGGGCAAAAGATATTGGATGACGGGCTGGCCATCGCCGCGGACATGCTGTTTGACAACGTAAAGACCTGCATGCCCCACGGGGAGGCCGCCGACGAGATTGTGCAGCATGCCGAAAAGATCGGTGCCGATTTGATCGTCACCGGGCGGCGGGGCCTGAGCGCGATGTCGAGCCTGGTTCTGGGCAGCACGACGCAGCAGATCAATCACCGCGCGACATGCGCCTGCCTTTCAGTGGTCTGATTCTGTCACTTCTGCTCAACGCCCGGCCCGGCCCAGTTTGGCCGCGGTCTCGATGAACCCTTTCTGTGCCTTTCCGCTCGGGTCTTCTGCATTGCCGCAGATGGTCCAGGCGACCGGTCTTATCCCGCAGAACCTGAGGATATTTCGGTCCAGACTGCGTAGAGAATGGGCGAAAAAAAACCACCGGTAGGCCAACGCCGGCATTCCCATCGTGACCATCACCCGTGCCGATTTCCCCTTGAGCCGAGGTGTCCACTTGATCCCGTCGAGATCGAAGGCAAAGCTTTGGCGCAGCACCTGTTCGAACCACGCCTTGACCAGCGCCGGCATGTCACCCATCCACAGCGGATATATCAGCACGATATGGTCCGCGGCGTCGACAGCGGCCCGACCTGCTGCGACAAACGGAGGAAGCGTCTCGTTCTCCCATTCGGATTTCGAGCGCAGGAACGGGATGTCCAGCGCACCTATGTCGATCAATTCGACGCTGTGCCCGGCTGCGATCGCGGCGTCGCGGTAGCTGTCGGCGATGGCGTGGCACAGATGGCGTTGTGCGGCGTCGGGATGTCCCTGCAGGATCAGGATACGGGTCATGAAGAACGAGGCTCCTGCTGCTGGGGGCGGGGCAACAGTGTGTTGCCCAGATACCGGGTCAGATCGGACAGGGTGATTATGCCCAGCAGTTCATGGTCCCGCACCACCATGAACTTGCGGCGTCCGGTGCTGCGGATGATCTCGAGCAGGTCGGGCAGGGCGAGGTCGGGATCGACCATCACGCCCCCTTCAAGTCCGACAAAGACATCGCCGACCCGCGTGTTGGCCCAGTTTTCCCGGTCGATGCTGGACAGGACCGACTGGTCGATATGCCCCAGCAGAACGCCGTCTTCCATCACCGGAAGAAAGCTGACTGCCCGGCGCAGCATGATCTGGTTGACAAGGGCGGCCAATGTCATGTCGGGACTGACGGTGATTGGCTCGCGCGCCATCATCGCCCCGACCGATTTCCCCTCAAAGGCCGTCTTGGCCAGTTGCGCGGTATAGCTCGATTGTGCGGCGATCAGGACGAAACCGCCGATGAGCAAATACCAGAGCCCGGCGACCAGCGCGCCCTGAAACAGCGCCAGAATCCCCAGACCCATCAGCCCATAGGCAAAGAACCGGCCCGATTGCGCCGCCGTGCGCGTGGCACTCAGCACATCGCCACTGCGCTGCCACAAATAGGCGCGCAGCACGCGGCCCCCATCCAGCGGAAAGGCCGGGATAAGGTTGAACAGCCCCAGCACAAGGTTGATGGTCGCCAGATACGACAACACCACGGTGACCGGCGGTGCGGCTGAGTCGATGCGCGCGATCTGGGCCAGTGTCCCGATTCCGACAGCCAGTGCCAGCGACATCATCGGACCTGCGATTGCGATCCAGAATTCGGCTGCGGCCGATTTGGGCTCTGCGTCCAGTTCGGCCACGCCGCCAAAGACGAACAGGGTGATGCTGCGAATTGGCACGCCCAAACGTCGCGCGATCACCGAATGGGCCAGTTCATGCAGCAACAGGGAGGCAAACAGGCCGAGCATCGCAACAACGGCCATGGCAAGATATGTCATGCGGCTCAGCCCCGGGACAGTGTCCGGGAACAACTGCTGGGCCAGGCTCCAGGTGACAAGGGCTGCGATGATCACCCAACTGGGATCAATTTTGATGGCGAACCCGTTGATCGTGAGGAGTTTTATTGCATGTGAGAACATGTCCGACCCATCCTTGCGCCCATTTTATTCCAAGCGAGCAGGGTCGAATTGACATTGCTCAAGGCACTGCTATCCGGCGTGGAACAACCCGCCCACGCTGTAGGCCAGCGTCGCGGCAATGCCCCCGATCAACAGCGTTTCCGCGCCCGAGCGCCACCATTTCGCCAGCGACCAGCGGCTCTTGCCCGCGCCGATCAGGAAGAACGTCAGCAGGGTTGCCAGAACCGAGGTCGCGAAGGGATTCGGCAATTGAAAGGCGAAGGGCAGCAAGGGCACCGAACCGGCCAGCATGAACGCGACGAAGGTCGCAAGGGCAGCCCGCATCGGTTCCGGCTCTGACCGCGCCAGCCCGTATTCGTCTGTCAACATCAGGTCGATCCAGTGGCTTTCGTTTTGCGCAATGGCCGCTGTGGCCTGTTCCAGCACGGCGCCGGAAAGGCCGCGGTTGCGCAGGATCTGGCGCAACTCTTCCAACTCGCCCGCGCGGTGATTTGCGATATGGTCTTCCTCGATTCTGACAATGCGCTTGCGGTCATCCAATTCGGCCTTGGTGCCGGAATAGTTGCTGGCCGCCATTGAAAATCCGTCAGCGACGATATTGGCAAGACCAAGCGCCAGGATCACCCCATGGGACAACCCCGCACCCTCAACCCCTGCAACAATGGCAAAGGTGGTGACCGCGCCGTCGATCCCGCCATAGATCATGTCCTTGAGCGGACTTTGCCGCCCGCCTTGTGACAGGCGTTGGTGGATTTCCTGCGGGCTGTGTCCGTGTGCTTGCTTCATGCGGGCAGTGTGGCGCGGGCGGGCCAAGTGCGCCTTGAGCGATGTCAAATGTCGGTTCGGGCAAACGCGCCTTGATCTTCCGCGAATTGAGCAATGTCAACGCGCGCGCGCACAACAGGCTCTATCGTGGCTGCATCGCGTCACACAACGGAGGATCAGACATGGCCGAAACGCCACAAAAACAGGACCAGCAGACCAGCGCAGACCCGTTCAACGCTTTCACTCAGCTTCAGAAGGCAGGGCTGGGAAATCTGATGGGAATGAACACCGCCTGGATAGAGGCGGTCAGTGACCTGAGCGCCGAGGTTGCCGGTTTCGTCGCCGAACGGATCAAGGAAGACGTGAAAACCCAGCATGAAATCCTGCACTGCAAGTCGGTCACAGACCTTCAGCACATTCAGGCGCAGTTTCTGCAAAAGGCGATCGACCAGTATCAGGCCGAAACCGGCAAGCTGGTCGAAATGAGCACCAAGGCCTTTGCACCAAAGACCAAGGGCAACTGAGCAGGGTCAAGGAGACGCCCGCAAGGGCGATTACAATTGCGACCGTTCGACCAGGGCGGTTCCGTCGGCGATGGCATCGCTGGGGTGGGTGACGACGGCATCGCCCACCGCCAGTCCGTCCATCACTTCGACCATACGGTCATTGCGTCTGCCCAGGGTCACGGCCCGCTTTTGGGCCAACCCCTGGACAAAGACGAAGACGGCCCAGTCCGGGCCTTGCCGAAACACTGCACTCAGAGGGATTTGCAGTACGTCTTCGGCCCGCCATTCCACGATCCGCAAAAAGACCGAATAACCGTCCCCGAGGTTGGGCCGCGCCTCGCCGGCATTGCTCAGGGTGAAATAGGCGTCGACCCGCTGTTCCTCGATCCCCAACGCCGATACCTTGGTGCGGGCCCTGGGATCGATGCGGTCAAGGCGGGCCTGCAGAACATGGGTGCCGCCCCAACGCTCGACATAGGCCAGCGCGCCGGGGGAAAGGCGTACGGAATCGCTCGACAGGATGTCCGCGACCAGCTCAATCTCCGTGGGGTCGCCGATGCTGACCAGCGGTGCGCCAATCGTCACGGGACGCTCGCTGATGGCGGCCACCGACAACACGACGCCGTCACTGGGCGATCTGACTTCGATACAGCAGCTTTCGGGCGCGGCACCCGCATCGCCCGGCATCAGCAGCATGGCGCGTGCCCGTTCAATCGTGCCGTCTGCCATTTCGATGCGCGCCTGTGCCGCGTCGATGCTCGCCTGCGCGACCGCCAGCCTTTGGGTGTCGTCCTCGAGCCGGGTGATGGAGGCCACGCCGCGGGTGACCAGCGCCTGGGTGCGGTCAAATTGCGATTGGGCAAAACGCGCGGTTTCCTGCGCCTGGCGCAGGTCGGCCTGGGCCACATGGCGCGCCGCTTCGGCCTCGCGCAGGGCCGCTTCGGCCTGCAACAGTGTCCGCGCATCCAATAATCCCGACACGGCGGGGCGCACGATCGCGACGACCGTTTCACCGGCCTTGACCTCGTCCCCTTCCGAAACCGGAGAGCGCAGCGCGGTTCCCGAGATCGGCGAGGCGACCTCGAACAGGTCGCGTACCTGCGTCTGGCCATCGGCGTTGATCGTCACCTCGAGCGGACCACGGCTGGCCGTGGCCAGATCGACCGGCACCGGATCGGTGCGGAAACTGACATAGGCCAGCCCGGCCACGAGGACGGCCCCCAGACCGACCAGAGCAAGACTGCGGGTTGAATGGGCCATGGGGTCACTCCCTTGTTTTCATGACGGAGACCAGATCCAGCCGGTCAAGCCGACGGCGCACGATCAGCACCGAACCGAGGGCTGCGGCCAATACAACGAGGCTGGCCAGCGTGAAGGTCGCAGGCTTGAGCACCAGCGGGATCGCGTAAAGGTCAGAGGTGAAATTGCTGCTCATCAGGTGGGCAATATAGGCGCCGATGGCCCAGCCAAAGGGCTGCGCGATCAGTGCGATCAGCATCATTTCCCCGACGAGGATATAAGACACTTCGCCCCGTCCAAAGCCGAGGATGCGCAGGCTGGCCAGTTCGCGCGCACGTTCCGACAGCTGGATGCGCGCCGCGTTATAGGTGACACCGACCGTGATCAGAACCGCCACGACGATATAGATCGTGTTCATCACCACGATGTTCTTTTCGATCGTGTCCTCGAACGAACGCCGGTTTTCATTCATCTCGACGATGCCGCTGATGCGGGGTGTGTCCTTGATGGCGGCATGCAGGGCTTCGGACTGGCTGTCATCCAGAGTGATGTTGACGGTCGAGACCCGTGGGGCTTGCCGGAACAGCGCGTTCATGTCCTCGAAATCCATGTAGGCCCCCAGCCCGAAATACAACTCGACCAGCGCGGTGACAGTCAACTGGAACGTCTCGCGCCGCCCGCTGAGGAATTCGACCTCGATTTCGTCACCGGCCCGCACACCGAGATGCCCGGCCAGACGCTCGGACAGGACAATCCCGCCCGGAGGCACGTCGAGCGGACGGCCTGCCGTGTCGAGCACGCGGCTGAGGTCGTTGCCGGGGCGACGGGCATCGATGGCGACCCGTTTGCTTGCCGGGCCATGGCGCAGAATGGCGGTGTGAAATTGCTGGCTTTCGGCCTGCAGAACGCCGGGCAGGTTGCGCACATCCTCGATGGCCGCTTCGGGCACGTCTTCGGCAAAGAGCAGCATCGCGTCCTGCCGGTTGATCTGATAAAACGCCATGTCGACGATTTCGTCGAGCGCGTCGTTGATGAACGTCGCCGCAATGACCGACGCCACAGCCAGCGCCAGCCCGAGCGAGGTCAGGAAACTGCGCAGCGGCCAGCGCAGCAACGCGCGCAGGATCATGACGGTGGACTGGGCCAGGCGCATCCGCGCCATGGTCTCGTCGATGAAGGACCGCTTGAACCGGGGCGGGGCAGGGGGTTGCATCGCGATGGCGGGGGCCAGCCGGGCGGCCTTGAGCGCGGCCTGTGCGGCGCCGAGGCTGGTGGTTGCCAACCCCGCAAGCCCGGCCACCGCATAGACCCAATAGGACACCCTGAAGATCACGAAGGGAAAGTTGAAGAATTCCGCATATTGCGCCGCAGTTGCCCGCGCGAGTATCGTGCCTGCTGCCCAGCCCACCAGAACGCCGACTACGGCGATCAGGGCGGCAAGCATCAGGTAATGCAGGCAGATTTCCGTGTTCGAATAACCGATGGCCTTGAGCAGCCCGATCTCGCTGCGTTCCAGCGTGATGATCCGGCTCATCACCATGCTGACGAGAAAGCCGGAAATGCCAAAGAAGATCGGCGGCAGGACCGCAGCCATACCACGCAGCTGGTTGATTTCAGCATCCAGAAAGGCGTCGGATGGATGGGTGGCGCGGTCATAGGCCCCAAGACCGCCATAGGGATCGAGCAGGATATCGAGCGCGTCGATCACCGGTGCGGTCTGCATACCCGCCGAGATGGACAGCGACACGTCGTTGAATGCGCCGGTCATGTCAAAGGCCGCCGCCGCCGCCCGCTCGGACATCCAGATGATGCCAAAGGCCGCATTGTCCGGCATCAATGCGCCGGGGCCGATGGTATAGATGAATTCGGGCGACAGCACCGTGCCGACAATCGTCAGCACTCGTTTCTGCCCGCGCAGATTGGCGCTGAACCGGTCACCGGGTGTCATGCCATGGGCGGCGGCAAAAGGGGCGTTGACGACGATTTCGTTCACGCTTTGCACATCCGGGAACCGCCCGGAGATCAGTAGCGGCTCGTTCAGAACAGGTTGGGCCGTTTCGGGATAGGACAGGATCCGGCCAACAGCACTGCGCGCGTAACCCGGAATATCAAGGATCGCCTCGCCCGAAATGCGCCCCTCAACGCTCATCACGCCGTCGATCCGGGCGATTTCGTCCAGCAGGGACAGCGGCGCGCGGGTGGTATGGGCAAAGACATCTGCAAAGCGGTTGCGCTCGTAATAGGCCAGCCGCGTCTCGGACAGGGCCCTGTACATGCCCACCGAGGTCAGCAGGATCGCCACCCCGCAGGCCAGCACAAGGGCAATGGCAACGGCCTGTATCCACAACCGTTTGAAGTCGCGCAGCAATTTGCGGTCAATCGCCTGCATCTTCCCTCACCACGCGATCTCGGACGGTGCGAGACGGGCCTCGTTCACCCGCGTCTCGACGATCCGCCCATCCTGGAAAAAGATCACCCGATGCGCCATGCGCTGAATTTCGGCGTTATGGGTGATGACGACGGTGGTGGTGCCGAACCGGTCGTTGATGTCGCGCAGCACCTCCAGCACCTGCACGCCCGTGGTGCTGTCGAGCGCACCCGTGGGTTCATCGCACAGCAAGATTTCCGGCCGTTTGGCAATGGCGCGGGCGATGGCGACGCGCTGCTGCTCTCCCCCTGACAACTCGGACGGAAAATGATCCATGCGCTTGCCCAGACCGACAAGGTTCAAGGCCTCTTCGGCGGGCATCGGGTCGGGCGCGACATCGGTGACAAGTTGAACGTTCTCGCGCGCGGTGAGGCTGGGAACAAGATTGTAGAACTGAAAGACAAAACCAACGTGATCGCGCCTGTACCGGGTCAGCCCTCGGTCGGGCAGGTTGGTAAGTTCGGTCTCCCCGAACCACACCCGTCCGTCACTGGCATGATCCAAACCGCCCAGAATGTTCAGCAACGTCGATTTTCCGCTGCCCGAGGGGCCAAGCAGCACGGTCAACTCGCCCTTGTACAGCGACAGGTCGACTCCATCGAGGGCGAACACCCTTACATCGCCGGTCTCGTAGACCTTGGTGATGCCTTCGGTTCTGAAGATCACATCCGCCATTGCGCGCTCCCGTTCGTGCTGGTTCTATCGCCGGGTCATGCGATGCGATTGATCGATCTCAATTCACATCCACGGGGTCGGCGTCACCTTCGGGAAGAACCGGCGGGTGCAGGGATTGACCAAAATCAAGGCGGACGGTGGCGAAGGGTCTATCGTGATCGGTAAAAAAGTGGAGGGACCATGTTGAAAGAACACTCTTGGCGCACGGCATTTCCGGGGCTGGCGGGGATTTCCGATGACCTGTCGGATCTGCTGGACCGCAATGCGCGCCGGGTCTCGTTGCATAAGGGCACGCAGATATTCGGGCCTGGCAAGCCAGCGGAAAACCTGTTGCTGCTGGTGTCCGGCACCGTGCGGGTGCAGCAACTGTCCGAAGCGGGCCGCGAGATTGTCCTGTACCGCGTCCATGCCGGGGAAAGCTGTGTGCTGACCACCGCCTGCCTGCTGGCCTTTGAAGATTATTCGGCCGAAGGCATAGCCGAGACGGATATCGATGCCATCCTGATTCCGCGCGATACGTTCGACCAGATGATGGCCCAGTCCAAGCCGTTCAGGGCCTTTGTCTTCGAGGCCTATTCCAAACGTATCACCGAACTTTTCATGGTGATCGAAGAGATCGCGTTCAAGCGCATGGACATCCGTGTGGCGCAAAAGTTGCTGGAGTTGCAAGGGGATGACCGGATGCTGCACCTGACCCATCAGCAATTGGCGGTCGAACTGGGTACCGCGCGCGAAGTGATTTCGCGCCAGCTCAAGGAATTCGAACGTCGTGGTTGGGTGACCCTGACCCGGGGCCAGATCGAGTTGCGAGACGCCGCGGCCATGGAACGGCTGGCGCATTCGCCCTGAAAAACGCGCGGATGTGACAAGGTCACAGACATACGGGCCGATATGCGCGCAAATGGATCGGCAAACCATTCGTGAAAGGAACGCGTCATGACTGCCAATGTCGGAACGATCGACCGCCTGCTGCGCGCTGTGCTGGGCCTTGTACTGATCTTTTTTCCGCTTTTGAACATGCCTGCCATTTGGTCCAGCGGCCTGCTGGCCTATGCCAGCATGGCCGTCGGGCTGGTGCTGGTGTTGACCGCACTTGTGCGGTTCTGCCCGCTCTATCGCGTCCTCGGTTTTTCCACGTGCAGGCTCTGAGCGATGGAGACGGTTTTCACTCCTCTCGCCTCCCTGGTGGGCGGCGTCCTGATCGGGCTGGCCGCGGTGGCGCTGATGCTGGTGCGTGGCCGGATCATGGGAGCCACCGGCATTCTCGCCGGAGCTCTCTGGCCCGCAAGCCGATCCGACTGGACCTGGCGCGCTGCGCTGCTGGCGGGGATGCTGACCGGGCCCTGGGTCTATCTGCTGTTTGCTGGGCGTCTGCCTGAGATCGTTGTGCCTTCCACAACGCCGATGCTGGCGCTGGGCGGTCTGCTGGTCGGCATCGGTGTGACGCTGGGCAGTGGCTGCACCTCGGGGCACGGTGTCTGTGGCATGGCGCGCCTGTCGCTCCGCTCCTTTGCCGCGACTGCCACATTCATGCTGACGACGGGCCTCACGGTCTACGTGCTGCGCCATGTGTTTGGGGGATAGAACATGCGCACCTTTCTGACTTTTCTCATCGGCGTCGTCTTTGGCACCGGCATTGTGGTGTCCGGCATGGCCAACCCGGCCAAGGTCATCAATTTCTTCGATGTGGCGGGGAGTTGGGATGCAAGCCTTGCCTTTGTGATGGGCGGGGCGGTGATCACCACATTCATCGGCTACAGGCTGGTGTTGCGGCGCCCGGCGCCGATTTATGGACCGGTCTTTGAAGTGCCACAAAACCGAAGCCTCGATGCCCGACTGCTGGTCGGGGCGGGTATATTTGGCATCGGCTGGGGGATTGCGGGGTTTTGTCCGGGCGGGGCGCTGCCTGCCTTGGGCACCCTGAACAATCAAGTGATCATATTCGTCGCGGCCCTGATCGCTGGCATGCTGGCCACCCGTTTCGTGCTGGTACGGCGTGCCCCGCGCCCGCCAAGCGCCCATCCGGCCGTGTAGGGCCGCTCGCGCCCTACGTCTGGATCGCTTCGAGATAGTCCAGGAGGTCTTCGAAATCCGCTTCGAGCACTTCGCCATCCGCGCCGCCATCGGGATAGACATGGCGCAATCCTGTGCGGGCAAATTCGGGCATGGGTGAATCCGGATCAGTGCGGGCCAACTGGCCCAGCACGAACCGCCGCACGAATTCGCGCGGGAAAAACCCGTCGTTCTGCGCGCGCAAGCCAGTCAGGTCTGGCGCCGTTCCCGCCGCCTCGGTCCCGTGGCATTGCGCACATTCCTTGGCAAAGACAGCCTGTCCGCGGGTTACGGACTGTGCGTTGTCCGTGCCCCCTGCTGCGCAGGCCGAAAGGGCGGTTGCCGACACAAAAAGCACTGTGACAGGACGGAATGGCATGGCTGATTTCCTTGGTTTGTTCCAGGGACCGAACCTGTGGCCGGTCGGAACATTGCTTGCACAGCGTTTCGAACGCGGCATTGACCTTTATCAAAGCAGTGTGCGTGTTTGCCCGCGATGAGGCGGCAATTGATTTGCGTCAAGGGAGGACTGCGCGAACTGCGCGACAAACAGGCCAGTGATTGCGTTTCGCGTCAGAAAGGTCATCGTCATGGCAGTTGCAGGCAAATGCGACCCGACCCCTCTAGCAGTCGTGTCCAGCGACGCTCGGAACTCCGCGTCGTCTGAAAACGATGATCCTGTTCCGCACGCGTGCGTCTCCGAGGGACCCGAGCCGAACTACCGCCTGGAGGAGCATCTGGATCAGTTGATTCACGCCGGGACCGCCCGGATGACGGGTGGCATTTCTCCGAGTGCGCTGTGGGAGGCCTATGCCGACTGGGCGGTGCATATGGCGACCTCGCCCGGAAAACAGGCGCAGCTGATGCAGAAGGCCATGCGCAAGTCTCACAAGCTGATGCGTTTTGCCCGGACGTGCCTCACGCAGGAGGACGATCCGTCGGCCTGCACCGTACCCCTGCCGCAAGACAAGCGTTTCGCTGATCCGGCGTGGCGCACATGGCCGTTCAGCTTTTATGCGCAGTCCTTCCTGCTGGGACAGCAATGGTGGCACAATGCAATGACCGAAGTGCGCGGGGTCACCCGGCAGCACGAAGAGGTGGTGAATTTCGTGACCCGCCAGATGCTGGATGTGTTTTCGCCCTCAAATTCCCTGCTGACCAATCCCGAAGTGCTTGGTGCCACGATGCGCGAGGGCGGGCAGAACCTTGTGCGCGGGTTCCAGAACCTTGTCGAGGATCTGGAACGGGCCGAGGCGGGCAGACCCGTGGCGGGGCTGGATCAGTTCAAGGTCGGCGAAAACATGGCCACGACGCCGGGCAAGGTGGTGTTTCGCAACGCACTGATGGAATTGATCCAATATGCGCCAACGACGGATATGGTGCATCCCGAACCCATTCTGATCGTGCCGGCCTGGATCATGAAATACTACATCCTCGATCTGACGGCGGAAAACTCGCTGGTCAAATTCCTGACCGATCAGGGTTTCAGCGTCTTTATCATCTCGTGGAAAAACCCGGATGCCGCGGACCGCAATGTCAGCTTTGATGATTATCGCACCGGGGGTGTTCTGGCCGCGCTGGACGCTGTGCAGACCATCACCAAAAGGGATCAAATCCACGGTGTCGGCTATTGCCTCGGGGGTACGTTGCTGGCCATCACCGCCGCTGCGATGGCACGCGATGAGGATGGGCGGTTTTGCGACCTTTCCTTTTTTGCGGCCCAGACCGATTTCACCGAAGCCGGTGAATTGATGCTGTTCATCAACGAAAGCCAGATCACCTTTCTGGAAGATATGATGGCCGAGCAGGGCTATCTCGACACCAAGCAGATGGCCGGAGCATTTCAGGTTCTGCGCTCGAACGACCTGATCTGGTCCAAGATCATCCACGAATACCTGCTGGGCAAGCGCAAGGCCGCCAACGCGCTGATGGCGTGGAACGCTGATGCCACGCGTCTGCCTGCCCGCATGCACAGCGAGTACTTGCGTCGGCTTTTCCTGGGCAATGATTTCTCGGAAGGGCGATACAAGGTCGCGGGTGGCACCGTGGCATTGTCGGACATCAACGTTCCGATCTTTGCCGTGGGCACCGAATGGGATCACGTCGCCCCGTGGCGTTCGGTTCACAAGTTTCATCTTTTTGCGGATAGCGAGGTGACGTTTGCGCTGACAAATGGCGGACACAATGCCGGAATCGTTTCCGAAGTGGGCCACCCGGGCCGCCATTTCCGGATCGCGACAAGGCACGAGCATGATCGTTATCACGACCCCGATCGCTGGTTTGCGGAGAACGCGCCGCAAGAGGGGTCCTGGTGGCCGTCCTTTGCGCAATGGCTGTCCGACCGGTCCGGCCCCAGGGACGACGCCTTGCCGCAGATGGGCGCGCCGGAGGCCGGATTGCCACCCTTGTGCGATGCGCCTGGTGTTTATGTTCTGCAGCCGTGATATCGGGTCGGCAGGCCGGGGCAATCCGCATTGCGCGCGCCCGATCGGATTTGCCGCGTGGCGCGGGGTCTGGTGTGCCGCATGCGGCAGAACGCGGGTTTTCGAAACCGGCCATTTTTCACCCCGAAATCCGTGAGTCATATGCAGTTCATTGAAAACAAGACATTTGACGAGATCGCTTTAGGGGATTCCGCCGAACTGGTGCGCACGTTGCGTCATGATGACATCGAGCTGTTTGCGGTGATGTCCGGCGATATGAACCCCGCCCATATGGACGAGGCCTATGCCAGGTCCGACATTTTTCACAAGGTCATCGCCCATGGGATGTGGGGCGGTGCGCTGATCTCGGCGGTGCTGGGCACAGAACTGCCGGGGCCGGGGACGATATACCTTGATCAGTCGCTGAAATTCCTGTGCCCGGTGGGCCTCGGCGATACTGTCACGGTGCGCGTCGAGGTCATCGAAAAACAACCCGAAGGGCACCGCGTTCGTCTGCGCTGCCATTGTTTCAACCAGGACGGTCAGGACGTGATCACCGGAGAGGCACTGGTGATCGCGCCGACGCTCAAGGTGAGGCGACCCCGTGTCGGCTTGCCTGAGGTGCATCTGCACGAACAGGGCGCGCAGAACCGTCGCCTGATCGCGGCCACCCGCGATCTGGATCCGATCCGAACGGCGGTGGTCCACCCGTGCGACGCGCTGTCCCTGACCGGGGCGTTGGCGGCGCGCGACGCGGGGCTGATCCTGCCGGTTCTCGTGGGTCCCAGGGCCAGGATCGAAGCGGCTGCCACAGAGGCGGAGCAATCCCTGGACGGTGTCGATCTGATCGACGTGCCCCACAGTCATGCGGCGGCAGAAACCTCTGTCGCGCTGGTGCGGCAGGGCAAGGCGCAGGCCATCATGAAAGGCAAGCTGCATACCGACGAGTTGATGCGACCGATCATCGAGCGCACCACCGGGATCAGGACGGAACGTCGCATGAGCCATATCTTTGTTCTTGACGTACCGAGCTATCCCAAACCGCTGCTGGTGACGGATGCGGCGATCAACATTTATCCGAGCCTCGATGACAAACGCGGCATCGTCCAGAACGCCATCGATCTGGCCCACGCTCTGGACATCGAACGACCTAAAGTGGCCGTTCTTTCGGCGGTGGAAACCGTCACCCCCGCGATCGCCTCGACCGTGGATGCGGCATCCTTGTGCAAGATGGCGGATCGGGGCCAGATCACGGGCGGCGTTCTTGATGGGCCACTGGCCTTTGACAACGCCATCTCGAGTGCGGCGGCACGGATCAAGGGCATCGCCTCGGAAGTGGCGGGGCAGGCCGATGTCCTTGTGGTTCCCGACCTCGAAGCCGGCAACATGCTGGCCAAACAGCTGATTTACCTGGCCGGCGCCGAAGCTGCTGGCATCGTGATCGGTGCGCGTGTTCCAATCATCCTGACCAGCCGGGCTGACAGTACGCCATCGCGTCTGGCCTCTTGCGCCATTGCGCAGCTTTATGTTCATCACCGTGCGGGAACAGCCCATGATTGACGCCATCCTGACCCTCAATTCAGGTTCGTCCAGCATCAAGTTCGCTCTGTTCGAGGCGGACGGCGGTTCCGACATCCCAAGGATTGTGGGCAAGATACGTGGCATCGGGACACAGCCTGTTTTTGCTGCGGTGGGGGCGGACGGGCACCCGCTTGCGCCCGACGGGTTGGCGCGGATCGACGCTGGCGCGGGTCATGACACGTTGATCGGGGCGTTGCTGGGCTGGATCGACAACCATGACGACGGGTTTCGTCTGGTCATGGCCGGTCATCGGGTGGTCCATGGCGGTCGGACCTACATGGGGCCGGTCGAGATCAACCGTGACATCGTCGCGGACCTCGCGCGTCTCGCCCCGCTTGCCCCGATGCACCAGCCTCACAGCCTGGCCGCGATCAAGGCGATGGCGGCGGCCAGCCCCGGTTTGCGCCAGATTGCCTGTTTCGACACGAGCTTTCACCGCACCCAACCCAGCGTGGCGCAAAGTTTTGCCTTGCCCCGGCACCTGACAGAGGCGGGTGTCCTGAAATACGGCTTTCACGGGCTGTCTTATGAATATATCGCCAGCGTCCTGCCCGAACAGATGCCCACCGTTGCCGCAGGGCGGGTCGTCGTTGCGCATCTTGGCAGCGGGGCCAGCCTGTGCGCGATGAAGGATCGGTGCAGCGTGGCCACAACCATGGGCTTTACCGCCCTTGACGGGCTGGTCATGGGGCGGCGTCCGGGGCGGCTTGATTGCGGTGTGGTGTTGTACCTGCTGCAAGACATGGGCATGAGTCCGGCGGATGTGCAGCATCTGCTTTACCGGCAGTCCGGGCTTTTGGGGGTGTCGGGCATCAGCAATGACATGCGGGTTCTGCTGGGGTCGTCCGATCCGGCGGCCCGCGCCGCGATCGATTTGTTCTGCTACCGCGCCGCGTCCGAACTTGCCGGGTTGTGTGTCGCCCTTGGAGGGCTTGATGGAATCGTGTTCACTGCAGGCATAGGCGAGAACGCGCCCGAGATCAGGAAGCGGATTTGCAACCAACTCGAATGGATGGGCGTGGTTCTGGACGAGACTGCAAACGCGGCGGGCGAGGCGCGCATAAGTGCTGTGTCCTCGAAGGTGACGGTTCACGTCATCGCAACGAACGAGGAACTGGTCATCGCGCGCGCCGCGCGAGGGGCTTTGAACAACTGATGGGGAGGGCAGCGCAGCGACGCACTTGTCCGAACCTGAACCCTGCTGTGCCGTTCGGGATCAGGTGGTTTCCCTTGCGCCCGAAAGCATCGTCCCAACAGACCGGAGACCGGCCATGCACTGGCATTCGGACCGGACCCTCGATGGGGGCAGATCCCCTTGGCGCAGGGTGATCTCTGTCATGATCCTGACTTTCGAGGGTTTGTCAGTCCGCACGTTCGGTACGATGCCGGGCATCATCCCCGGTGGCTTGCCCGGTATCGGGTCCACCGTCGAAGTGGCGATGGTCTTGCCTGTTACGCTCGCCATGTCACAGGCGCCGGCCGCCCTGCTGCCGCTGTTCTTGTGGTTGCGGCGGCGGGCGTGTTGTCGCTGCCTCCGATCCGCAGCATCGAAGTCCGGTCAGCGGCGTGACGACATGAGCGCCGTTTTTCCGATTGCAGTGCGGTCCGGATTGAAGGCGGGCCTGCCGGTCATTGGCGCATTTGCGCATGTTCCGGCCGGATTGACGGGTATTGGACGCAGTGTGCTGATCAAGCTGGCCCGGTCCATGCCGTCGATCCGCGCGCCCGCCACGCACTGGAAATCATGGATTGCCGATTTACATATCGCAGTCAGTGAACTTGTAGCGTCAGACGAGAGGGTCGAGGCGCGTGTCGCGACCGAAACCTCCTTTCTGGCCCGTTCCGGCAATGCGGCGGGCTATTCTCGCTTGCAGACCGCGCGTGCGTGCCATGATGCCTGGGACAAACCAACTGGCATCACCACACCCACGCTGGATTTCGCGGGCATTCGATCTGTGTTGCCCGTCCTGATCCGGTGTCCCCGATCATCGAAGACTGGTCCTGAAGACAGCAGACAGTACATGTCGCCCCAGGAAACTGGCCCGTGGATCATGGGGTAGCGCAGTCGCTGACGCGGACAGGCCATGCGACCCACGGGCAAGACATCGACCCGACACCGTTGCACGGATGCAGAACGAATGTGACCCTATAGAAGCCGAGAACAACGCCGCCGCCCAAAGCGACATTCTTGCCATCGCCGTGTTGAATGTGGCCCCAACAGAAATCGCCCTGTCTGGCGATGCCAGTTTGGCGGAACGGTTGTTGCCGGGCGCAAACGTGATGTCCTGCACCACGGTGATCCCGGAATTCGCCAGTGAGAGATTGAGTGGAGATGCGCCGCAATGGAATGGCCCGTCTCGACGCGCCTCTTGCTGCAAAGTCAGGCTCGCGGCGGCCTCTGCGGGGGGCGAGAGGATCAACCCGTCAATCTCGCCATCGGCAATGCCCTTTCCCGGCCAGCCACGGACCCGGGTACAAACTGCGCTGATCCGCTCGGTCACCTCTTTGGGCAGGCTGTCGCGGTTGATCGGATATGAGTCGAGTGACCCCGGCTATCGCCGCCACTGATCCCGCTGGCAAGGCTGTCGATCGGTGCTCCGGGGCGCTTGTCCACCTTGGGCGGGCTCTTTTTCAGCAGCCTGTTAAACCGCCGGGGGTTTGGCAAAGGGCAGATGCCCGGTCTTGATCCAGACCCTGGCACCCGCAGCGCCCGCAGTTGCCGACAGGCTATGCCCTTCGGGCAAGCGCAACCACGCGTTTTTTCCCAGTGTGACACCGCTTTCGATCACCTCGCCTTCGACAACCAGCATCTCGATACCGCCCGGATCGGACCTGGTCAGCCTGGCTCCGGCCTCCAGATGGCTGTAGGTGACAACCTCACGGGCGTCGCGGTGCAGTTCCGCCGTCGCCACGCCGTCAACTGGCGCGGCCAGTTCTCCGGCCATGTCTTTGCGGAACTGGGTGCGGTCGGCCATATCGAATTGCCACAGCTTGACGAAGATGATGCAACCGGGTTCGGAGCCGGGCGTGTGCGATGTGGTGGGCGGGTTGCGCACATAGGTGCCCGCAGGGAAATCACCGTGCTCGTCCTGGAACACACCCGCCAGCACAACGAACTCTTCGCCGCCCGTATGGGTGTGTTCGGAAAAGTGGCTTCCCGGCGCGTAGCGCACGATGGACGTTGCGCGCGCGACCTCGCCGCCGATACGGTCCAGCATCCGTCGGTCCACGCCCGGCATCGGCGAGGCAGTCCACGCCAGATCGTCGGACTGCACCACCACGCGCTTGCTGAAATCGGCGTTCAATTCCATGTTCTTGTCCTTTTGACCAGAGCGGGTGCGCGTTGAACTGGCAGTGATGGGCTGCCGCAACCCTTGTCCGCCACGCGATGAGATTTGACAAGGAGCGAAGGATGCCCATCTGCGCATTATCGGCAAGGGCGCGCCGCGCGATGGTGTGGGGCGGACATGAAAAATCGGCCACTGGCAGGGACTTCATAGTTTTTCGTGCGCCGGGATCACAAAGCATTTGGCGTCGTGGTTTTCCCCTCTAAGCGTGTTGGATGGGACGTCATTGCCACCATCCGGTGCGCCGTGGGTTACTCTGGCCTCGGTCGTGGGAAACATCGCGGAAACACGGCTGCATGCGTATGTACGGATTTGGCCGGATCGGGGATCGGGTGAGCGCAGCCTTTGCGTGGATGCGCGAATTGGCGAGACAGGGTAGGAAAGAACTGATCAGGTGAACGTCGACACACCTGCAAAAACCTGCGCGGCAAGCTTCAAGGCTATTGTGGCAGCACGATCTGCAGTTTCACATCCGCAGGCGGAGCAGAGGCTGCGATCTCGAAAGCTTCCACCGATTGGTCAAAGTCGAAACTGCGGGTGATCAGCGGTTTGACGTCGATGGTGCCTGAGGCCAGCATGGCCACGCAGCGCGGGAACACATGCGCGTAGCGAAAGATATTCTCGACCCGCGCCTCGCGTACCATGGCGGCCCCGGCGTCATAAGCGATGGGCGCGGACTGCCCGCCGATCATGACAACGCATCCCCCCGGACAAAGCGGTTCGAACACACCTGCGGCCGCCCGCGCGGACCCGGTGGCTTCGAAAACCACATCTGCCCCCCAGCCGTCGGTGTCCCGCGCGACGCGGTTGGCAATGCTGTCTTTTGCGACGTTCACACCGGTGATGGCCGGGTGCAGAGTGCTTGCGATTTCCAGTTTGCGATCCACGACATCGCACACATGGACATGCGCGCAGCCCGCCGCGATGGCAGCCAGTGCCGTGACCAGCCCGATGGGGCCCGCGCCCAGGACCACGGCTGTGTCGCCGGGTTTGATCCTGGCCTTGGTCGCGGCATGTACGCCCACGGCCAACGGTTCGACCATGGCCGCTTCGGCAAAGCTGACGGTGTCAGGCAGTTTGTAGGTAAAGGCCTCGGGATGCACACAGGTGGGGCGCAGGATGCCGTGGACGGGCGGGGTGGCCCAGAATTTCACAGCTGGATCGATGTTGTACATTCCGAGACGGGACGCCCTTGAATTTGGGTCGGGAATGCCGGGTTCCATGCAAACCCGGTCGCCGACGGCCAGCGTGGACACGGCCGGGCCGGTTTCGATCACAGTGCCAGAGGCCTCGTGCCCCAGGATCATCGGGGCGTTGACGATGAAGGGCCCGATACGACCATGGGTGTAGTAATGCACATCCGACCCGCAAATCCCGACAGTGTGCATTTTGATTCGGACATCGTGGGGGGCAAGTACCTCTTCGGATGCCTCGATAGGAAAGTCGCGCAGCGACAAGGCGCCCACTTTTTCAAGAACCAGTGATTTCATTGCTCTTCCGAACCTGTTGCATCAGCGCATGTTGCGCGTTCGCGGGCTGCAGGTCAAACCAGTGCGTACATTGTTCGATGCACATCTGCGATGATCGACCCGCGTGCGGCCAACCTCGTCAAGTGCATGTCCCCGGTCGGGTCTACGTCAGATTGCCCGGCGTATCCGCCACTAGCCGCCCCAGCAGATCGGACAGCAGCGCGACCTCCTGGTCCGTCCAGCGGTCGCGAAATACTTGGGCCGCCTGTTTGGCAAAGGTCGCGCGCGCTTGGCCAACCTTGGTCAACCCTGCTTTGGTCAGAACCACAAAGGACAACCGCGCATCGCGCGCGTCCGCCTGCCGCGACACCAGCCCGATTTTCTCCATCGGGATCGCCATCCGCGTGACGGTAGATGCGCTCATATGCAAGCGACGCGCCAGTTCGACACGGGACAGACGATGCAAAGAGGCGCGCTCCAATTGCATCAGCAGAAACATCTCGTTGACTGACAGGCCATGGACTGCGGAAAACTCTCCGGCAAGGCGCGCTTTGATCGCATCACCGGATTGCAGCAAACGGAGGACGGGAGCAGTAAATATATCTGACATCGGGATCAAATAGTCCGATAAGCTTGCATATGCAAGTAAAACGGAAGAATAAGCGCCATAATGCCACCGAAGTCTGATCCAAGGATCCCGCCGATGCCCCCCGAAACGCTATTTTCGACCACCTCTATCCTCGCGGTGCGGGGCTGGCCGCCCAGGGTCAGGTTGCGGTCTTGCAGATTCTGTTGCGCATTGTGGCTGGCCCAGAGAACGCGCTGCGCGTGTCGTGGACAATTCATCCGGCAATAGACGAAACGGGGGGACAAATCCGCCAAGGCCCAGGGATGTAACGGCAGTCTTTTCGATCACCCGATTGAGGTCGTGGATGACGCAGTTTGCCAAGGTGTCCTTCCGGCGCCTTACTTTCCGTCTTGTCAGATCCGGCATGACCTTGAAAACAATGGGGCCGCTGCCGCATGTTTTACAGGTCGCGGATGCCACCAGACCGAAGTGCGCAACATTGCCGCGGGGGCCAAAGCCAGTCCGGGCATTCTTCTTGATCATCCAAAAAGCGAGGTGTCGGTCCACTTCTGCTTCGCGCAAGACGAAGGGCTGGAACTGGTCGGGTTCATAAAAGACCAGCGAACCACGTGTTGCTTTGCGACAACCGCCCGCATGGGGTTCTAACCGCCTGCCAAACGCCGCATCAGGAAAACCTCGGCCCCATCGGGTATGGTTGCAGACCAGTCGTCGCGGTAAACCACCCCGTTCACGACCACGGCGATCTGGTTGCGGATCGGCTCGCCCAACGCGGGATACTGCGCTTCGAGTTTGCGCAGCAGTTCGCGCACAGTGCTGGCCTCGATGCTCAGCGTCTTTTGGTCGTCCGCAAGGGGCCGCAGCCCGGCCCAGAGCGTGACATCAACCATCTGTGTCCAGCGCCGCCAGAATGCGGGGCGGTGAAATCGGGATGTGGGCCATGCGGACACCGACCGCGTTCGACACCGCGTTGGCGATGGCCGCGAGCGGCGGCACGATGGATGTCTCGCCCACGCCGCGCACCCCGTAGGGATGATTGGGGTTGGGTATTTCGAGGATCTGCGTGTCGATCATCGGCAGGTCTGAACAGACCGGGATGCGGTAATCGAGGAAGCCCGGGTTTTGCAGACGGCCATCCGGCCCATAGACATATTCCTCGTTCAGCGCCCAGCCGATGCCTTGCGCTGCACCGCCCTGATACTGCCCCTCGACGTAAGAGGGGTGGACCGCCTTGCCTGCATCCTGAATGACGGTATAGCGGGTCACGCGGCTTGATCCGGTTTCGGGATCGACTTCGATATCGCAGATATGGGTGGCGAAAGACACGCCCGCACCATCGGCAACCAGTTCGCTATGGCCCGCGATGGGGCCACCTGTGTTGCCCGCCTCTGCGGCCAGATCCTTGACCGACAGGGGCGCGCGGTTGCCGTGCTTGGTGCCGGCAGCATGGGAATGGCCGTCTTCCCAATAGACGTCTTCGAGCGGAATGTCCCAGGTGAGGGCGGCGCGTTCGCGCATGACCTTGATCGCATTGCGCGCCGCCGAAATCGTTGCCATCGAGGACGAGAACGTGCCCCGGCTGCCGTCTGTCATGTCGTTGTAGCCCAGTGTGGCGGTGTCAGCGACCACGGCCTTGACGTCATCATAGGCGATGCCGAGTTCCTCTGCGGCGATCAGCGACAGCGAGGCCCGCGAGCCGCCCACATCCACAGTGCCCACGGCCAGCGTGACGGTGCCATCGGCGTTTATGTTCAGATCGGTGCAGGTCTGGCCACCAAAGTTGAACCAGAACCCGCAGGCCATGCCGCGTCCCTGGTTCTTGCCCAGGGGCGCGCTCATGTGCGGGTGCGATTTCGCTGCTTGCAGGGTCGGGCCGATGCCGATGGGGCCATAGACCGGACCATACGAGGATTTGGTGCCCTCCCTGGCCGCATTCCTGATGCGCAGATCGACCGCATCCATGCCGATCTTGTGGGCCATCTCGTCAATTGCGCTTTCAACGGCGAAGGCGGCCATGGGGGCAGAGGGCGCGCGGTAGGCCGCAACCTTGGGGCGGTTCACCAGCACCTCGAACCCGATGGTCTGAACGTTGTCGAGGTCATAGCAGGCGAAGGCGGTCATCGCGCCCAGTTCGGCCCACATGCCCGCGTAGGGCCCACTGGTATAACGCAACGTCGCGCGCGCGGCCGTGATCCGACCATCCTTGCGCGCCCCGATCTTGACATCGATGGACGTCGCACTCGTTGGGCCGGAGGCACGGAACACCTCTTCGCGTGACATCACCAGCTTGACCGGGCGGCCTGCCTTGCGCGACAGGGCCAAAGCGACGGGTTCGGCCCAGACATGGGTCTTGCCGCCGAAACCGCCGCCGATTTCCGAAGAGGTCACACGCAGCTTGGACACTTCAAGGCCCAGCAAATCCGCACAGTTCTGTCGGTAGACGAAATGTCCCTGGGTGCAGACCCACAGATCGGCGGTGCCGTCAGAGTTGCAATTGGCCACGCAGGCATGCGGTTCGATATAGCCTTGATGGGTCTGTTCGGTCTTGTAGCTGCGCTCGACAATCACGTCGGCCTCGGCAAAACCTGCCTCGACGTCGCCGTGCCCGAATTCCGCCCGGTTCGTCACGTTGGACGGGGACGTCGGCGCAGGGTCGATCCCGGTGGTGAACACCGCCTCATTCAGCACAGGCGCGTCGGCCTGCATGGCCTCATCGACGTCAACCACGTGGGGCAGCACCTCGTACTCCACTTCGATCAGTTTCAGCGCCTGTTTGGCGGCCTTTTCGTCAATCGCGGCCACGGCGGCGACGGCATGGCCATCATACATCGCCTTGTCGCGCGCCATGCAGTTGTCGAGGATCGCGAACAGGTCTGCATTGCCGTCCGTCAGGTCGGGCAGATCGGCGGCAGTGATGATCGCCTTGACGCCTTTGACGGCCTCGGCCTTCGAGGTGTCGATGCTTTTGATGCGGGCATGGGCGTGGGGGCTGCGCAGCACACGTGCGACCAACTGGCCCGGCATGTTGAAATCCGCGCCATAGCGCGCGCGGCCCGTGACCTTGTCCACGCCGTCCGGACGCAGGGGGCGGGTGCCCACGGTATTGAAGGTCTTGGACTGATAGGCGGCATCAAAGCTCATGCGGTTTCCCCCCTCATTTCAAGTGCGGCATCCTGAACGGCGCGCACGATCTTGTCATAGCCCGTGCAGCGGCACAGGTTGCCGGCAAGCCAGAACCGGATTTCGGTTTCGCTCGGGTCCGGGTTGGAGTCCAGCAGAGCCTTGGCCGCGATCAGAAAGCCGGGCGTGCAAATCCCGCATTGCAGGGCAGCATGTTCGATGAATTTGCGCTGCAACGGGTGCAATTCGCTCCCTTGCGCCATGCCTTCGATGGTTTCGATTGTGCGCCCCTGCGCTTCGGCGCCAAGCACGAGACAGGAACAGACAACCCGCCCGTCCATGATCGTGCTGCACGCACCGCAATCGCCGGTGCCGCAGCCTTCCTTGGCCCCCATCAGGCCCAGGCGGTTGCGCAATACGTCCAGCAGCGTTTCATCCGGTTGACACAGGAACTCCACATCGTCGTCGTTGATCGTCGTGCTGACGGCTATCGAAGTCATGCCTGTCCTCCTGCGCGGGTGAATGCAGCCTGTGCTGCGCGGCGTGCCAGCACGCCTGCAACCCTGGTGCGGAACGCGACGGTGCCGCGTTTGTCGTCGATGGGTGTGCTGGCCTCTGAACACGCGGCGGCCAAGGCATCAAGAGCTGCGTCGTCAAGTGTCGTGCCGATGATCGCATCCGCTGCCGCATCAACCAGCTTGACCGTTGGCCCCACGGCCCCCAGTGCGACGCGCGCCGAAGCAACCGCGCCACCCGCGTCCAGGGTCAGGTTCACGCCGACACCGACCACGGCGATGTCCATTTCCGTGCGCGGGATAAAGCGCAGATAGGCATCGCCCGAGTGCGCAACCCGCCTGGGCAGAAGCACAGCCTCGATGATCTCGCCCTTGGCAAGCGAAGTCTTGCCCGGACCCGTGGGAATGTCGATCACCGCAGCCTCGCGCGTGCCGCCCGGCCCTGCGATACGCACGCGCGCGTCTGCGGCGACCAGGGCAGGGACGCTGTCCGCCGCCGGGGAGGCATTGCACAGGTTGCCCGCAACCGTGCAGCGCCCCTGTATCTGGGTCGATCCGATCAGGTTTGCGGCCTCGACCACGCCGGGCCATGCGGCCGCAAGGGCGGGATGTTCGGACAGGGCGATGCAAGGCACGGCGGCCCCGATGACAAAGCCCTGGTCTGTTTCGCTGATGTCGCCCATGCCCGCGATGGACTTGATGTCGACGATAAGGTCGGCCTCGAAGTCGTCGCGCTGCATGCGGACAAGCAGGTCGGTGCCGCCCGCCAGCACAAAGGCGGGAGCATCGGCGGCGGCGAGCAGGGCGGATGCATCCTCGAGTGTTTCCGGTCTTTCATAGCGCACGGGGACAGTCCCTTCTGGTCTTTGCTGCGGTTTATTGTCGGGCCAAGCATCCGCCAGAGTGGGGCGTCTTCGCAAGCACAATCAACGGAACGGACCGCATTCGGCGCCTTGTTCTGCGGGAATGGGACGGTTGGCTCGCCTCAAGCAGGCGTTGGCGACGGTCAGGCCAGTTTATCCTGTTCGGCGCCGCGTCCGTTGCCGTCGGTTCGAGGGTTGGCAACCGCGATGTTTTCCGACCGCCCGAGCGCTTCTCGATTGGACTGGGCGAGACCGGCGAACCGGCTGTCGGGAAAGCGTTCGAGAAACGCTGACCAGCCGCGCAGCGAATTCATCGCCCTGAGCGCCTGGCATAGGGCCTGTTCGCGCTGGAAGGAGGCGCATAGGCCAGCGGATTGTCGCGGCACGCATCGATCACGACGTGCGAAGCGCGTGATTTGGCCCGGATGGTTTTGATCACCGACTTGATTGGATCCGTGTCCGACAGAATGTCGAATTCAGACTGCAATTTTGCATCCGCGCGGCGGACATGGTTGCGCCCTTCGAATTGCGTGCCGTGGCCCAAGAGTTGGACAAATGTGACGTCGGCCGTGCGGTTGGCATCGAGGAAGGCCGGCATTATCTGCGAAACACCGGAACGGGGAAGGCATTCGTGCAGGCTGCCCCTGGCAAAGGTCGCAAAAGTTTCAGTTTCAGATCGGGTGCCGGACGCGGTATTGTCATCCGCCCGGCCACGGGTGGAGCCGAGCCCATTCACCGGCTGACGGTTGTCAGAATGCGGCTGTCGAGCGAATTGATCGCCCCCCGCCTTTGAGCAAGCGCATCGGCGTATCCGCCTGCGGATTCAGTTGTCGGACGCAGGCCTTCGAAAATCTGTTCATCCGAATGGATCACGATGATCTTGGTCTTTCCCAGTGCCGTGTCATCCACCACAAAGGCCAGTTTGCGACCGTCCTGATTGTCCGCAATGCTGTGCGCCACCCGAATGCGCACATCGCCGTCGCGCCCATTGCGCAAAGTTGCAATATCGTTTTCCGCAAACATCAGGTTGGGCAAGAGGTGAAACACATTGCCCGAGACATCGAGGGCTGAGACGAACAGATAACCGTCGGTCATCTCGGGCGGGATCACCACCTCGATGATCGGGTTTTCCCCTACGAAAAAGGTGCCCGTGTTGTTGGTGGCCGGATCGCTGCCCTCGCGAAAATCGACGCGGACCCCGGCTTGGGGCACGTCCGGCAGGACGCTGTCGATCAGGCAAAGGGTCGGGTTCAGCACTTCGATATCAAGGCGCAGAGAGCGGTCGCCGATCGCGTCGCTCAGTCGGTTTGACAGCGCCTCGCGGGTCGCAGCGGTGTCAAGCCGCCCCGTCACGATCACCTGACTGCCAGTCGGATAGCCTGCCAGCGGCGCATCCGCGACCTGCAAGTCACCACAGGTCTGATAGGCGGCAAGGATCGGCGCCAGCGCCTGAACCGTCAGGATGCGCGGCCCCAGATCGATGCCGACCTCCACGTCAATCGCGCCCCGCAATTCGGGTCGGGCAAGGGCCGCGACCAGTCTGTCCCGTTCCGTTCCGTCATAGGTCAGCCCGGTGATCTGTGCGCGATCTCCCTCTGCACGAACTTTCCATTCGGGCAGAGGGCGCACGGCCTCGATCAGGCGCAGGATGTCTGGCCCCCAGCTCTCGGCGATGTCGCCACTTGCGAGGGTCAGTTCGGTGGTGCCCCCTTGCTCCGCGACCAGTGCGCCCAATGCGTCACGCGTGGTTTCGGACGGCATGTTGCCCACCGCCAGCGGCGGCTGGTTTTCAGTGCGCGAGACCACCAGTGTGTAGGGCTCGGCCACGGGGAAACGGGGGCCGAGCAGGGCATCCACAGCGCCCGACAGATACGCACCCACGCCGATGGCGACGACAAGCAGCGCGGCCAGACCCAGCATCAGCGGGCCGCGTTTCCCTTGCGGTTCCGGTTCGGAAACGGGTGCGCTCTCAGTGGCAGGAGAGGCAGGCGCGACAATCGTGGCCGCCTCGGATATGGCAGTCTCTTCCCTGGTACGGGGTATGACGATGGTGCGTTCGTCATCGCCGTCATCGACCCCTGCCAGCGCGGGACGGCGGCCATCGATCTCGTCCAGAACGTCCTGCGCCGTTTGCAGGCGCTGATCGCGGTCGGGCCGCGTCATGCGGTCTATCAGGGTCTTGAGCGGTTCGGGTACGCCTTCGGTGTCCAGCGGCAGGGCCTTGATGTTGACGACATCCATCAGGTTGCTGCCGATATTGGGCCGCTTGCCCCGGAAGGTCGCGAGCAGCAGCGCACCGAGCGCGTAGATATCGGCGCGCGCATCGGTCTGCCCGTTCAACTGTTCGGGAGCTGCATAGGAGAATTTGCCCGCAAACTCGTTGCCGACAATGGTCTCGGCGCCGGGATTTGTGTCCTTGGCGATGCCGAAGTCGATGATGACGGCATCGTTGGGGTCGCTACCGCGCAGGATGATGTTGTCTGGCGAAAGGTCGCGGTGAACGATGTTTTTCGCGTGCGCCGCGCGCAGCCCTTCGGCGACCCGGCGGCAAACGACCAGCACATCCTCGGCCGACATCCCGCCTTCCTTGATCTTGCGATCAAGACCGGGGCCATCGACATAATCCATCACCAGATAGACATGCCCGTCATCGGTGCGCTGGTTGTCGTAGTACCGCACGATCGCATCATGGCGGATATCCCGCATGGCCTCTTCGCGCGTCATCAGCGCCAGAAAGTCCTCGTTGCGGGAAAATTCCGAACGCAGCGCCTTGACCGCGACCACCCGGCCGGAAATCTCGCTGACGGCGCGATAGACCTCTGAGGTTCCGCCAAGGCCCAATACCTTGTCGATCCGGTAAGTGTTGTTCAACACATCCCCGATTTGGAAGATGCCGGGGTTGTCGCGTGCAGTCACGTCTGGTCCTCGCCCCGATTGGGAAATGTCATGTCGCGCCGCGCCGCGGGGCTGTTAGCCGAGCGCCTGGAACTCGACGCGCCGATTGACATCCCCCCGCGGATTTTCGGGGTCCAAGGGATATTCTTCGCCGACGCCCACGGCCTCCATCCGATCCTCGGGATAGCCGCAATCCGAAACGAGAAAGCGCTTGACCTCTTCGGCGCGCAATTTGGACAGGCGCTTGTTGTAATCGGCCGAGCCTGACGAGTCGGTGTGGCCCAGAATGCGCACCATCTGCACGTCTGCGGCCTTGAGCGCATCGCAGAGCAGGACCAGCTTGGGTTTTTCGTCCTCACGCAGGGCGGCGGAATCAAAGTCGAAGGAGACGCTGATATTCACCTGCTCGTCTTTGGGAATGATCGTTGCGACGTTTTCCGGAGCGGTTTGTACCGTTGCGGCCGCCGAGGCGCCTTCTTCCGGTTTGGCGATGACCAGCCCACGTGTCTTCTGCTTTTTGAAATTTTCCGACATCTCTTCGACCGAGGGTGTCGAACTGTCCTGTGCCATCACCGGAACAGCGAAACCGATCGTCGCAGCCGCGAGTGTGGCCAGCACTCTGTTGAAACGTGTCATCGTGGCAGTTCCTTCATAAAATTTTGCGCGCGTAACGTCTCAAAAGCCTATCGTAACGGGGGTGGGATGCCAACCTTTTCGCAGGGCCCGTACGGTTCAGGCGTCGTTTTGCCGGGGGGACAAAACCGGGGCCATGCTGCGCGGCGCCTTCCCGTCCGAGTGGTGAAAAAATTGCTGCCGGGGCGTCAAAGCCCTTCGCCGCCCTCGCAAAACAGTGTTAAGCTTGCGACATGATTTTGAGAATTTTCCAGGTGGTCTTCGTTGCGTGCCTGTTGCTGGGCCCGCCCACTGCGGCATGGGCCAAGCGTGTTGCACTGCTGATCGGGAATTCGGATTACGCCACCCCCGAGATGGATTTGCGCAATCCGGTCAACGATGCAACGGCCCTTGGGGCCGCATTGCGCGCCTTGTCTTTCGATGTGATCGAAGTGACTGATTCCGATGTCGCCGGCATGGAACGGGCCTTGCAGGACTTTCAGGTCGCGGCGGCCGGTGCCGAAATGGCTGTGTTCTTTTATGCCGGACACGGGGTGCAGATCGGCGGGGAAAACTATTTTGTCGGCGTCGATTTTCCGGGTGGGGAACTGGAGGCGATGCGCCGCACCTCTGTGCCGATGACCCGCGTCCGGGAGACCATGAAGATCGCGGCCCCCGAGATTGGCATCATTTTTCTGGATGCCTGCCGCAACAACCCATTCTCCATCGACGGGACAGTGCCCCCCGGCCTTGTGCGCGACAGCGGCGGGGCGGGTCTGCTGATCGCCTATGCCACGGATCCGGGCAATGTGGCCTACGACGGATTGGGCGAGAATTCTGTCTTTACCTCTGCCTTGCTCAAACACCTCGCCACGCCAGCGCTGGATGCGCGACTGATGCTGGGTCGGGTGCGACAGGAGGTCGTGCTTGAAACCGGGGGCAGCCAGATCCCTTGGGTGGAAGAAGCGGTACTGGGCGAGCACAGCTTCAACCCCGGCGCGCCTTCGCACGTGATCGCCGACGCGCAGGTGGACGAGTTGAGCCGGTGGCGTCAGATTTCGACCAGTCTGGATGTCGCGGCTTTCGAAGGGTACCTCGCCGACTATCCGAACGGTCTGTTCGAAAGTTTCGCCCAGGATCGCATTGTCGCACTCAAGTCTTCGGAGCGCCTTGCCCAATCGGAGAGCCCCGAGATCCTGATAGCCTCGGCCGACACGCAGAAACTGACGGCGGCCCTGAACGTCCTTGGGCTGGCACCCGGCGAAAACCTCAGCCGCGGTTTGCGCATCTATCAGCAGCGCCTGCCTGATCCATCAACCTTGAGCGAAGAGCAGCTTTACTCCGATGCCGCGCGCATGTCGATGTTTCTGGCCGCGACCACCCTGCAACAGCTGCGCACCGATCTGGTGGCCCTGCGGGGCATCAAGCGCACGCTGAAAATCTCCGAAGACGCGCTGGCCCAGATGGAGGAGATCGCCAGTACCAATGCCGATGCCCTGCCTTTGCTGGATCAGGCGCGTCGCGACATCAACAAGATATTGCGCGCGCAAGGCATCGTGCTGCGGCGGCTGGACGAAACCCGCACCTATTACGATGAGATCCTCGCGGACTCCTCTGCCTTTTTCCCCGATGATGCGGGCCTCGGCCTGCTCGGAGGCACGGAGCGCAGCCGCAATCTGGGGACCACGGGACAAAAGCTGAATGAAAACGCCTCGATTTTTCTACGCCATCTGGCGCAAACCGATGAAAAAACAAAAGGAAGTTACAAATGGCTGGCAGATCTCATTTCTCAAGGATAACGGGCGCTCTGTTGATCGCCGGTATGGTACTGGCGGCCTGTGAGAGCGGAACCACAACGCAGCAGGTCAGCGCGTCGGTCGTGCAAGGCGACACGCCGCAGGAACAGGAGTTGCGCCGCGCCGCCAAGGCCATGCAAAAGACCATTCTGGAAGGTGCCGCTGCGGGCGGCGCCGCGGGTGGCCTTGTGGGCCTGACCCTTGGCGGCAGTGACAATATCGGTGCGGGTATCACCATCGGGGCAGGGGCAGGGGCCGCTGCGGGCACCTATGTCGCCTTTGTTCAGCGCAAGTTCACCCGTCGCGCGCGCCGCCTCAAGCAGGTCCAGACCGATCTGGATCGCCACGCACGTGAAATGCAGGCGACCCTTGCGGCCATGAACGCCGCACTTGCGGTGCAGAAACAGGACCTGGCTGCTGTCCGCCTGAAAGCTGCCCAGGGCGCCGCCACTCCGGCGGACCTTGCCCGTGAAACCGCCGAGGCCAACAGCAACCTGTCCCAGATGATGCTGGCCATCGATGGCGCCACCAAACGGCAGGAAGAGTTCAACGCCGCGCGCGATCTGACCAAACGCAGCAATGATGAGGTCGCTCCGATTGACCCGCAGCTTGCGGCCATGTCCAACCGCATCGCTGAAATGAAGGCCGTCGCCAATGATCTGGCTGAATCGTTGTGAGGACGGGAGAATGGACATGAAATGGATCGGCATACTAAGTTGCGTGGGCCTTGCAGGCTGCACGACAACCAGCACGGACCCGGCTGACGGCGGGTTCTTCAACGGGGTGTCCGGGATCACGACCGGCACCTATCAATCCCAGATCGACGCTGACGAGGCGCAAGTCGAGGCCGCGCGGGTGCGCAACGCCAATCTGGCGGCCCAGATCCAAAGCTCGGAATCCGAACTGGCGCGCCTGAAGGTGCAGATCGTGAACCAGCGCAACGCGCTGGGCGCTACGGATGCGGCGACCTCCAACCGCATCAACGCGGTGCTGGTTTCGAAACCGACGGGCAACACGGATACCGCGCGCCTTGCGGCTTTGCGGCAAAGCATCGCGGATGCGCGCGCCCTGTCGCAGGATCTGGCCAAACTGTCGGGCTGATGCGCCTGGCGGCACCGTGCCGGTCGCCACGGTGACACTGCGTGTCGATGACCCCCGCGGATTGCTGCGACATCGGAACGGAATGCCCGGACGGCTAGCGTTCATCGCGCTCGCTTCTGGGCAGTGTCATCGTGACGGTCAAACCCTTTCGGTTGCTGCTCAATGTGAGATCACCGCCAAGGCTGCGCGCGACGGCGATGGCAATCGGCAGACCCAGGCCGCTGCCTTCGGATTGCCTGACCTGACCAAACCGGGCCATGGCGATTTCGATCTCGTCGGGCGGAATCCCGACACCGTCATCCGCAATCGAAATCCGGACACTGTTCCCGTGCACCTGCGTTCGAACGACAACGCGGGACAAGGGGTCGCCCCCATGCACAAGCGCATTGTCGATCAGATTGAGCACCCCCTGTTGCAACAACACCGGATCGGCACGCAAGGTCATGCCGGTCTCTGCGAGTTCGAAATCGAGGGTGACATTCCGCGCCACGGCGCGCCGTTCGGCCTGCCCCCTGATTTCGGACAGAGTGTCGTTGACATCGATCATCGACAGCTGCGATCTGGGTTTGGGAGAGCTGGCACGTTCGAAGGCAAGCAGACTGTTCGCCAGATCCGACGCGCCCCTCGCGGATCTGACAAGTTCCGCGCTGCGTTCGCGCATGTCCGACAGCGTGGTCGCGGACCGAACCGCTTCGGACATCGCCAGCACCCCCGCAATCGGATTGCGCAACTGATGCGCCGCATTCGAGATGAATTCGTCCTTGGCCTGCAAGGTGGTACGCAATTCTGACAAGAGCGTATTGAGGGTCTGCACGATGCCCCGGACTTCGACCGGAACCGGGCGCTTGATTTCGTTCAACTCGCGCGGTGACCTTTGCGAAATCGCATCCTGCAGGTCGAGCAGGGGCCGCAACCCGATCCGCACGCCGAACCAGACGATCAGCGTCAACGCGGCGATGATGATCGCGATGCCACCAAAGGTGCGCCGGGTCGTATCCCTGACAAAACTGTCCCGCAGCGCGATATCCTGCCAGACGGTAAAGGTGAACGTCCCGCTGAGGCCGCTGATGGACATTCTGTCCACATAGCGCAGGGCGCGCACCGGACGCTTTTGATAGGTCGCATCGTAATAATTCTGTGTCTGTTCCGGCGTGGCCAGCAGGTTGGGCAGGACAGGGGGCGTGGCATAGCCCGTCACATAAGCCCCATTCGGCGCATAGACGTGATAAAAGACGCGCCCCCCGGACGTGTCGCGCAGCAGCGCAAGCGTCTTGGGACTGAGCGCGTCGCCCCCCGACAGGGCCGTATCGCGCGAAATGGCGAGCACCGTGGACAAGAGCGAGCGATCAAACCGCTCGTTGGCCCGCGCCTTGGCGTCTTGCAGGGTCAGCACGCCCAGAACCAGCGAAACCAGAATGAGTGGCGCGAGGATGATCAGAACGAGCCGCGCCCTGAGCGACATCGTCCGTGTCATGCCTCGAGGCTCTGCATGGTATAACCAAGGCCGCGTTGCACCCTGATTTCGATGTCAAACCGGCGCAGCCGCTTGCGCAGCCGCGAAATATAGACCTCGACGACCTGTTCCTCGACTTCGGCGCCGGTGCCATACACCTTGTCCAGCAGCGCCTGTTTGGACAGCATTCTGGATTGCGCCAGAAACAGCGCCTCAAAGATCGCCATTTCGCGGCGCGGTAAATCGAGGGGCCCGTCCGGGCCGATGACCTGCCGGGCGGTCCGGTCGAAATTGAGCGGCCCGATGGCCTGCTGATGGGCCGCTTTCGCCCCGACACGCCGCATCAGCGCGCGCAGGCGCGCAATCAGTTCTTCCATTTCGAACGGCTTGGCGAGGTAGTCATCCGCCCCGGCGTCCAGTCCTGAAATCTTGTCATCCAGCCCTGACCGGGCGGTCAGCATCAGAACCGGGCGTACATCGCCGCGCGCACGCAACCTCTTGAGGACATCTGTGCCGCTCATGCCGGGCAGGTTGACATCCAGCACAATCACGTCTGCGCCGTCATCCTTCAGGAACTGGTCCGCTTCGGCCCCGTCAAAGATCAGGTCGACCGCATGACCGGCGTCGCGCAGCACATATGCGATCCCGTTGGCGACCCCTGTGTTGTCTTCGACGATGACAATATGCACTTCGTGACCCTTTTGTTGTGAGACATGCAAGTTTCATGCAAGCTTGGCGGGCAATGGTGCCTGGATCAAGGCGGCAGGAGGGCCGTTTTGATTCGTATTGCCTGCTCTGAGACATGAGCAAACTGTCTGGGAGGACAACATGACATTGAAATCAATCCTGCGCGCAAGCGCAATCGGTGCTGTGGCACTGGCGGGTACATCCGCGACAGCCGAACTTGATCTGACTGGCCAAACCGTCGAGTGGATCATTCCATTCTCCGAAACCGGCGGCTCTGCGCGCTGGGCGAATTTTTATGCGCCGCTGCTGTCCGAGGCGCTGCCGGGCAACCCGACCGTCGTCGTGACCTTCATGCCGGGCGCCGGGTCGACCACGGGTGCAAACCACTTCCAGGGGCTGTCCTACAAGGACGGCACAACAATTTTCGGCTCGTCCGGCTCCACCCAGTTCCCCTACCTGCTGGGTGATCCACGGGTGCGCTACGAATACAAGGACTGGAACGTGGTTCTGGCGTCGGGCACCGGTGGTGTCGCGTACCTGCCGCCCGCGCTTGCCGAAGCTTACGCGGATGATCCCACCGCCTTGAACGACGAAAACTTCATCTACGGCGCGCAGTCGGCGACGGGTCTCGACCTGGTTCCGCTGCTGGCCTGGGAAATGCTCGGCCTCAACGTCGAGCCTGTGTTCGGCATCGAAGGTCGTGGTGACGGCCGTCTGATGTTCGAGCGTGGCGAAGCCAATATCGACTACCAGACATCCTCGTCCTACCTTTCGGGAGTGGCGCCGCTGGTCGAGGCGGGAACCGCCACGCCGTGGTTCTCGTTCGGTGCACTGGATGATGACGGCAATATCGTGCGCGATCCCACGTTCCCCGACATGCCAAGCTTCAAGGAAGTCTGTGAAGCGAACCCGGAGTGCGAAACAAGCGGCACGACGTGGGACGCATGGAAAGCCTTCTTTGTCGCGGGTTTCCCGGCCCAAAAGATGGTATTCCTGGCCAATGGCGCGCCGGACGAGGCGATTGAAACCTTCACCAAGGCCTTCGCATCCATCAAGGACCGTCCTGACTATGCCGAAATCTCCGAATCCGCTCTGGGCCTTTATCCACAGCTGACCGGAAATGGTGCCAAGCGCGCGATGGCGGACGCCACCAGCGTCCCGGACGAGGCGCGCGACTTCGTCAAGGCCTGGCTGCTTGAAAGCTATGGTGTGGTTCTCGAGTAAGACCACGACCGCTTCGGCCCCCGCATGATCGCGGGGGCCAACTTTCTTTCAGTATCGGGAGGCTCCAATGGACGTTCTAGCGACAGCGCTGCCGGCGCTTGGCGATGCATTCGGCATGATCCTGCAACCGCATGTGCTTGGCTATCTGGTGCTTGGCGTGTTGATGGGCCTTGGCATCGGCGTGTTCCCCGGACTTGGGGGCATTGCCGGTCTGTCCCTCCTGTTGCCTTTCATGTTCGGCATGGAACCCCTGACCGGTCTGGCCCTGATGGTCGGCATGGTCGCGGTGGTGCCGACATCTGATACGTTTTCCTCTGTTCTGATGGGGATTCCGGGGTCTTCTGCATCGCAGGCGACCGTTCTCGACGGCTTTCCGATGGCCAAGAAAGGGCAGGCGGCGCGCGCGCTGTCAGCTGCGTTCGCGTCTTCGCTCTTTGGCGGGCTTCTGGGGGCCGCGTTCCTGTCGGTCTTCATCCTCATCGCGCGGCCCATCGTGCTGATGTTCCAGACGCCCGAATTGCTGATGGTGACGATCTTTGGGCTGTCCATGGTCGGTATTCTCGCGGGCCGGGTCGCGATCAAGGGCATCGCCGCCGCAGGCCTTGGGCTGATGATCGGCACCATCGGCATCGGGTCCAGCGCGGGCGCCTTGCGCATGTCGACCTTTGACACCCCCTATCTGATGGACGGGCTGAAGCTGGTCATCGTCGGTCTCGGTATCTTTGCGATCCCCGAAATCGTGGCCCTGTTGCGCCAGGACAAGGCGATTTCGGATCGCAACACCATTGGCGGCGGCTGGCTGAAGGGGGTCGGGGACTGGTGGGCCAATATCTGGCTGTCGGTGCGCTGTTCGCTCATCGGCGTCATGGTCGGCGTCATTCCGGGACTGGGCGGTTCGGTTGTGGACTGGATCGCCTATGGGCACACCGTGCAAACCGCCAAGGACAAGACCCAGTTCGGATCGGGGGATGTGCGCGGCGTGATCGGACCGGAAAGCTCGAACAACGCCAAGGAAGGCGGCGGCCTCGTTCCCACGTTGCTGTTCGGCATTCCCGGCTCGGGCTCCATGGCGATCTTCATCTCCGGCATCGCGCTTCTGGGCAGCGGCAATATCGAAGTCGGCCCCTCGATGCTCAAGAACAACCTCGACATCACCTATTCCATCGTCTGGTTGCTGGCGCTGGCCAACGTCGTGGGCACGCTGGTCTGCATTGCAGCCTCGGGCTCGATTGCGCGCCTGACCAATATCCGTTTTGCGCTGCTGGCGCCGTTCCTGTTCATGATCATCGCTTTCGCGGCCTTCCAGTCGCGCCAGTCGATCATGGATCTGGTTGCGCTGTTCGGTATCGGCCTGCTGGGGATCATGCTGCGCCGCTTTGACTGGTCGCGCCCGGCGTTCCTGATCGGTTTCGTGCTGTCCTCACCGGCCGAGCGGTATACCAACCAGGCCTACCAGATTGCCGCCTCCCGTTTCCGCAAAGGCTTTGACGAGGGGATCGACTACATCTTCAGCCCCATCGTCATCGTACTGATCATCATCACGGTCATCTCGGTCATCGTCGGGCTGCGCAACGCCAAGTCGATCATGGCCGAAGGCGACATCGAGGCGGGAACCAAGCGCGCGCCGCTGATCTTCCTGCTGGCGATTACGGGCTACGTGGCCGTTGCCTATTTCAATGCGTCGCTGATCCCCGATCACGCCCGCATGGACCGCGTGTTCCCCGTGTTCGTGGCAACCGTGACGCTGGTCTGTCTCGTGGTTTTGCTGGTGCAGATGAGATTTCTGCCCGACACGCATCCGCTGTTTGCGGATCGCGAAAAGCAGGACGCGGACGTGAATTCGCACGGGCTTTGGCGAACCCTGGCGTGGTTCGCGGCCCTCTTGCTGGGCACGGCCCTGGTCGGGTTCATTCTGGCGCTGGCGGTGTTCCTCGTGTCCTTCATCCGCTTTCGCGCGCAGAAAAGCTGGGTCTATGCCTTTGCCTATGCCGCCGCCGGTATCGGCTTTATCAGCGCGATGGCATGGTCGCTCAACCGCGACTTCCCGCCCGGGCTGCTGCAGCAGGTCGCGGATTTGCCATGGCCACTGACATGACCCAGACCGCCATCCCGTTTCTGTTCATGCGCGGTGGCACCTCGCGGGGGCCGTATTTCGACCGTGCCGATCTGCCCGAGGATCGCGAAACGCTTGCGCGGGTGCTTGTCGCGGCACTCGGTTCCGGCCACCCGCTCAATATCGACGGGGTCGGCGGCGGAAATCCGGTCACGACCAAGGTCGCGATGCTGTCGCGATCAGACGATCCGTGGGCCGACATCGACTATTTCTTTGCGCAGGTCAGCGTCGGGGATGGTCAGGTCGATTTCAAACCGACCTGCGGCAACATCCTGACCGGCGTCGGCCCGGCCGCGGTCGAAATGGGGCTGATCCCGATGACCGGTGCTGCGACCACGGTCAACATCCTTGCGGTCAATACAGGCGCGCGCGTGGTCGCACAGGTGGAAACCAGCGATGCGGGCGTGGTCTATGACGGCCCGGTCGCGATTGACGGCGTGCCTGGAACAGCCGCCCCGGTCGGCCTGCAATTCATGGACACCGTTGGCGGGGCAACGGGCGCATTTCTTCCCACCGGCAACCTGCGCGACACCTTCGATGGGGTTGAAGTGACGTGCATGGATGTGGCGATGCCGATGGTCATCGCGCGGGCCGATGCTTTCGGGCTGACGGGCCATGAAAGCGCCGACGAGCTGAACGAGAACCGCGCATTCTTTTCCCGGATGGAGGCCATACGCATCCAGGCCGGAGAGGCCATGGGCATTCGGGACGTCGCAAGGTCGGTCACGCCCAAATTCGGCATCCTCGCCCCCGTGAAAGACCGGGGCACGATCGCTGCGCGGTACTTCATGCCGTGGTCAACGCATCCGACAATGGCCGTCACGGGCGCGCAATGCCTCGCCTCGTGCGTGCTGACACCCGGCAGTGTGGCGGCGGGACTTGCCAACCTGCCAAACGAGAGCCCGGCCCGGATCACTCTGGAACATGCGTCGGGCGTTATCGACGTCCTCGTCGACTATGACATGGGCGCCGACGGCATTACGCTGAAGTCGGCAGGCCTCGTGCGGACAGCGCGGCTTTTGGCGCGGGGAGAGGTGATGGTGCCCCGACATATCTGGAGCGATTCTGATGAAAGTTCACATTCTTGACGACTGGTTCGACACGCTGCGCGGTCTGCCCTGTTTTGCAAAACTGAAAGGCCACGATGTCACCGTCTGGACGGATCACGAACCTGATCCCGAGCGATTGGCGGCGCGGGTGGCGCAGGCCGAATGCCTCGTTCTGTTTCGTGAAAGAACGCAGATCGGCGCAGACTTTTTGCGCCGTCTGCCGCATCTGAAACTGATCAGCCAGCGTTCGGTCTATCCGCATGTCGATGTGCCCGCATGCACCGAACACGGGGTTCTGCTCTGCTCGAACATGCACAGCGACACGCCCTCCTACGCGGCGGCTGAAATGACGCTGGGACTGATCCTGGCAAGCTATCGCCAGATCCCGCAGCAGGCGGCGTCGCTCAAGGCCGGAGACTGGCAGATGGGCGTGGGCCGCACGCTGCGCGGGCGCACGCTGGGTCTCTATGGATATGGCCGGATCGCGGGCGCGGTTGCAGGTTATGCCGAGGCGTTGGGCATGACGGTACAATGGTGGGGATCCGAGGCCGGGCGCGCGCGTGCGCTTGCAGACGGGAAAACAGTGGCCCAGAGCCGCGAGGCCTTTTTTGCCACAAGCGACATCGTCAGCGTTCATGTGCGTCTTAAACCGGAAACAAAGGGGCTGATCACCGCCGCCGATCTTGCCGCGATGCCCCCTCGGTCGCTGTTCGTGAACACGTCGCGCTCCGGTCTGGTGGCCAGTGGTGTGTTGGAGGCCGAGATCGCGCGCGGGCGCATTCACGCGGCGGTCGATGTGTTCGACATCGAACCGATGCGCGACGCCTCCAACCTGCTCGCCACCCATCCCAATGTGCTCGCGACTCCGCACATCGGCTATGTGACAGAGGATGAATTCGATCTGCAATTCAGCGATATCTTTGACCAGATCAACGCCTTTGCCGCCGGTGATCCGATCCACATGATCAATGCCGAGGTCTGGAAGGGCCGATCCTAGCCGCCCCGTGTCACGCCTCAGGCCCGGCGCGCCGTCGCCGCAACGCGGAGTGCGGCCTTGAACGCGACAACCGCCGCGCCGTCGCGTTGGCCAAGCCGCGCCAGCAGTCCGACAGGCCGCGCGATATCGATGGCTTCGAGCGTGCAAGTCGCGACCTGTGCCCGGCCAATCGCGGAGCGCGGCAGCAGGGCTGCCCCCATCCCGTCCTGCACCAGGGCAAGCGCCGTACTGGAACGTCCAACCTCGAACGCCCAGTTCAGCCGCGTCCGCGCGCGCGCCATCGCCTCGTCAATCAGCAACCTGTTGCCAGTGCCGCGCGCAGGCACGATCATCGGCGTATCCGCGATCTCGGCAAGATGCACGGCCCCCACACCGGCACGCGGGTGCGACAGCGCCAGGGCCAGGACGATCCGGTCGTCAAACAACGGCTCGAACTCTGTCGATGGTTCCAGCATGGGGATGGAACCGAGGCCGAAGTCCGCCTCGCCCGATGCCACGGCCTCTGCCACCGCGTTGGCCGATCCATCGAGGATGCGGATGCGCGCCTTGTGTCCGGCGGCGCGAAAGGCGGTGATCGCGGGCGCAATCAGCATACCCACAACGCTTGGGATGGTCGCCAGCGTGATCACGGCACCGCGCTGATGGACGAAGGCAACGCTTTCGTCGCGCATCGCGCGCGCCGTCTCGCGCGCATCACCGACAATGGCCTCGGCCCGTGCATGCAGGCGCTTGGCGGCCAGCGTGGGTTTGAGATGCCGCGTGCTGCGCTCGAACAACTGACTGCCAAGCGCCTCTTCCAGCTTTTGAATGCGGCGCGTGACCGCCGATTGGGACAGGTTCAACCGTGCGGCGGCAGCGTGGAACGATCCCGTTTCCTTGACGGCCAGAAAGGCTTCGAGATCACCGAAGTCGAAATTGATGCGCATGACGCATGAATTACAGCAAAGCTGGCATTGGTCAAATGAAAGGGCGATGGCTAAGGTCGGCCCGACACGGGATGAATGGCATGAGACAGTACGACATAGCGGTAATTGGCGGTGGAAATGCCGCGCTGTGCGCGGCGATGACCGCCGCCGAGGCGGGCGCCAAGGTTCTGATCCTCGAGGCCGCGCCGAAACCCTATCGCGGCGGCAATTCGCGGCACACCCGCAACTTTCGGTGCATGCATGGCGCACCGCTCGGGCCCTTGGTCGAGGCCTATCACGAGGACGAATACTTTGAGGATCTGCTCAAGGTGACAGCGGGCAAGACGGACGAGCACCTCGCGCGCCTTGCAATCCGAACGTCGCAAGACTGCCTGCCCTGGATGGAGGCGCATGGAGTGCGCTTTCAACCTTCCCTGTCCGGCACGCTGTCGCTGGGGCGCACGAACGCCTTTTTCATGGGCGGGGGCAAAGGCCTCGTGAATGCCTATTACCGCACGGCGGATCGGCTGGGCATCGACGTGCTCTACGAGGCCCCCGTGACCCATCTGGAACTGGACGGCGACAGGATCACGCGCGTGGACTATTCCCATCAGGGCCGCGACATCAGTATCGCCCCCAAGTCCGTCATCGTCGCATCCGGCGGTTTTCAGGCGGATACTGACTGGCTGACCCGCGCCTGGGGGCCAGCGGCGCGAAATTTTCTTATCCGGGGAACGCCCTACAACCGCGGCGTCGTCCTTGCCGACCTGCTTGGCCAGGGGGTGGAATCGGTGGGCGATGCCGATCAGTGCCACGCCGTTGCAATCGACGGGCGTGCGCCGAAATTCGATGGCGGGATCGTGACGCGGCTCGACTGTGTTCCGTTTTCCATCGTGGTGAACAAGCACGGCGCGCGGTTTTATGATGAGGGCGAGGACGTCTGGCCAAAGCGTTATGCGATCTGGGGGCGGCTGATCGCGGCGCAGCCGGATCAGGTCGGCTATGTCATCATCGATGCCAAGTCGCTGAATCTGTTCATGCCGTCGGTCTTTCCACCCCTCACATCCGACACTCTGGACGGCCTGGCCGCGCAAATGGGTGTTCCTGCCGATGCGCTCTGCGAAACGGTTGCACAGTTCAACGCCGCCTGTGGCGATACCGCCGGTTTCCATCCCACCGAACTGGACGGCGTGGCGACCACCGGCCTGACACCGCCCAAGACGAACTGGGCCCGTCCGATCACCGAACCGCCGTTTTACGGCTACTCCCTGCGCACCGGTGTGACGTTCACCTACCTGGGACTGAAGGTGGACGAAACCGCACGATGCCGCACCGCCAATGGCCCTGTTCAGAACCTCTGGGCGGCGGGCGAGGTCATGGCGGGGTCCATTCTTGGCCAGGGCTATCTGGCCGGGTTCGGCATGACCATCGGCACCGTCTTTGGACGCATTGCGGGACGGGAGGCCGCCGCCCATGCACATTGATCTGATCAACGAAGCCCGCCGCCAGGTGGAGATCTGCAACGCCTGTCGCTATTGCGAGGGTTATTGCTCGGTTTTTCCAGCCCTGCATCGCGAACGGGCTTTTGCCGATGGCGACATCACCCAACTGGCCAACCTCTGCCACAACTGCCGGGGCTGCTATTACGCCTGCCAGTACACGGCGCCACACGAATTTGACCTGAACCTGCCCGCGGCCCTCGCCGAAGTGCGCCGCGACAGTTGGGAAAACATGGCCTGGCCCCAACCGGTGGCGCGTGCATTCCATACGCATGGCGGGGCGATTGCGCTGGCTGCGGTGCTTGGCCTTGCACTGCTGTTCCTCGCCATTCGCGCGCTCGGCTCTGCCAGCGGGGCAGGGTTCTATGCGGTCCTGTCTCATGGTGCGATGGTGGCGATCTTTCTTCCTGCCTTTGTCTTTCCGCTGCTGAGCATCGCGTTCAGTTTGCGCCGGTATTGGCGGCATGTGGGCGGCGCGCGTGTCAGGTGGAGTGATGTCACCTCTGCCCTGGCCCAAGTCGCCAGGATGAAGGAGTTGGCCGCAGGTCATGGCGACGGATGCAATTTCGAAGACGAAGACCGGTTTTCCCATGCCCGTCGTTATGCCCATCAGGCGATCATGTATGGGTTTTTGTTGTGCTTTGCTTCGACAATTTCAGGCACTGTGCTGCACTATGTCCTTGATGTTCCGGCACCGTACCCGTTCTGGTCACTGCCCAAGCTGTTGGGCGTTCCGGGAGGCATCCTGCTGACAACTGGCTGTGTTTGGATGGCGTGGCTCAAGTTGCGCTCCGACCGCGCGCTTGGGGATGCCGGGGCGTGGGGAGGGGATTTTGGTTTCATCGCCCTGCTGGGATCCGTCGGATTGACCGGCCTCGCGCTCTACTGGCTTGGCGGCACCGCTGCGATGCCCGGTCTGCTCGCCCTGCATCTTGGGACGGTGCTCGGCTTTTTTCTTCTGATGCCGTTCACGAAAATGGCGCATGGGTTTTACCGGTTCGCTGCGTTGATACGCGATGCACAGGTGAAAGCCGGGCGCTAGGTCACCCCCGATTTCTACACCGGCACCTGCACGAAATGCGCCAGACCTTTCAATTTGTTCCTTGTCGTTCCAGTCTTGCCATTGCCTCCTCCGCAGCGGGACCGGGAGATTGAAGCGTCGCATAAAGGGCCATGATGGACGCGTTTGCGTCGATCCCGGCGTCTGATGACATAGCGCTTTTGCAAATCACCCTTGGTGAGGTGGCAGGGATTACGTGTCCCGGTCGAAATCAGCGCAGAATTGTTGACAATGCCCTTCGTCGGCGCGGCAAAAACCGGGTGCTATTGCGGTTTTCATAAGCGGTTCAGATAGTGATCATCAGAAAAAATGGGTTCTGCCGACGTGGAAACTCCCGCACAAACGGTCAGATGGTGGCATGCGCATTGACGAAAAGGGCGCTCTGCCCGGTGAATGTGCGGGGCATGAATGACGGCGCAGTTTGAGGAGGTAGGGCGATGACGACTTCAACGGGCGATGCCGAATTCAGTCCACACGCCTTTCGCCGGGCGCTGGGCAATTTTGCAACCGGAGTGACCATCATTACCGCCCGCAACAGCGAGGGCGCATTGGTCGGGGCCACCGCCAGCAGCTTCAACTCGCTGTCCATGGACCCGCCACTGATCCTGTGGAGTTGTATCAAGACCTCGCGAGGCTGCCCGATCTTCGAGACCTCAAGCCATTTTGCCGTCAACGTGCTGGCCTCGGATCAGGCCGAAATGTCGAACCATTTCGCGCGCCAGCAAGAGGACAAGTTTTCCGCATTCGACTGGGAAGAAGGGATCGGCGGCGCGCCGATTTTTGCAGATTGTGCGGCGCGCTTTCAGTGCGAGACCTACCAGAAGCTCGACGGCGGCGATCACTGGATTTTTGTGGGCAAGGTCGTGGCCTTTGACGATTTCGGTCGCCCGCCCTTGTGCTTTCACCAGGGCTCTTACGCGACATTGTTCAATCACCTTGCCCCGGGCGGGACATTGAGGGACCGCGGCGCGGATCAGGCGGCGGATGGTCGGCTGGCCGACAGCAAGTTTTTCCAGATGCTGCGCGCCATTCGTGCCTATCAGGATGCCTATCAGCCCAAGGTGTCGGCGCTGGAGTTGAACCTGATCGAGTCGCGACTTCTGCTGGTCGTGCAGGATTTACCGGGCTTGGCCGCCGATGGGTTGACCCGCCATCTCAACGTTCCCGTCGACGAGACCGAGGAAGCGCTGCAAAACATGCAGGAGCGCGGTTTTCTGACGGCGCGGGGAGACGGCTTTGCACTGACAAATCAAGGGCAGGCAAAGGCGGACGCGACCTGGCACCTGTCCGAGGCCCATGCCAAGGAAGCCTTTGCCCAGTTCAGCGAGGCGCAGCTTGACACGTTCAGTACGGTCTTGCGCGGTTTGATCGATCAGTAACCGTAGGCCAGTGCCCAGCCGTCGGAGCAGCGACGCGTTTGCACTGACCAGAAATTCGACTGCGGTGCTGCAAAACACAGTAATTCCGGTATTTTCGAGGCTATGGGCCATGGACCCGCCCATGGAACAGTGGAAAAGCCGTGTGTCGCCGACTGCATTTTCCGCCTCGACGACCCGACCATCGCCATGGCGGGACCATGCCTTGTCCGATGCCGTCGCCGTCCGGAAATGACCGAGCACATGGAACTGGAAGGACAGGCGGTTGCCCGATTGCATTCCGATCAGTCAGACCCTCACGCAGTCGGTTTCGCTGACAATGCGTGACCTGACCTGTGCGTTACGGCCCGCCGTTGCCGGTTCCGCCCGGAATGCATCCGCCCAGCGCGGGCCTTCGAGGCGGTGCGCTGTGGTCTGTGACGTTGCCATCCCCTCGCGCTTCGCTATATCCCTTGTTTATAGAGTGATAAATAAGGGGCAAAAGCCAGTATGGGATACACAGGCACGGCGATTGTCGCGGGGGGATCGATCGGCGGATTGTTCGCGGCTGCGGCGTTGCGCAAGGCTGGTTGGACTGTCCATCTGTTCGAGCGAGCGGGCGTCGAATTGTCTGGCCGGGGGGCGGGTATCGTGACCCACGACGCTCTGATCGAGGCATTCGCCCATGTCGGGGCGGATACCGAAAACCTCGGCGTATCCGTGGACGACCGCGTGGCATTCGACATTGCCTGCGAAGTGGTCAAGAAAGCCGCCTATCCACAGATTGTCACCTCCTGGGACCGGATCCACCAGATCCTGCGCGTTCTGATACCGGACGCAGCCTATCACCTCGGCCGCGCCGTTGTCGGTTACGATCAGAACGCCGGGGCGGTTACCGCGGTGCTTGAGGATGGCGCCCGAAAGGAGGCCGATCTGCTGGTCGGCGCGGACGGGTTTCGCTCTGCCATTCGCGGGCAGATGCTTCCGCAGGTGCAACCGGGCTATGCAGGCTATGTTGTCTGGCGCGCGGTGGCGGACGAGGCGGACATGCCACGCGATGTCCACGCACGCCTGTTCTCGGATTTCGGGTTTTTCGCGCCCAACGGCACGCAGATCGTCGGCTATCCCATTGCCGGAGTTGGCAATGATCTGCGCGCCGGCCATCGCCGTTACAATTTCGTCTGGTACAGTGCCGTATCCGACGCGGACCTGCGCGACATGCTGACGGACAATGGCGGGACCCGTCACGCCGTTTCGATTCCGCCGCCGCTGATCCGTGACGATGTGTTGCAGCGGATGGAAGACGAGGCCGAGCGCCGCCTTCCGGCCGCATTTGTCGAGATCATCCGAAAAAGCGGGCGGCCATTCTTTACGCCGATTTATGACCACTGCGCCTCGGTCTTTGCCGATGGCCGCGTGGCGCTGGTGGGGGATGCGGCGTGTGGTGTCCGGCCTCATGTGGGCATGGGCGTGACCAAGGCGGCGCAGGATGCGCTGGCGCTGGCGCGTCACGTCTCGGGCGCGCCACTGGATGCGGCGTTGGCGGCCTATTCGGACGAACGTGTGCCAGCCTCGCGCCGCGCCCATGAACAGGGCCAGAGGCTGGGTGCGTACATCTTTGAAACGGATCCCGCGCTGAACCGGGACGGTCGCAGTCATCCCCGGATCGATCAGATCATGCAGGAAACGGCTGTGCCGGTGCTGTGACGGCTTACGTGCTGCGCAATTCCTCGTAGGACGTCATGAAAACCTTTCTGTAGGCGGGACGCGCCGCAAGACGGTCGTACCAATCGGCCAACGCCGGTCGATTTGGTCGTGGAATGTCCATGGTGAAATAGCGATACATGCCAGAGCCTGCGACCCCGTCGGCGACGCTGAGGCCCGGCCCCGCGACCCATGCGCTTTGACCCAATCGCGCGTCAAGAATATCCAGTGCCGCGTCGAGCGCCCTGACGTGATCGGCCAGGGCACCGGTCGAGCGATCCGCCGGGGCCAGTCGCACGGTCTGGAAAAAGCAGCCGATCAGCGGCGGCAACAGCGTTGTCGCGGTGAAGTCGATCCACTGATCCGCCAACGCCTGCTCGCTCCGCGCCTCGGGCCAGAGAGGTGCCGCAGGCCCGCGCGACAGATGCCGGACAATGGCATGGCTTTCCCAAAGCGTCAGACCTTCTTCCTGCCATACCGGAACACGGCGCATCGGATTCATCGCACCGAAGTCCGGTGTGTCCGTGCGCCCATATCTGCCGCCCGCATCGACGCGACGGTGGGCAATATAGCATTCGGCCAGAACCCACATTACCTTTTGCACATTGACGGAACTGGCGCGGCCCCAGAGCGTCGGCGTCATTTGATCGCTTGAGGGTTGATCGGAGAGCCCGCCCCGCCGGGCAGATGCAGGGGTGGGGCGGTGAACAGGAATTCGTAGACACCATCCTGCGCGCAATCGGCGGCCAGATCCTTGAGATAGAAGATTTCTCCCATTGCGATCCCGATGGCCGGGATCACCACCCAATGCCAGGGCTGGTTTGCCTCGTCGGTCTCGTTCGGGCGAACCTCGCACCCCCAGGTGTCGGCACAGATGCCAGCGATGTCGTGCTGCCTGATCCAATGGGCCGTCTCAAAGGCGACCCCCGGCGCGTCGCCCCCAGCATAGCCGCCCCAATCGCCACTGGCGAGACAGCGTTCCTGATGGCCGGTGCGGAATATCACGAAATCGCCCTTGCGGATTTCGACCCCTTGCGCGGCAGCACAACCGTCCAGATCGGCGTTGGTGATGGCATATCCATCCGCGAGGCTGTCCACCCCTTTCCAGCGCGCGATGTCCAGCAAAACGCCGCGGCCCACCATCTTGTCGCGATAGTTCTCGATGCCCAGCTTTTTCGCGCCATTTACCGTCACATCCGTGGCAGGAAAGCCATTGTACATCTTGTCGTCCAGAAAGATGTGGCACAGCGCGTCCCATTGGGTCGATCCCTGGCAGGGCAGGTTGATGGCGTCATCCGCGTAGCGCAGATATGCCCGCCCGTCGCCGTCCTGTTCGCCAATGACCGCATCGGTGCCGGTGGCCAGCATCTGATGGATCATGTTCCAGCGCCCGCCAAAAAGACCGGACTGGATCTTGTGCTTGAGGTCGAGGCCAAGGGCAAAGACCTTGCCCTGCCGGACCAGACCGGCGGCGGCCACGATATCTGCGGGTGCGATGTTGTTCAGGGTGCCAAGCTGATCGTCATCGCCCCAGCGGCCCCAGTTCGACAGCTCCTTTGCGGTTTTGTAGATATCCTCTCGGGTCAGCTTGGCCATCCGGTGTCCTCCCTGGGGTGCGCTTCGTCTTGCCGGGTCGTTGCGATCGTGTTTAGTTATCAACTGATAATTTGACTCAACTTGCCGGGGTTTTGCAATGACGAAACGGTTCGACGTCGTTTTCGAAGGGGTCGGGCGATCCAGCGGTAAAATGCGCAATGACATTTCGGTCGAATGGCCGATGATGCAGGAACGCTTTGAACTGGCGACCGACGAGGGTCCGTTTCATGGCGGCGACGGGACAGCCCCGCCGCCGCTGGCGCTGTTCACCGCGGCGTTGACCGGCTGTCTGATGACCCAGCTGCGCGCGTTTTCCAAACGCTTGCAGATCGAACTGCGCGATGTGGAGGTGCGCGCGCGTCTGCATTGGGAAGGCACGCAGGAGGGTGATGCGCCTTACGTGACAAACCCGGTTGGCTTCAGCCTCGATGTGGCGCTGGATACCGATGCGTCCTCGCAAGACCAGCGTCGCCTGCTGGAGGCTGCGAAAAAGGGGTGTTTTCTGGAACAGACCCTTGCAAAGGGCCTGATCGTGGACCATCGGTTGCGGATTGGTGACAACTGGGAAGCGGCATGAGAGACGCGGCCGGAGCAAGTGAACCCCGCAAACGCCTGTCCTCGGCAGAGCGGCGCGAGGAGTTCGTGCAAAAGGCCATCGAGTTTTTCGCAGAGCACGGCTTTGACAGTTCCACCCGCGAGTTGGCCAAACGCCTCGGCGTGACGCAACCGCTGCTCTACCGCTATTTTGAATCCAAGGATGACCTGATTTCCGAGGTCTACGAGGCTGTCTATGTCCGCCGCTGGCGGGCCGAATGGGACGAAATGCTGGCGGATCGCAATGTCACTTTGCGGGATCGGCTGGTCGGGTTCTACCACGATTACGCCGGGGTCATTTTCCAGCGGGACTGGATGCGCATTTTCCTGTCTGCCGGACTGAAAGGGGGCGCGATCAATCGCCGCTACCTCGACCGTGTGCGCCGTCACATCCTTGAACCCATCGCGCGCGAATACCGCCACGAAAACGGAATGGCGGTCGAAACGATCACCGATGAAGAGACCGAACTGGTCTGGTCGGTGCATGGTGGCATCTATTACTACGGGGTGCGCAGCGTGATTTACGAACAGCGACCGATCAAGGATCTGGATTTCGTCATCGAAACCTCTGTCGACAGCCTGCTGGCCACTCTCGGGCGGTTCCACGCGGGCACGCGGCATCCCTGAAGAACGCCGCGCGCAGTCTTGATCAGGCGGAGGTGCCGCGCGGCGGATAGCCGTTGCCGATGGCCGCGACCTTGGACAGCAAGATGTCCAGGTCGGGCCGGGCAAAGGGCATGGTAGCAATATCGATCAGATATTGCGTGCCATCCGGCAGAATCCAGAACGTTCCGGGCTCGCAAAATGTTTGCGGCTCCGCCTCCTTGATCGAGGTCGAGATATAGAGCCCCCAGGCGCGCGCCTGCGCTTCGCTCAGCCCATAGGCGACGGGCAGATCGGCCAGCCCCCAGTCGGCCTTCGCCTTCTCGGCGCGGTCCTGCCCATCCATCGAGACAAGCACGATCGGCATCCCGGCCTCGGCAAAGGCTGCGGCCTTTGTCTTGACCTTGGTCAGGTAGGTTTCGCAGACCGGGCAATGCAGGCCGCGGTAAAAGATGACCATCGTGGCCGCAGTCGGTGACTGCGCGGCCAGATCATAGGTTCCACCCCCGGCGAGGGGCAGGGACAGGGCAGGGGCGGGTGTGCCCGGAATTGGTTTGGTGCTCACATGCGTTCCTTTTCTCAGCGGTGTCGAAGGATCAGCGGTTTTGACCGGATTTTCAGCCCTCAACGAACCTGCGGCTTGTGTTAAATTATAGATCGATAAATAGTGTCATAATCCAATGCGCATCAAGCGCAAGGCCTCGGGGGGACTTTCAGGTGAAGGCACCGGATTTCGACTATCACAAGCCGGGCACGCGGGCGGATGCGCTGGCGCTGATGGCCGGGGCGGAGACGTCTGCGCTGGCAGGCGGGCAAAGCCTGATGCCGATGATGAATTTCCGCCTCTCCGCGCCCGAAGCGTTGGTGGACCTGAACGCGATCGACGATCTGGCGGGGATTGCGCGTGCGGGGGACACGCTCGTGATCGGGGCCATGACACGCTATGCCGCCCTTGAGGCCTCTGACCTCGTGGCCCAAAACGCGCCGCTGATCGCCAAGGCGCTGCCCCATATCGCCCATCCGGCCATTCGCAACCGCGGGACCATCGGCGGCAGTTGCGCGCTGGCCGATCCGGCGGCCGAGATGCCCGCGCTTTTGCTGGCGCTCGGGGCGCAGATCGAGGTGCAAAGCGCGACCGCGACGCGGCGGGTGGCTGCGGATGACTTCTTTCTCGGGCTTTACGAGACGGCCCGCGCCGAAAACGAACTGGTCGTTGCCATCCATGTGCCGGTGGCCGATGTCGGGCAGCATTTCGGGTTTTACGAGATCGCCCGTCGGCACGGGGACTACGCCATGGCGGGTTGCGCCTGTGTTGCCGCCAGCGATCTGTCATGGGTCCGCCTCGCCTTTTTCGGCGTTTGTGACCGCGCGGTGCGGGTGCCTGCCGCGGAAAGGGCATTGGCGGGTGATGCCGATATGGACCGGGCGATCGCGGCACTCGACCAGATCGACTGTGCCGCAGACGCGCATGCGGACGCGACCACAAAACGGCATTTGGCCGGTGTCGCGCTGCGCCGCGCCTGGGCGGATCGCACGACATGAGCAAAGCACGTTCCATCTCGTTGACCGTGAACGGAGAACCCGTGACAGCCACGGTTCCGGTGCGCAAGCATCTGGTCGATTTCCTGCGCGAGGATATCGGCCTGACCGGCAGCCATGTCGGCTGTGAACATGGCGTCTGTGGAGCCTGCACGCTGGAGGTCGACGGACAACTGGTCCGGGGTTGCCTGATGCTGGCGGTGCAGGCTGACGGAGCGGAGGTGACGACCGTTGAGGGGCTGGCCGACAGCGGGCGCTCCGACGCATTGCGGGCGGCCTTTGCGCGGCGCAATGCGCTGCAATGCGGATTTTGCACGCCCGGCATGCTGGCCAGTGCACTGGAATATATCGAAGGCGGAGGCGCGGCGGACCGCACCGCGATCCGGGCGCACCTGTCCGGAAACTACTGCCGCTGCACCGGCTATCAGTCCATCGTGGACGCCATCAGCGACGTCATCAACGAAGGGGCACACACATGACCGGGCCAGTGACCCCTTTTGACAGGCCCAATTCCTATATAGGCAAGTCGGTCCCGCGCCCCGACGCGCGGCGTCTGTCCGAGGGGCGGGGCCGCTTTGTCGATGACATGCGATTGCCGCGCATGGTCCATGCCGCCTTTCTGCGCGCACCTCATGCCCATGCGGACATCACGGCATTGGATGTCTCTGAGGCCCGTGCCGCACCGGGTGTCGTTGCGGTCTATACCGGTGCAGACATGGCGCGGCACGTGTCACCCTATGTGGGCGTTTTGACTCACCTTGCCGGCCTGCGTTCGCCGCCGCAGCACCCGCTGGCGGTGGACCGGGTGCGCTGGCAGGGCGAGCCGGTGGCCATGGTGATCGCAACCTCGCGCGCATTGGCCGAAGATGCGGTGGAGCGGATCGAGGTAGACTATGACGAACTGCCCGCCCTGACCGACCCCGAGGCCGCCCTGGCCCCGAATGCCCTGCGGATTCACCCCGAGTATGACAGCAACCTGGCCTGGGAACGCAGCGTCGATGTCGGAAATGTGGATGCTGCCTTTGCACAGCCTGGGCTGACCGTCGTGGAGCGTGAATTCCGCTTTGGCCGCCACACCGGCGTGACGCTGGAGACCCGCACGGCGCTGGCGGCCTTTGACCCGTCCGAGGATCGCCTGACCTTTCACTACTCCGGACAAGCGCCGCACATGATGCAGGTCATTCTTGCCAAGCATCTTGGCCTGCGCGAGGACGACGTGCGGGTCGTGGCCGAAGATGTCGGCGGATCGTTCGGGATCAAGATCCACACCTATGGAGACGAGATCGCAACCGCTGCCGCGTCCAGGTTGCTCAAGCGACCGGTAAAGTTCATGGCGGACCGCCATGAAAGCTTTCTGTCGGACATTCACGCCCGCGATCATATCGTGCGTGCCCGCATGGGCGTCACCGCGCAGGGCAAGATCGCGGCGCTGGAAATTGACGATATCACCGGGATCGGCCCCTATTCGATGTATCCACGGACCTCGGCCATCGAGGCAAACCAGGTTCTGAACCTGACGGGCGCGCCTTACGAGATCGAGAACTATCGCGCCCGCGCCCGCGTGGTGTTCCAGAACAAGAACATGATGTGCCAGTACCGCGCCGTGGGGCATCCCATCGCGATGGCCGTTTGCGACGGTTTGCTCGAGGATGCGGCGGCGGCCATTGGCATGGACCCGGTCGACATCCGTCGCCGCAACCTGATGGGCGATGACAGTTATCCGCGCAACTCCGCCTCGGGCATGAAGCTGGACGACCTGTCGCATCACAAGGCCATCGTGAAACTGACCGGGATGATGCAATACGAAGCACTGCGCGCCGATCAGGCCGCTGCGCGTGCCAGGGGCGTCCATCGCGGGATCGGGTTCTGCTCGATGGTCGAGGTCACCAATCCGTCGCCGATGTTCTACGGTATCGGAGGTGCGCCCATCGCGAGCCAGGATGGCGCCACCATCCGGCTGGATGCGGCGGGAGGTATCCACATTGCCTCTTCGGTGACGGAACAGGGGCAGGGAACAAATACCATTCTGGCCCAGATCGCGGCGGGCATCTTTGGCGTCGATATGGACCGTGTGCGGGTCAAGACGGGAGACACCGAAGTGACACCCTATGGCGGCGGCACCTGGGCGTCGCGCGGTGCGGGGATCGGCGGCGAGGCGATGTTGCAGGCTGCCTTGGCGCTGAAAGCGCAGGTGCTGGACGTGGCGGGGGCCATTTTGCAGGCCGCGCCCGACTTGCTCGATATTCAGCGCGGCGCGATCACCGATCTGGATGGTACAGAGCGTCTGCCGCTCAGTGATCTTGCGCGCATGGTCTATTATCGCGGCAACGAGTTGCCCCCCGATCTGAAACCCGAATTGATCGCGACACGCCATTACCGCGTGACCGATGTGCCTTTCGTGTTCACCAATGGCGCGATGGCGGCCCATGTGGAGGTTGATATCGAAACAGGCCTCGTCCGGGTCCTCGATTTCTGGGCGGTCGAGGATTGCGGGCGGGTTCTGAACCCGTTGCTGGTGGATGAGCAGATTCGCGGCGGCGTCGTGCAGGGGATTGGCGGGGCGCTGTACGAAGAATGCCTTTATTCGGACGAGGGCCAGATGCTGAACGCCTCGATGGCGGATTACCTGGTGCCGATGGCGGGCGAGATGCCCGATATCCACGTCGCCCATATCGAGACGCCGACGAAAACCAGCGTGCTGGGCGCCAAGGGCGCGGGCGAGGCGGGGACCGGCGGAGCGCCCGCCGCGGTGATGAATGCGCTCAACGATGCGCTGCGCCCGTTTGGGGCGTCCCTGTGGCAGATGCCGATGACGCCTCAGCGGATATTGAAGGCCTTGGGCACCGTGTGAGATGTCAGGGCAGTACCGACAGCCAGAACCAGACAGATACGATGGAGACGGCTGTGGCGATCAGCACCGAAGAGGCGGCGACACGGCGTGCCGCCCCGTACATATTGGCAAACACATAGGCGTTGACCCCCGGCGCCATGGAGGCGGTCAGTACCGCAGAGCGCAGCTCTGCCCGGTCCAGATCGAACCAGAGCGCGGAGGCGAACACGATGGCCGGGTGCAGCAACAGCGAAATGGAGCAGACCATGAGGATGGCCTGCATGTCACCTTCGGGGCGATAGCGGAACAGGATGCCGCCCAGACTGAACAGGGCTGTGGGCAAGGCGGCGGTGGCCATCAGATCGATGCCGCTGCTCAGCGGGCCCGGCAGGGGCAGGGCGGTGACGTTGGCAACCAGACCAAGAAAAATCGCGATCACGAAAGGGTTGTGGAACATCGCGTCAAGCACGCGCTTTGCCCCATCGACAACCCCGGTGGACTGATTGCGCGCAATTTCCATCGCGCTGACACCCAGCATGTAACTGAGCGGCGCGTGAAACGCGATGATGGCAAAGTTGGCCGACAGCGCGTCTGCGCCGTAGGCGCGTTCCGTGATTGGAAGGCCCAGCAAGACCGTGTTGGAAAACAGACAGCAGAACCCGATCGCAACCGCATCCACCGGGCTGCGTTTGAAAAAGGCGCGCGCGCCCGCGTAGCCTGCAAAAAAGCTGATAAATGCCCCGAGATAATAGCTGAAAATCAGCGGCGCGCTGACGCTGGCGCTCAGATCGATTTGCGAGATCGCGCGAAACAGCAGACAGGGGATCGCAAAGTTCTGGGTAAATCTGACCAGGGCATCAATGGCGGCGTCAGTGATCATCCCCTTCCAGGTCACAGCGTATCCAAAGCCAATGACCACGAATACCGGAAGGATGATGTCGAGAAGTGCCTGCATTTACGCCCGGCTTGTCACATTGTGGAGGAGGAATGCCAAGGGACAAATCCGAAGAAGCGGCCCATCGCCTCGGTCGATGGCGCGGTTCACCGATTTTCCGACATTTGGGCAGTGTACCAGTCGCCGATCTGGCTGGCCGTCATCCAGGCCACGCCATCGTGATCGCCGACATGATCCAGCAGTTCTTCGAGATAGCGGATACGGTGCGGCGCGCCGGTGATATAGGGGTGGATCGAGATGGCCATGACGCGGGCATTGTCGGCTCCTTCCGCGTACAGACGATCGAACTGGTCACGGCCCCGCTTGAGGAACACATCGGATTCGTGGCCCTGCAGGGCATGGACAGCGATGTCGTTTGTCTCGACGGTGTAGGGAATGGTGGTGATGTCGCCGTACGGCGTGGCGATGGCCTGGGGCAGATCGTCGATCACCCAGTCAGCGACATATTCGACGCCATGCTTGCGCAACAGGTCCAGCGTCTCTTCGGTCTGGGTCAGTCCGGGGCTTTCCCATGCCCGTGGACGCGTTCCGCAAAACGCCTCGATCGCATCGAGCGCCTGCACGATCGCGCCTTCCTGATCGTCGAGCTTGTGCATTGGTCCTTGCAGAAACCCGTGGCCCATGAACTCCCAGCCTGCGTCCAATCCGGCCTGTGCGACGCGGGGATAGCTGGAGCAGATGTTGCCGTTGATGGCAAATGTCGTGGGGATGTCGCGGTCGGTCAGTGCCTTCCATTGTCGCCAGAAGCCCGAGCGCATGCCATATTCATGCCAGGACCAGTTGGGCACATCCGGCAAGAGCGGCTGACCCATCGGCGGCGGCAGGACAGTGCGGGGCATTGCCTTTTCGATCCGCCATTCCTCGGCATTCAGAATGACCCAGACGGCCAGCCGTTTGCCACCGGGCAGGACCAGTCGCGGGCGATCTACGATGGCCTGGTAGGGGATGCGATCCGAAAGTGCCATGCTGGCCCCGTCTGAGAAAGGGCGGCATCCAATGGTGCCGCCCTGCGGTGTCAATCGATGACGTAGTCGACGGGCATCTGATAGCCGGTGTCCGCCACGGCCTTGAGATAGGCCTTGAGCACTTCGGTGCCGGGCATGCCGCGCCCATCCGCATCCTTGGCCTGCTGAGCGGGGAAGGGTTTGAGGCTTTCCGCCCAACCGGCGCGGGCCTCTGGAGACAGTTCCTTGATCTGTGCACCCACTTCCTTCAGCCCTTTCAGACCGGCGGATTGACGCCCGTTGAGCGACGCCCCGGCCTGATCCTCATAGGCGCGGCCGACGTCGAGCAGGATCTGTTGCAGATCCTCGGGCAGGCTGTCGAACTTGCGCTTGTTCATGGTCAGTGCGTTCACGCCCATGGCCCCGAATCCGATCAGCGTATAATACGGCGCCGGTTCGTAGAATTTGAAGCCCAGATAGGCCGATGGAAACATCAGCCATCCATTGTAGACGCCGGTTTGCAGGGACAGGTATCCGTCAGGCAGGGTCGACTGCACCGGCACGGCGCCCGCGAACTCCAGCCATGGCAGGTTCGGCCCCGCGCCACCGATCTTGACGTTCTTGAGGTCGTCGACCGTGTCCCAGGGGTCGGTGGTGCCAAGGTGGTAGTTGTCCCAGCCGTGCAGGCCCAGCAGAACCTGTGCGTATTCGGCCGAGAACTGCTCTTCCAGCCAGGGCACGGCGTCATATGTGGCGCGCACCGCGTCCATCGCCTGATCCGAATCCTGCGGGCCGAATGGGGTGTAATAGGGGAAGTTGTGCAGGAACAGCTTGGCCGGCTCAAAGCAGATGCAATAGGCACCGATATCGAGGATGCCGTTCTGCACCGCCTCCAGCGTTTCTGCGACCCCGGCGATGGCGCCGCCATAGCCTTCGACGAAATCGACCGTGTAACCGGATTCGGCGGCGCGCCTCTTGACCTCGGGCACGAAAAAGTTCGCTACATCAGCCACATAGACTGCCGGACCGTTCGGATGACCCGCCCCGATCCGAAATGTGAAATTTTGTGCGAATGCCGAGGTGGCACTCAGTGCGGCCACGGCTGAAACCATGGCGATTGTCTTGTAGTACACGTGATATCCTCCCATCGATCTGGGCGTGCGGTCGTTGCGCCGTCTGTCGCCCCTGCGGGCGTTAATTTATCGCCTGCTAAATTCAAACTGCATGAACCGGGGCGCGGCGGTCAAGCTTTCGATGGCCTTGCGGGGCACACTATTTATCGCTTGCTAACTTTATGCTTGACCCCAAAAGTCTCATCGATACCGTTCGGGGGGTTGAACTCGGGGAGGGGGCAATCGACGCTGTGATCAGGATTACGCGCGCCATTCATCTGTTTTCCGCCTTCTGGACGCTGGCGCTTGCCTTCATGATTTTCGGAGATGTCGTCGGACGCAGCGCATTCAACCAGCCGATCCCGGGCACAAAGGAAATCATCCAGAATTCGGTCGTCGCCATCACTTTCCTGCAGCTTCCGCTGGCGATCTATTCCGGTTCCATGCTGCGCACTTCGATCTTTGCGGATGCGGTGCCGCCGGTGCTGCGCAAATTGCTGCGGACTTTTGGCGCGCTGCTGGGACTGATCTTTTTCATCGGCCTGATCTGGAGCACCTGGCCGTCGTTCTGGGACGCGTACAGGATTGGTGAATACGAGGGCGAAGGCGCGCTGCGTGTCCCAACCTGGCCTGTGCGCGGCACCGTCCTTGTCATGTCGGTGTTCGGCGGCTGGGCCTACATCACGATGATCCTTCTGGACTGGCGCGACCAGTTGGAAGACGAGATCAGCGCGCCCGGTACCGCGCTTGAACCAGACTAGGGAAAGACGCAATGGGTGGAGATATCGTATTGTGGATGCTGGGTCTTTTGATCCTGTTCATCCTCTTGGGCACCCATATCGGCATTGCCCTGGCAATCTGTTCCGCGCTTGGGGTCTGGCTGATACTGGGCAGTTTCGAAGCCGCCGTTTCGATCCTGGGCAACACGGCTTACGAGGCGGTCCGCAAGGATGTCTTTGCTGTGATCCCGCTTTTTGTTCTGATGGGGGATTTCATATCAAGGTCGGGGGCGGCGTCAGACCTGTACCGCATCTGCGACCGTTGGCTAAAGCACTTGCCGGGTCGCTTGGCCGTTGCGACGATTGCGGGAAATACGGTCTTTGCCGCCGTGACGGGCGTTTCCATCGCGGCGGCGGCGGCGTTCTCGCGCATCGCGTACCCGGAAATGCGCAAGGTCGGATACAAGCAGACCTTTGCGCTTGGTGCCGTTGCCGGATCGGCCTGCCTGGGCATGCTGATCCCGCCCTCGGTCCTGCTGATCGTCTGGGCGATCCTGACCGAGATGAGCGTGGGCGCGCTGTTCGTGGCGGGCGTGCTGCCTGGCATCATGCTTGCGGCCCTTTTTTCGGGCTATGTCATCATCGCGGCGAAACTGAAGCCCGAGATTGCCCCGGCCTTCGAAGAGCCGCTGGTGCCGCTGACCCGTGACGAACTGCGCTCGGAACTGATCGGGGGCATCGGGATACTGCTGCTGATCCTGCTGGTGATCGGCGGCATCTGGTTGGGGTTTTTCACCCCGACCGAAGCCGCCGGGTTCGGGGCGATCGGGGCGCTGCTGATCGGTCTGGCCAAGGGCATGGGCTGGCGGGATGTCGTGGCGGCGATTTATCTCGCAGGCAAGACGACCGCCCCGATCATGTTCCTTCTGATCACGGCGCAGATGTATTCGCGGCTTTTGGCCATTGGCGGGGCGGTCAATTTCATTCAGGGGATGTTCGTCGGGGCGGGGATCGAGCCCTGGATGCTGATCGCGCTGATGATGCTGATCTGGATCGTGCTTGGCATGCTGATCGACAGCGTGTCGATCATCCTGCTGACCGTGCCGATTTTCGTGCCTGTCGCGATGTCTTTCGGGGTCGATCCGCTGGCTTTCGCGATCTTTGGCATTCTGGTTATCGAGGCCGGGCTGCTGACGCCGCCGTTCGGCTTGCTCGTTTATACCGTGCGGGGGTCGGTCACGGATCCGACCGTGACGCTGGGCAAGATTTTTGCGGGTTCCACACCCTATTTTGTCCTGATCCTGATCGCAGCCCTGATCGTCCTGGCGGTTCCGGGCCTCGCGAATTGGTTGCCGGACTATATGCTCTGATCCTTTCAGTTGGAGTCCTTGCGGGCGGTTTGCGCGCTGACAGGTGACGCGCCTGGCGCGTTGCGACGGGCATCAGGTTTTTTAATGGAAACCACCTTGAATAATGATGTTGGGAACAGGCGGGTCCGGGCTATTTTCCCGTGAAACGAGGAGACGCACACATGGAACTTGGCTTTTTCACCATGCCGATTCACCCGCTGGAAAAGGATTGGCGGCTTTCTCTGGCCGAGGATCGCGAGGCATTTCTGCTTGCGGACGAATTGGGCTTTGTCGAGGCCTATGTCGGCGAGCATGTCACCGACAAGGCCGAGAACATCACCAATTGCATGATGTTCATCGCGTCGCTTGCCGCGGCGGTCAAGAAAATGCGGCTGGGCACCGGAACGGTGAACATGCCGAATATCCACCCCGCCAAGGTGGCCGCCGACATCGCCATGCTCGATCACATGCTGGACGGCAGGTTCAATTTCGGAATTTCGCCGGGCGGTCTGGCCACGGACGCCGAGGTCTTCGGCAATCTCGACAAGGACCGCAATGCGATGTTCCTGGAAGGCATCAACACCGTGCTGAAGATATGGGAAAGCGAAGCGCCCTACGCGATTGACACCGAACATTTCGGGCGGATCACCACCGAAAAGGCGCAGATGACCGAGATCGGGCAGGGGATCATGCCCAAACCGCTACAGCAGCCCCATCCGCCCATCGTTGTCACCGCAGTTGCGCCCTTTTCCAAGGGCGTGACAGAGGCCGCGGCACGGGGTTGGGATCCGATCAGCGCCAATTTCCTGATGCCGCAATGGGTGGCCTCGCATTGGCCCAAATATGTCGAAGGGTGCGAACGGGCGGGTCGCCCCGCAGAACTGGCGAACTGGCGCGTGGCCAAGTCGGTGTTCGTCGCCGATGATCTGGACACGGCGCGCGCCTACGCGACAGACCCCGACAGCCCCTATATCTACTATTACAAGCAGCTCTACACCAAGCTGAAGAAACATGGCCGCATCAACCTGTTCAAGGAACACAGGGACCAGCCCGATGACGAGGTGACACTGGAACATGTGTGCAATCGTCTGATCATCTGGGGTACGCCGGACAAGGTCGCGGACGAGCTTTTGGCGCTGCGCGAGGAAACCGGCGCGTTCGGAACCCTGCTTTACGCGGGCAAGGACTGGGCCGATCCCGAGTTGGCGCGCCGCTCCATGGTCTTGTTGGCCGAAAAGGTGAAACCGGCGATCGACAGTGCCGAGGCATCCAAGACACAGGCCGCCGAATGAGCGGTCGCGTCACGCTGGCCTCGGGCGTCACCCTGAACACTGCGGTTGACGGAGAGGCGGGAAAACCCTGGATCGTGCTGTCAAATTCGCTGGGCGCCAATCTGTCCATGTGGGATCCACAGATCGCGACCCTGAGCAGGGCGTACCGGGTGCTGCGCTATGACACGCGCGGCCATGGGGCGAGCGATGCACCCGCAGGGCCATATGCGTTTGCCGATCTGGTCGGAGATGTCATCGGCCTGATGGATGCGCAAGAGATCGGCACAGCGGCCTTTATGGGGCTGTCGATGGGCGGAATGACGGGCCTTGGGCTTGCACTGGAGCATGCCGACCGGATATCGCGCGTCGTGTGCGCTGATGGACGTGCCGATGCGCCTGAACCGTTTCGCGCGATGTGGGATCAACGCATGTCTGCGGTGTCAGAAAACGGCATGGAGGGCATCGTGGATGGAACGCTGGCCACGTGGTTTACGCAGAACTGGCGTGACGACAACCCCGAGGGTCTGGCCTCGATCCGCTCCATGGTTCTGGGCAATGATCCGGCGGGCTACATCGCCTGTTGCGAGGCGCTCAAGCGCCTGAATTACCTGCGCCATCTGGGCGAGGTGACAATCCCGGTGCTGTACGTCGGCGGCAGCGAGGACAAGGGCGCCGCACCGGAAGTGATGCGGGCCATGGCAGCGGCGACGCCGGGTGCCGAATTTCATGAAGTGCCGGACGCGGCCCATGTGGCCAATATCAACCAGCCGGAAGCCTTCAACCGGGCCATCGCGGGGTTTCTCGGGCTTTGAGGCGCCGGCATCTGGCCTTCACTGCCGTTTCTGCCGGTAAACCTCAAAGACCGAGGCGGTGTCATGGGTTTGTGGCAGCAGCGCAGAGGCGGTTTGATAAAGTGCGTCGACCGCGTCGAACAGCGGTACCTTCAACCCGAGCCTGCGCAGATCGTCGCCGATCACCGACAAATCCTTTTCGAACATCTTCAGGCTGGCCGTGGGTGGACTGTAATTGCCCGACATCATCAGCGGCATCCTGAGATCGGACATCTTGGACTGGCCCGCGCCGGTAGACAGCATGTCGTAGGTGGTCGCGCGGTCGAGCCCGAGCGCATCTGAATAGGCCAGCGTTTCCGCCGCCGCCGCGTTGTGCAACGCGACGGCATGGTTGGCGACGAATTTCAGGCGGGTGCCCATGCCGAAATCGCCCGCCTCGATCACCTTCTTGGTAAAATGCGCCATGAAGGGGAGCGCCCGTGCAAGGGCCTCGCCGTCGCCGGACGCCATCATCAGGATATCGCCGTTTCTGGCCTGTGCGCCGGTGCCGCTGACCGGGCAATCGAGCAGGTGAATGCTCCGCTCGGCCAGCGTCCGATGGGCGGCCAGCTTGTCGTCGAGGCGAAATGTGCCCGTTTCCAGCACAACCTGACCGGGGTGCAACAAGGTGGCGAGTTGTGCGCACAGGTCCAGCATGACCCTTGGCGACAGCAGCGCCAGAATGACGAGGTCACATTCGGCAAGCCAAGACCCCGGAGCCTCATGGGCCGTGCCGCCCAGTTCTTGCAGACGCAGGCGCGCCTCTGGCGCCGGATCGACACCCGAAACCGAAACCCCCGCCTTGATCAGATTTCCGGCATAGGCCGAGCCCATGATGCCCAACCCTATTATTCCGACATGTGCCATCGTTCAAAGCCTCAGTTGATAGGCGGCAGGCACCCACCGAAAGGCCCTGTCCGCCCGTTCCACATAACCGACACCGGGGAAGGGCATGTGATGTCCGACCACAAGCGTGCCCTTGTCCGCCACGTCTGCCAGCACGCGGTTGCGCGTGGCGATGGCCGTTTCCTTGTCGTCGTCAAAGCCGACCTTGCTGTCCGGATGCCCGACGGAAAACACATAGTGGTTCGCGACGTCCGCCCACATCAGAACCTGTTTTCCGTCGCTTTTGACGCGGACCATCATGTGCCCCGGCGAATGCCCGTGGGCCGCTTCGGCAAAGACGCCGCCAGTGATCTGGTCACCATCCTGGAGAAAGCGGAAACGGTCTTTCAGCGGGGCCACGAGTTTCAGGAACAGCGCGCGGTTTTCGGCACGTTGCGGCGGGATATCTGCCCCCGACATCCAGGCGTCGAATTCGCGCTGGCCGATCATCAACTGGGCGTTCGGAAAGGCCAGCGCGTCGCCTTCCCACAACCCGCCGATATGGTCCGGATGCGCGTGGGTGAGAACGACAATGTCGATGTCCTCGGGGGCGTATCCGGCCTCTGCCAGACGGGCACGCAACAATCCCGCTCCGGCGTCCCGGCGCAACGGGCCAAAGCCGGTATCGATCAGAACAAGCGCCTCCCCGGTGTTTACGACAACCGGGACAAAGTTGTTTTCCAACTGGTCCGTCGGCAGGTTCGCCGCGCGCGCGATTGCAGCCACCTCGTCGTCGCTTTCTTGCAGCAGAAACGGCGGGCTGATCCCCATCGCAAAGGCCCCGTCGAGGATCGAGCTGATTTCGAATTCGCCAAGTACGAACCGGTGGACGGGCGCGCGCAGCGGACCTTTCAATTCGGCAGTCATCTCTGTGTCTCCTTCACATGGCGGCAGGCATTATTTGTCTGCAAGTCTGTCCAATGCCGGGTAAAGGCGTGTGAAATCTTCCTCTTCCATGCCTGCTTCGACCGCGGCTTCGATCCATGCCAATGTCTGGTGGCCAAGCCGCATCGGGCTTCCCAACTCCTTTGCGAGCGCCACTGCCATGCCCACATCCTTGCGCAGGTTGTAGATGCGTGAGCGCCCGTCCCAGGTGCCCGACAGGATGTGATCGGGAAAACGGCGTTCCGAGATGAAGCTGCGCGCGTTGCCCGCGTTGAACACCTTGATCATGTCCGCAAGGTCGATCCCGGCGGCCTCCGCCAGCCGTCCGGCTTCCGAACAGGCCAGGAAATTCGTGTGGGTGATCAGGTTGTGTACGACCTTCATGGTGTGCCCGGCACCTGAAGGGCCGAGATGAATCAGCTTGCCCGCGCAGGCCTCAAGCACCGGTCTTGAGCGTTCCAGAACCTCGCCGTCGCCGCCGATCATCAGGGTCATCGTTCCGTCATCCGCTCCCTTTGCACCGCCCCCGGTCATGCCCGCATCCATGTAAGGCACTCCGGCCGCGGCAGCGCGGCTCGCGAGCTTCTTGGTGTAGACCGGATCGGAGGTGGTGAAATCCCACAGGATCAGTTCCTTGCGCGCCTGCACCAGCATCTTATCCAGCATCCCATCGATCTGCTCGGATCCCGGCACCACAAAGATCACCACATCCGCCTCGGCCGCCATATCGGCCGGGGCGCTGATACGGGCAATGCCGGCCTGCGCCGCGCGCGCAGCTTCGGACATGTCCCAGGCAAGCAATTCGTGGCCCGCCCCGGCAATGTTTTTGGCGATCCCGCGCCCCATGTTGCCCAGTCCGATCACACCGACGGTCTTGGTCATTCTGCACTCCTGTTTTCGGTTGGGTGCCGCAGGGATTGCGGCTGGCTACTGGCCGGGGTGGTGCGTGGGTCAATTTCGCATTGGTTGACCAATTTGCCCATGAAAACAAGGCGTTTACTGCCGCGCCCACTTGCAGTGAGCCTCTCTTATCGGTAGGCTCAAGTCAAGTTGCTGACCAGAAATTGTGCAGGCGCTGACAGCCTGTCTTCGGTGCCGAGGGAGTCCCTGATGTTCGAAAAAATGCCTCACATCAAGGAAGAGGTTTACCTGGAATTCCTTGGTCGCACGGTCAATATCCACTGGAACTATCATGCCATCCTGATGGTCACGATCTGGCTGGTACTGGTGCCGCTCTGCATCACCATCATCCGCTACGGCAAGCCGCGCCCGACATTGAAGGGATTGCAGCGTCAGGTGCATGCCAAGCACATCGAATGGTGGTGGTTCACGACGCACAAATACGGTCTGTCCCTTGCCGTGCTGTTGTCGCTGGCCGGGGTCGGCGTGGCCCTGGTGGTCAGCCAGGGGTTCAGCGGGTCGGTGCATTCGATCCTTGGTGCCATGACGGTCGCGTTGGGGATCATCCAGCTGCTGTTCGGGATGCTGCGGGGCACCCATGGCGGCAAGTACTACAAGTTCAATGAAAACAATGATCCTTCGACCTGGCACGGCGATCACTACAGTCGGACCACACGGCGCCGTATTTTCGAGGCCTATCACAAGACGGCCGGCTACTTCACTCTGTTCTGCGCGGTGGGCGCAATCGGCTCTGGCCTTATGCAATATCCAATGCCCATCCTCGCCCGGATCGTCTTTGTCATCCCGTTCCTGTTCCTTGCCTTCTGGGTCGTGATGGAATTCCTTGAGCGTCGCTATGACGGCTATCGCGCGGTCCACGGTTACGGCATGGAGCATCCGTACAACAAGGAACGGGAGTTTCTCTGATGGCCGATGTCTTGATCAGCGAGTTCATGGACAGGGGGGTGGCCGAGGGGCTGATTGCCGATTTCGACACCCACTGGGATCCCGACCTGTGGAGCAAGCGGGACGAGCTGAAAGCCCGGATCGCCAGCGCCAAGGCCATTGTCGTGCGCAATGGCACATTGGTGGACGTCGACCTTCTGGATGCGGCCCCCAACCTGAAGGTCGTGGCGCGCATGGGCGTGGGGCTGGACACCATCGATGTCGCGGCCTGCAAGGCGCGCGGAATCGAGGTTTGCCCGTCGATTGGTGCCAACGCTGTTTCGGTCGCGGAATACGTGATTGCGACGGCCATGGTGCTGCTGCGCGGTCCGACCTATTTTGCCACGTCAGACGTAGTTGGCGGAGCCTGGGACCGCCCGAAATTTGCAGGCTCGACCGAAATAGCGGGCCGGGTGATGGGCATTGTCGGCTTTGGCTCCATCGGTCAGGTGGTGGGCGAAAAGGCGCGCGGCATGGGGATGGAGGTGATCGCCTATGACGCCATGATGCCGGACGATCACCCGGGCTGGGCACATGCGCGTCGCGTCGATCTTGACGATCTGGTGGCCGCGGCGGATGTGGTCTCGCTCCATTGCCCGAAGCTGCCCGAAACCATCGACCTGATCGATGCGCGCCAGTTCGAACGCATGAAACCCGAGGCGGTTCTGATCAATTCGGCCCGCGGCGGGATCGTGAACGAGGCCGATTGCGCCGAGGCGCTGCGGTCGGGACAAATCGCGGGCGCGGCCCTCGACACGCTGGATGTCGAGCCGATTACGCCCGAGGTCTGCGCGTTGTTTCGGGGTATCGAAAACCTGATCCTGACGCCGCATGTCGCGGGGGTGACGAAAGAGTCCAATCGGCGGATCGCCGAGGTTGCGGCGGAAAATGTGCGCCGGGTTCTGGGGTAGCCGCCGCGTTCAGGCGAGCCGTCCCGAAAGCGTGGACAGGTCGGAGCAGCCGAGCAGTGCAATCGTGCGATCCACCTCCGTAGCGAGCAGGTCGATGGCGTAAGTGATTCCTGCGTCTTCGGCCAATGCAGCAGCGTAAAGAAACGGGCGGCCGAGAAACACGAAGTCTGCGCCAAGCGCGAGGGCTTTGACCACGTCGACGCCACGCCGTATGCCGCTGTCGAACAGGATCGCCATGTCGCCTTTTTCCGCAGCGATTTCGGGCAGAACCTTCAGTGGCGGGACGGTCGTATCAAGCATGCGCCCGCCATGGTTGGAGACAAAGATGCCATCGACTCCGGCTGCGGCCGCCTTGCGTGCATCCTGGGGTGACAAGATACCCTTCAACAGCAGGCGGCCCTGCCAAGTGTCGCGCAACCACTTGATATCCTCCCAATCCAGCGCGTCGCGCACGTGCTTGCGCTGTTTGGCCTTGCTGGAAATGATCGGGATTCCCCGTCCTGCGCCGTAATTTTCGATATGGGGCATACCGCTGGTCGTGAGCGTGCGCAAAAACGTCCGCACCAGCCAGCGCGGATGTGTGAGTGCATCAAGGGCGAGCCGGGGGCCGGGCCGCATCGGGTACTCGAAGCCCCGACGATATGTCGCTGCGCGATTTCCCGGCACCGGCACGTCGACCGTTATGACCAGGGTTCGAATACCCGCTGACCAGACCCTTTGCGCGAGCGTGGCCAGCGCGCTGCGGTCGGCATCGACATAGGCCTGAAACCAGACATCCGGATTGGCCTCTGCCACCGCCTCCATCGGCACCAGCGCGCTGCCTGACATGACGAAGGGGATGTTTGCGGCCCTGGCGGCACGCGCGAAATTCAGGTCGGCCTGAAACCCGAACATCGCGCTGGCGCCCATCGGCGCGATGCCGAAGGGCGCGGCAAAGGTCTTGCCAAACAGGGCCTGTGCGATGCTGCGCGCCGAGACGTCGTTAAGAACCCTTGGCCGGAGCCAGATGTCGTCAAAGGCGTGGCGGTTCGAGTCCCGCGATACGTTGGTCTCGGCCCCGGCCGAGGCAAATTCCCACAGCGCGCGCGGCAGGAAGGCTTTTGCGGGGCGTTCCAGGTCTTGCAGGCATTTGACGTCCCTCAATCGTCGCGGCGCGCTTACGGCGGGCATCCGCGGTCAGCCTTTGTATTCCAGAATATAGAGCCCCGCGTTATAGTCCGAGACATAGCACAGCCCCTCTTTGGACACCCAGATGTCGGTGGACTGGATCACCTTGGTCCGGTTCGGGCGGCGGTCCATCAGTTTGGCAGGTTCCGGCGGGACAAAGGCGGCGACCTCTTTGGGTTGGTATTCGTTCGAAATGTCATAGACCCGCACGCCCGCATTCTGCTGTGTGGCAAAGATCAACTGGTCACTGACCATGCCGTCGGGTCGGTTTTCGTGGATGTTGTGGGGGCCGAAATGCGCACCCTTGTTGACGTAATCCGCATCGTCCGGGATCGGCACGGTCGAGATGCTGACCGGGTTCGACGGCTCGCGAATGTCGAACAGCCAGATGTGCTTGATGCCATCGGCGCAGTTGTCGAGCACCGCTTCGTCCGCGACCACCAGCAAATCCCGGTCGGGCAGGGGCAGCGCGTTGTGGGTGCCGCCGCCAAAGGGGGGGGACCAGTTGCGATGCACGATCAGTTCGGGGTTGGACCGGTCCTTGACATCCATGATCACGAGGCCCCCGTCGCGCCAGGCACCGTAAGCCGTGTCGCCATGCACAATCGCGTGGTGCAGACCGGCGCGCGCCTGATCCTCGCCCAGTTCCTCGCCCGCCGCGGCGTTCATGCCCGGCAACCAGTAGCGCCCGGCTTCTTTCGGATTGGTCGGGTCGGCCATGTCGATGGTGACGAAAATGTAGTCGGTAAAGCCGTCCAGCAGCACCGATGCATAGGCCCAGCGGCCCCCCACATACCAAAGCCTGTGGACACCGCCACCTTCCACATCCATGAAGCCGATTTTCTTTGGTTTTGCCGGGTCCGAAATATCATAGACGGCCATTCCCGCCGTCCAGTTCCGGTCGGTCGAGGCCTTGTCGGCGGTGCCGACCTTCTTGCCCAGTTTGCCCTTGTAATACTCTTCTTCATTCTGGAATTCGGCCGAGGCGAACATGTTCTTGGCATTGATGACCAAAAGCAGGTCTTCGTGGCTTTGCAAATGGATATTCCAGGTGTTGGGCGGGGCCGGGATATAGGCCACCGGTTTCGGCGCGCGCGGATCGGTGCAGTCGATCACGCTGAAGCCGTCCGAGAACATGTGCCCGACGATCGCATGGCCCTTGTTGACCATGATCTGCACGCCGTCAGGCCGGCCCCCCTGGTCGGAATAGCCCAATAGTTTCATGTTGTTTGCATAATCCGGGGTGGGCAGGTCTTGGGTCATGATACCTCCTGTTGCGCGTCAGGCCGCGCTCAGTTCCTTGTCGAAAAGGGCCCGCAATTCGGGCGAAAAACTGGCCCGCGTGACCTCGACCTCTGGTCGGGTGGCGGCGGCAAAGGCGGCGCGGGTGGCCTCGTCCAGTTCGGTCAACTCGACGCCTTGTGCGCGCAACGCGGCGCTGCAGATCGCGTCGTCTTCCTCGGCAAAGCGGCGCTGCGCCTGCGTGGCGCGGTCCACGGCCCGTTGCAGCCCGGCGCGATGCTCGGGGGCAAGCCCCGCGAGGCGCTTGGCGTTGAACAAGACCAGCGCCACGCCCAGAAGGTGGCGCGTCAGCAGGATGTGACGGTGGGTGTCGTGAATGCCGAAATTCAGCGTGTTGGTCAGCGGGTTTTCCTGCGCATCGACGCGGCCCGTCTTGACCGCTTCGGGCAGGTCACGCACGTCGATGGCCTGCGGGTCAAATCCAAGCGCGCGAAACACGCGCTGATGATCCTCGTTGGCCAGCGTGCGCAGTTTGATCCCCTTGCAGTCCGCGACTGACTTGATCGGGACGGCACTGGTGATGTGGCGCAACCCGTTGTCCCAATAACCCAGCACCTCGTAGCCGGTGGCCTTTGCAACTTCGGTGCGCAGCCGGTCCCCCAGCGCGCCGTCCAGCAGCGCATAGGCGCGGCGCCGGTCCGGCACGACGAAATGCTGATCGAAAAGGCCGAGTTCGGGCACCCGTTTGGCCAGATAGCTGGACGAGAAATAGCACCCGTCCAGTGCGCCGCTCTCGGTCATGGTCAAAAGCTCCGCCGCCTTGTGGCCGCGCGCCACGATGCTTTCGTCAAAGGCGATCGTGACGGCACCATCGGTTTCTTCGGCGACGGCCTCGGCCAGCACACGCCCGCCACGGGTATGGACGGATTTGTCGCCCTGATAACCACCGAATTTCAATTCGATCATGTCAGTTCATCCATCAATTCGTTCGGATCCACCGGCAGAGACACCGGCGCGTTGCGTTTGGCGGACAAGTCCATCGCCATGGTCAACAGCAGGTTGCGATGCCCGTCCGCCGCCGTCGCGTGCGGGGTGGAGGCCCCGGTGTAAAGCCGCTGGTACCAGGCGTTGGTTTCCTCGCGCATCGGCCCCCACAATTGACCGTCATGCAGATCGCCCGGCGGATAGCTGGTCAGGAATTCGACGTGCCGGGCGGGCGCGGTATAGCCTTCGGGGGCATAGCCCGCGCCTTGTGCGACGTTGGTTGCCATCACCAGATCGCGGTGTGTGTCCTCGATGTCGATCACGCCTTCGCTGCCAACGATCCCGATCTCGATCCCGTAAACAGCGCCGGGCCAGACCTCTGGCAGACCCCACGAGATGTTCATCGAAAAGACCGTGCCGTCATCCATGGTAAAGACGCCAAGCGTTGAGTCCTTGGTGCCCCATTTTCCCAGCACCTTGTCGGTGGACTGCGCATAGACGCTGACCGGGTTTTTGCCCTCCATCAGCCACATGGACATGTCCAGACTGTGGGTGCCCGAAACGACCATCGGGGTGAGTGCCGCACGGTCCTGCGTGCGCTGCACCGTGGCAATGGGCACCATCTTGTTCATGAAGGCGCGGGTCACGACGGTGTGGACCTCGCCGATCTGGCCGGTGATCAGGCGTTCCTTGACCGCCAGAAAGCGGCGGCGAAAGCGGTTGGTATAGCCGATCACCGCGTCCACGCCCGCCGCCTCGATGGCAGCAAGAATTTGTGCGGATTGGCGCGCGTCGGTGGCCAGCGGTTTCTCGATGAACAGGGAATGGCCCTTTTCGACCGCAAGCATGGTGGGATCAAAGTGAAAATTCTCGTCCGTTGCCACGATGGTGGCCGTCACTTCGGGGCGTTGCAGCAATTCGCGATAGTCGTTGGTAAAGAAATCGGCCTGAATATCCTCGGCCAGCTTGCCGCCGATGTCGGATTTCAGATCGCACAGGCCAATCCAGCCGACGCCGGGATAGGCGCGGGCCAGTTCCGCGCGGATACGGCCAATGGTGCCGCAGCCGATGATGGCCAGTCCGATTTGCTTGCGCTGCTGCATGTCAGGCTCCTTTGGTCAGTGTTCGTTCGGCACGGGGGCGGGGTCGCGACGCGCGCTGCGCCAGACGCGCAGGCCGCCTTCGGCCACGACGAAAAGCACCGCCAGCATCAGGATGGAGCCGATCCACTGGGACAGCACGAACCCAACGCTCTTGTCCTCGAAGATCAGCAGCGAGCGGCGGAAATTCTCGTCCGCCAGAGGGGCAAGGATCACGCCCAGCACAACCGGGGCCACCGGAAATTTGAAGACCGAGAACAGCCAGCCCACAAGGCCCGCTGCGAACATGATCCAGACGTCGAAGATCGACAGTTTTACAGCATAGGCACCAATGACACAGACCGGCAGAATCAGCGGCATCAGGATGCCGCGCGGCAGGCTGAACAGTTTGACGCAAGGTCCGATCAGCGCAAAGGCGGCCATGTACATCAGGATGTTGGCGATGATCAGCGACGCATAGATGAAATAGATCAAACCGGGATGATCGGTCTCGATGGTCGGCCCGACAACCACGTTCTTGAGTGTCAGCGCAGCCAACAGCGCCGCGGCCGCCGCGTTACCCGGAATGCCGAGCGCAAGGGTCGGCAGCATAGAGCCGCCGATATTGGCGTTGTTGGCCGTCTCGGCGCAGACCAGCGCCTGATAGCTGCCCTTGCCCCACATGGCGCGTTCGGCGGGTTTGGCCCGTCGCCGCCCGATGTCATAGGCAAGGAAGGAGGCCACGTTTGCCCCCGCGCCGGGGATCGCCCCGATGAACGTGCCAAGGATGCCCGAGCGCGCCGCCGCAGGCGCGTACCGTACCAGAAGGCCGAGCGGCGGGATGACCCGGCCCACCTCGGACGGAATCGTGGGCATATCGCGGGCCGGCAGGGTGCGCAGGATCTCGGCAAGGCCGAACAGTCCGATCAGTACGGCGACATATGAAATCCCGTCAAACAGCGCGAAGGTGCCAAAGGTGAACCGCGGCACCGCATGAATGGAATCGAGCCCGACAAAGGCAACCAGCATACCCAGCCATCCGGCGATCCAGCCCTTGAGCGGCATGCCGCCAGCCGCCATCGTGCCCGACACCATGATCCCGATCACCGCCAGCCAGAACATCTCCCACGACCGGAAGTTCAGCGCAAAGGTCAGGATCAGCGGGATGAACATGACCAGCAGGATGATCCCGATACCGCCGCCGATAAAGCTGGCGGCAATCGCCATGCCCAGGGCCTGGCCGCCTTCACCCTTCTGGGCCAGCTGGTGGCCCTCGATCATCGTCGGGACGGCGTCCGGGGTGCCGGGGATGTTGATCAGCACGGCAGAAATTGCGCCGCCAAACACACTGCCGGTGTAGACCCCGAGCATGAAGGAAATCGCGACGTCCTGGCTCATCCCCGCCGAGAGGCCGATCAGCAGGCCCATCGCCATCGTGGTTGAAAGCCCGGGAAGCGCCCCCCAGATGATGCCAAGGCAAACGCCCGCAAGGGTCATCATCAGCAGAGCCGGGGAAAGCGCCAGCAGAAATCCGTCGATCATTCAGAAGCTCCCCGGCAGGGGGATGCGGAACACCAGTTGAAACACCAGCGACAGCACGATGGTCCAGCTGAACGAGATCGCCGCCGTGATCCAGAAAGGCCCACGCCAGCTTATGTGGATGATCGTGCACAGCGTCACGATCGTGGCCGGTTCAAAGGCCGAAACACGCAAGTGCGTTCCAAGAATGGTCATGCCCTGCTGAAAGGCGAGTACCTGCAACGCGGCAATATAGACGGCGACGGCGACGGCCAGCAAAAGCGAACCCAGATCGGTGCGCATATCCCGGTCGGCAAAGAGCGGCAGTCGCACGCCCGACCGGTGCCGGGTCAGGGCCGAAGCGCCAAGGCCGACGGCCATAAGCAGCAGCGAGGCTGAAACGATGAAGGGCAGGAGACCCGGCGCGGTATGGATCGCGCCGGGTATCGGCAAAGCCAGCGACGCCACCATCATCCCGACAGACAACGCAATCAGTGCTGCCGCTGCGATCAGATCGAGCATGGGAGACGCGAAACCGGCCCCGGCCTCTTCGCCCTCGAACTTGATCTCTGGTTGATCGGTCTGTGTCATGGCCTGCCAATTTGTAGGCCGAAGCGCGCGCAGGGCGCGCTCCGGAGATTGATCACGAGTCCGAACCGATGGGTGGCGGGACATAGCCTTCCGGCGGCCACCATGTGTCGAAATCGGCTGGCGAAGGCAGTCCAAGCTCGGCGGCGGTCTTCACTTCGGCCCCGATCTGATCCTGGAACTTGTTGAAGGTTTCGGCCGTGATCGCCTCCATCAGCGCGCCCTCACGGTCCGCTTCCTCGCCGATTTTCACATCCGAGATGAAGAACTTGGAATCGAGCATCTCGAGGAAGCCATCGGAGGTCGCGGCGGCCCGGAAGGCGTCCGCGATTTCCTGCAGCACCTCGGGTGGCAGATCGCGTTTGACCATGAAGTTGTAGGTCGCGCCGACCGGCAAGCCCTGCGCCGAGGGGATCACCGTGCCAAGCGTGGGCAGAACGGTGCCATCAGCAAGTGTGATATCCGCGCCGGAGGTTTGCAGCAGGTTGCGCAAATCGCCCGAACGGATCAGGTCGATATGCTCATGCAAACCGCCACCTGCAATGTCGGTTTCACCCTGCAGGCCCGCCAGCGTCGCGGGTTTGCCGCCCTTGTAGGGCACATATTTCAGCTCCACACCCGCCGCATTGGCGATGATCAGGGCCAGTTCGTGCCAGACACCGCCGGTGCCCGATGTCGAAATCGAGACCGTGCCTGGATTGGCCTTGGCCGCTGCGATGACATCATCGATGGTCTGGAACGGGCTGTCCTTGCGCACCGACCAAGAGGCCGAAGCCGCACCCGCCTTGAACGGCAGCCAGTCTTTCCAGGGAACAAAATCGGCATGGCCCATGACGCGCACGAACCGGTTGTAATTCGCACCGCCAAGGATGGTGTAGCCATCCGAAGGGGCTGCGCTGACGAACTGGGTTGCGACGCCACCCACAGCGCCGGGTTTGTTCAGGACGTTGATCGTCCAGCCCTTGGCTGCGGCCATTTCCTCGGCCAGTTTGCGCATGATCGTGTCGGTGCCGCCGCCTGCGGCATACATCACGACAATGCTGATGGGTCGATCAGGATAGGACTGCGCAAAGGCAGCCGTTGGCATCGTGATTTGCAGCGCGGCGACGCCGGCCGCGGCCCCAGCGATGAAAGACCGGCGGTTCGGTCCCTTGTTTCGTGTATCTGACATGGTGTCCTCCCTGGTTTTTTTGATCTCTTCAGGATCAGCTTTGGCCCGTTTTGAAACTGTCGGGGCCGTGGTAATTGCTTGATTTTACGAATGATGTGACGCTATCTTCGATGTCGGTTTCCATCAGCGCGTTCCAGCGGTTGTTAAAGCCGAACAGCGCGATGACGGCCCCGATCTCGACCACCTGTTCAGGCGAGAAATGCTGGCGCAAAGTGGCCATGTCCTCGGGCGTGGCATAGGATGGGCACTGCCCGCCCGTGACGGCCACCCGCAGCGCGGCGCGTTCGCCTTCGGAAAAGATCGGGTTGGTCTCGAATTCCCACAACGCTTCCAGCTTGTCCTGTGGCACGCCGTTGTCCGCGCCATTCTTGAACGTATGGGCCGAGCAGTATTGGCACCCGTTTGCCAGGCTCGTCACATGTGCCACCATCCAGCGCAGGGCCGGATCCACCGTTCCGGGAGAGCGCACGACAGCGCGGATCAGCCCCAGAACCGCCTTTGCAATCTCCGGACGATGCGACAGCGTCAGCATCGAATTGGCGACAAAGCCGGTGGCCGAGGCCAGCCATTCGATGTCGGCCTTGGCCTCATCAGAGGCCGTCAAGTCAACCGGGGCGATATGGGGCACTGTAGTCTCTCCTGTGGTTCAGGGCATCGGGATGTCCGTCACGTGTTTCGGAACGTCATAGCCACGCTGCACGGCGGGGCGTCCGGCAATGCGCACGTACCAGTCGCGTACATTGGGAAAGTCATTTAGATCGATCTGTTGCCAGTCGTGCCGCGCGATCCACGGGAAGGTCGCCATGTCGGTGATCGAATATTCGCCCCGGCCCTTGCCTGCGATGTAATCGCGTCCCTCCAGCCGCCGGTCGAGCACGCCGTACAGGCGGCGCGCCTCTTTTGAATAACGCTCTTCGGCATAGGTGGATTTACCGGGGTTGTATTTGACGAAATGGTGGACCTGTCCCAGCATCGGGCCGATCCCGCCCATTTGCCACATCAGCCATTCGATTGCAGCCCAGCGGTCGTCCTTGGGCAGGAAACGATCATATTTTTCAGCGAGATAGAGCATGATCGCCCCGGTCTCCATCATCTGGATGCCGGTGTCGTTGTCGACGATGGCCGGAATGCGGTTGTTGGGTGCAATCTTGAGGAAATCGGGGTCGAACTGTTCGTCCTTCGAGATGTCGATGGCGTGGGTCGTATAGGGAACACCCAGCTCTTCGAGCAGGATGGAGACCTTGCGGCCGTTGGGGGTGGTCCAGGTGTACAGATCGATCACGTGTCAGTCGTCCTTCAGAAGTGTTGCGCGCACAGATTTCAGATGCGTTCGCATGGCCGCGTGCGCCGCCAGGCGATCCCGCTTTTCCAGCGCCGAAATGATTTCGTCATGTTCGGCGAAAGAATGATAATCCGCCGGCGGGCCGTTCTGCGGAATTTCCAGCTTGGACCAAACCACGGATACGCGCACGGAATTCACGATGCGATGCAACTCGACCAGCAGCGGGTTGCCAGTGGCCACCGCGATCAACTCGTGCAGGCGTGAATCGAGCCGCCCATATTCCGCCCAGTTGTCGGTCGCGCGCATGGCATCCGCCAGGGTGCGCGCCTCGGTCAGATGCCGTTGAGAGGCGTGTATCGCTGCGTGCCCGGCAATTTCCGGCTCCAGCGACAGGCGCGCCATCATGGCGTTGTGCGGGCTGGTCACCTCCGACAGACGCATCAAAAGCGGCTGGTAGCTGGTGCGCGGGGAGGGACCTTCGCGCAGAAAGGTGCCGCGGCCCACATGGCGCTCCACGACGCCCTCGGCTTCAAGCGCTGTCATGGCCTTGCGCAATTCCCCGCGCGAGACCCCAAGCGTCTCGGAAAGCTGGCGTTCGGGGGGCAGCCGTTCACCGGGTGCGGCACCGAATTCCTCAAGCCAGCGCGCCAGCGCATCACGCGACGTCATGTTCGGTCTGTGAACGTTCATTGGTTAACCAATATGCCCCCAAAGGTTGACTCAAGGAAACAATCAGAAGCTGACGGAAGTCAATAAATAAATTTGTTTACGTTGACGTGGCTCCAAGCTAATCATAATTTCGACAGGGACCGGTTTGCTCGGAAATTCATCATTATTGGTTAACCAATATGTAGCGGGGAATGGTCTCAAAACCAGGGGGGAGGCGCTGGTAAATGCGCAACGCGGAAGGTGTGAAATACGCGGAATCGATGCCCGTGCCGGACAAGATGAAGGCCTGGGTGCTGGGGGATCCTGATCAGCTGACACTGATCGACAAGGACATGCCCGTACCCGGACGGGCCGAGGCGCTGGTGCGAATCGATGCCGTGGCCATATGTGCCACCGACCTCGAGGTGATCAGCTATGGCACGCCGGCAATGTTTGAAGGCGGCGCACCCTTCAACAAGAATTTCACGCCGGGCCACGAGTACATGGGCACCATCGCGGCCTTGGGGCCGGGGGTTGACGAATTCGAGATCGGCGACCGCGTGACGGTCGAAATTCATGCCGGATGCGGGCAGTGCAAGCGCTGCCGGATGGGCATGTACACATCATGCCACAACTACGGCATGAACTATGGTGACATGAACAAGGGCCACCGCGCCAACGGCTTTACAACGAATGGCGGCTTTGCCGAATACGCGATCAACAACATCAACACGATGATCAGGGTGCCCGACGAAATGTCGGACGCCGAGGCGACGCTGGTGGTGACGGCGGGCACGTCGATGTACGGGTTGACCGAACTTGGCGGGCTGGTCGCGGGCGAAAGCGTTGTCGTGATCGGGCCGGGGCCTATCGGACTGCTGGCTGTGGCGGTGGCCAAGTCGCTGGGGGCCAGCCCGGTGGTGCTGGTCGGAACCCGCGAGAACCGCAACAAGATCGGGCTGGAACTGGGTGCCGATGTCGCCATCGATGCGCGCAACGAGGATGTTCTGGCCCGTGTCAGGGAACTGGTCGGCCCGAAAGGGGCCGATTACGTTATCGATTGCGCAGGTAGCGAAACCACCGTCAATCAGGCGGTTCACATGACGAACCGGGGGGGGAAGGTCTGCCTTGCGGCCTTTCCGAAAAAGCCGGTGGAGTTTGATCTGGGTTATCTCGCGGTCAACAACATCTATCTTTACGGCATCCGGGGCGAGGGCAAATCGGCCACGCACCGCGCCATGGCGTTCATGGCGGACAAGCGTTTTGACGCCACCAAGGTTCACACCCACACCTTTGCGATGCAGGACCTGCCCGAAGCGTTGCGCTATGCGCGCGAGCGCATCGATGACGCGATCAAGGTGGTGGTTTCAAACAAGGAAAGTGCCGCCAGGACGGCGGCCGCAGAATAGGGCGAGACATGACAAAAGCAGTCAGAGGAATTTATGCAGCGGCGGTGTCTCCGTTTACGGCGGACGGTGCGCTCGATACGGCGAAACTTGTCGCCTATTGCCAGTACCTGACCACGGACGGGGGCTGTGACGGCGTGGCGCCCACCGGCACCACGGGGGAGGGAAATTCGATTTCCTTCCGTCAGAAGCTGGAGCTTGCGGGCGCCTTTGCCGACGCCGGTTTTGACCCGTCGCGGGCGATTTTCGGCACCGGTGCCTGCGCCACGCAGGACGCGATTGATCTGTCCAGGGCCGCGCTTGATGCGGGTTTTCCCAACGTTCTGGTCTTGCCGCCATTTTACTACAAGAACCCCAGCGACGAGGGTCTCTATCGCTATTTCTCTCAACTGATCGAAACCATCGGGGACGACCGGCTGCGCGTCTACCTCTACCACTTTCCGCAGATGTCGGCGACGCCGATCCCGGTGGACGTTGCGGTCCGATTGAAGACGGCATTCGGCCCCGTGGTCGCGGGCCTCAAGGATTCCAGCGGTGACATGGCGCAGGCGCTGGCCTTTGCCAGGGCCACTGGCGGGGTCGATGCGGATTTCGATGTCTACCCGTCCAGCGAGGCATTCCTGTTCGAAGGTCTCGATGGCGGCTGCGCAGGCATCATTTCGGGGTCAACCAATGTCTTTGCCAACTACGTCCAGAAAGGCCGCGCAGACGGGCCGGACAGCGATTCCTTTGCGCTGGTCAAGAAGGCGCGCGCCGTGGCGTCGAAATATCCGCTGATGGCCGCGATGAAACAGATGGAGGCCTGGCGCACGGGTGACGACAGCTGGACCCGAATGGCGCCACCGCTGGTGCCGCTGAGCGAAGAGCAGAAGACAAATCTGAAAGCGGATATCGAGGGCCTGAAAGCCGCCGAACCCTCGTAGGGGATAGAACCGAAGCTGGGGCGAGGAGCACAAAGCAACGACGAAACAGACTGATGAAAGACCGAACCCGATTGCACATCCGAAAACGGGGGCTCGGGGACCGGACCAATACCATCCAAGGGAGGATAAGATGAATAAACTATTTGCAACGGGTGCTGCGGCACTTACGGCATTGACATTCGGGACGGCGGCCACAGCGGAAGCTATCACGCTTCGGATCGGATCCGGGCACCCGCCGGGCGTCGTCTATGCCGGTCTGATGATCAACTATTTCCAGAAAGAGTTGAAGGAACGGGTCGAGGCGCGCACGGACCACACCGTCAATTTTGTCGAAGGATATTCGGGTTCGATCGTGAAGGTCACCGAGGTGCTGGAGGGCGTTCAGGACGGTATCCTTGACATCGGCGGCTTCTGCTACTGCTTTGAGCCGTCAAACCTGCCGCTGCATGCGTTTCAGGTGATGATGCCTTTCGGCACGATGGACCCGGAAAAATCGCTGAAGATCGCACAGGAGGTCTATGCCGAAGTGCCGTACCTGACGGACGTTTTCGAGGACAAGTTCAATCAGGTCCTGCTCAGCCGCATCGCCGACGGGGGTTACAACCTTGGCACGTCCTTTCCGTGGAAAGACCTGTCGGATCTGCAAGGCCAAAAAATCGCCGGTGCGGGGCTGAACCTGAACTGGCTCAAGCTGGCGGGCGTGTCCGAAGTGCAGTCGTCCCTGGCGACGGCCTATACCGAAATGAACACCAACGTCTACGAAGGCTGGATCATGTTCCCCTCGGCCTGGGTGAATCTCAAGCTCTACGAGCCCGGACCCTACTACACGCTGATCGGTTTCGGTTCGATGACGTGGCACGGGCTGACCATCAACAAGGACACCTATGATGAGTTGCCGGATGACTTCAGGGAAATCCTCCTTGAGGTTGCCGCCGACTATGAACAGCAGACGGGCATCGTCAATGCGTCCGAATATGACCGTCTGGTCGACGAATTGCGCGGTCTGATCACGGTGACCGAAATCGACCCGGCAGTGCGCAAGGCATGGGCCGAAAGCCTGGCCGATTGGCCGCAGTCGCTGGCGGATGAACTGGAGGCGCAAGGCCTGCCCGCCAAGCAGGTGCTGAACCTCGTGCTCGATCGCGCAGAAGCCAACGGCTATGAATGGCCCGTCCGCTACGTGATCAAGTAACCAGCAATACAGGGCGCCGCGCCGTAGCGGCGGGGCGTCCTCCTTCTCTCCAGCGCAGAGGCCGTCATGGCACTAGTTCGACTGAGCGACAGGCTGACCAAGCTCTTGATGATCCTTGGTGCCGTCTGGGCATTTTTCCTCTGCTTCTTCATTCTGGCAGACATCATCACACGCGCGATGAACATGCCGATTTCGGGCACAAAAGAGATCGTGGCCAATTCGGTGGTGATGATCGTGTTCCTCCAGATCGGATATGCGGTGCGGTCCAATTCAATGCTGCGCGCGGATTTTCTGGTCACCGCCATGCCAAAACCTGTGCAAAAGGTTTTGCTGATCCTTGCCTTGGTGCTCGGCGCCGCGCTGTTCTTCTTCCTGATGAAGGCGGGCATCAAACCCGCTGTCCGCTCGTTTGTGAACGGGGAGTTCGACGGGGAAGGCGCCTTGCGCGTCGCGGTCTGGCCGACCCGATGGATGATCATATTCGGGGCAGCCCTTGCGGGCATCAACTACACACTTCTCGTTCTCGTCGAGCTGTTCGACCTGCGGGTCGAACGGATGGAACTCTGATCGATGTTCGATTTTGGCACGGCCGCGCTGATCATTGCCCTTTTGCTCGGGCTGGTGCTGTTGGGGGTTCACGTCGCGGTGGCGCTTGGCGTCACCTCGCTGGTCGGCATCTACATGGTCACTGGCAAGATGCGCATCGTCGAGGCGACAATCGCATCGACCGCTGCCGAAGCACTGCGGGACTTCACCTTTGCGGTGATACCGCTGTTCATGCTGATGGGCGAATTCATCGGGCGATCCGGGGCGATCACCGACATCTACGTGGCGATCAACCGCGGGCTCAAGAAAATCCCGGCCCGGCTGGCTATTGCCACTGTTTTGGGCAACACGGTCTTTTCATTCGTCACCGGCGTCTCCATCGCCTCGGCGGCGGCCTTCAGCCGGATCGCCTATCCCGAGATGAAGGCGCACAATTACGACAGGGGGTTCTCGCTCGGGGCGATCGCGGGGTCGAGCTGCCTTGGCATGCTGATCCCGCCGTCGGTGCTGATGATCGTCTGGGGCATCCTGACCGAGCAATCCATAGGCCGTCTGTTCCTGGCCGGGGTGCTTCCGGGCATCCTGCTGGCGACGCTGTTCATTCTCTACATCGTGGTGCGCGCCCTCATGAAACCGGAACTGGTGGGCGAGGGCGCGGCGCACCTGGATCACGAGGCGATCAAGGTCGAAGACGGGTTTGACAGCAGCAGGATCGACCTGCCGGCCGGCCAGCTTTTTGTGTCGATGTTCGGGGTCTTCGGTATCGTCGGCGCGGTGCTGGGTGGAATCTGGTTCGGGATATTCACCCCGACCGAAGGGGCCGGGGCAGGGGCCGCGCTTGCGCTGATCCTGGCCTGGATCAAGGGGATGCGGTGGCGCGAATTCATCGACTCGATCTATTCGGTCGGCAAGACCGCCGCGCCGATCATGATCCTGCTTCTGGCGGCAGCCCTCTATTCGCGCACGCTGGCGATGACCGGAGTGACCAATGCAATCCGCGAATTCTTTGTGAACAGCGGCTTTGAACCCTTCACTGTGCTCGCCATCATCATCGTGATCTGGTTTGTCCTCGGCATGATCATCGACAGCATCTCGATCATGCTGCTGACGGTGCCGATCCTTGCTCCGGTGGCGATGGCCTTCGGCTTTGACGAACTGACATTTGCCATCGTCGGGATCATCGCCATCGAGGCAGGTCTGCTGACGCCGCCCTTTGGTCTGCTGGTCTATACCGTCAAGGCGGCGATCAACGACGACCGGATCGGTGTGCAGCAAATCTTCTACTCCGCCATCCCCTACTGGTTCGTGATGCTGTTCGCGGTCATCCTGGTCGTCCTGTTCCCCGGCATTTCGAACTGGTTGCCCAACCTGCTCATGTAAGGAAAGCCCATGCCCGCCTATTGGATTGCCCGCGCCAAGATCAACGATCCGGTCGAATACAAGCGCTACACCGACCTTGTCCCGGAAATAATTGCGAAATACGGAGGCAAGGTGCTGGCGCGCGGTGGCAACTACGAAATCATGGAAGGCCCCGAATACTTCCACCGCTTCGTCGTGATCGAATTTCCGACACTGGCAGACGGCACGGCATGCTTTAAGTCCGATGAATACAACGCCGCTGCGGCATTCCGTCGGGCCAATGGTGCGGGCGAAGTGCAGACCGTGGTGGTGGAAAGCGGCGACGCGACGACCTGAGGAGGCCGATATGGCAAAACGCATAATCATGAACGAAACCGGCGCGCCGGAGGTGATGCAAATGGAAGAGATCGATCTGCCCGCGCCCGGTGAGGGCGAGGTCCAGATCCGTCAGACCGCCATCGGGCTGAACTACATGGATATCTACCAGCGCTCTGGCTACTACCCGATGAAAGTGCCCAGCCCGCTTGGTCTTGAGGCGGCGGGTGAGGTCACGGCCATCGGCGCCGGGGTGTCCGGCCTGAACGTGGGCGATCATGTGGTCTATGGCGGCGTTCTGGGGGCTTATGCCACGGCGCGCAACGCACCTGCGGCCCGGATGATCAGGATCCCCGATGGAATTTCGGACGAAGTGGCCGCCGCGGCCCTGATGAAGGGGATGACGGTCGAATACCTGCTGGAACGCACCTACAAGGTTCGCCCCGGCGATCAGGTGCTGTTCTTTGCGGCCTCGGGCGCTGTCGGGCAGATCGCCGGTCAGTGGGGCAAGCACCTGGGTGCCGAGATGATCGGCGTCACCTCGGGGCCCGAGAACTGCGCGGCCGCTTTGGCACAAGGCTATGCCCATGCCATCGACCGCAGGAGCGAGGACATCGTCGCCCGCGTGAAGGAGATCACCAATGGCAAGGGCGTGCCGGTTGTCTATGACAGCATCGGCAAGGCGACCTATGAAACCTCGCTAGCGTGTCTGGCAACCTACGGTCTGTTCGTGTCCTTCGGGGCCACAACCGGCGAGGCTCCGGCAGTGCCGCCAAGCACGCTGCAACATGGCGGATCGCTCTATTTCACGCGGCCCACTCTGGCCAATTACGTCGGCCCGCGCGCCGATCTCGAACATTCGGCGGGCCGTGTTTTTGACATGATCCTGGGCGGCCAGGTCAAGATCAACATCAACCAGCGCCGTTCGCTGGCGGAGGTTGCCGCCGCCCATATCGAACTGGAGGCGGGCACCACGACGGGCTCGACGATCCTGCTGCCATGAGGGTCGCCAATTGGCGGGGCTGACCGGCCTTCGGTTATCGGGAACGGGCGTCACCCTCGGGGCGGCGCTGGTCGCCTATGGCCTGTCGCTGGGCGCGGCGGGAGACACCTGGAAGGCCGCCGGGATCGGCTGTGCGGCCCTGACGCTCTTTGCCACCCGCGCCGTGCCCGAGATCGTCACCGCCTTCGGCATTTTCCTGTCGGCGCTGGCCCTCGGCATTGTCCCGCGCGAAGCGGTATTCTCGGGTTTCGTGTCCAGCGGCTTCTGGCTTTTGGTGTCAGGCATCATCCTGGGGGTGGCGATCACCGCGACGGGTCTGGCGGCCCGGGTGTCCAGGCGGTTGATCGGGCTCACAGGGCCGTCCTATCCCCGCGCGATTCTGTTGATTGCGGCGGCGGGCATGGCGCTGGGCGTGTTGATCCCCTCGACCATGCCGCGGATCATCGTGATGATCCCGATTGCCGCCGCCCTTGCGGATCGCCTGGGGCTGGAGGCGGACGGGCGCGGTGCCATTGGACTGATCGCGACCGCCGCCGCCGCAACACTGCTGCCGACCTATACGATCCTCACGGCGAACCTGCCGACCATCGTCCATGTCGGCGCCATGGATCAGCTATATGGCATCCACGACACCTATTCCGGCTACTTTATGCTTCAGTTTCCGGTGAACCTGCTGCGATTTGCACTGATCGTGCTGCTGATGGCCGGCTTTTGTCGAGATCCGGTGAAAGATACGTCAGACGGCGCGGACGAAGTCCTGAACCCAAAACCCGAACAACGCCGCCTGATGCTGGTGCTGGGGTTGGCAATCGCAATGTGGATGACCGATTTTATCCATGGCATCCCGCCTGCCTGGATCGCGCTGAGCGCGGCGACGATCGTGATCTGGCCCCGCTTTGGCATGCTGAAACCCACAGCCATGCGCGAACAGGTCGATCTGACGCCCGCGATCTTCTTTGCCTCCATCGTGACGGTCGTGGCGGTCGCGCGCGGCGCGGGGCTGGATCAGCTATTGGCGGATGTCCTGATCCGCTCCATGCCGTTCGACGCAGAGGGAGGGCTGTCCTCGGTCTACGCGGTCTACGGTTTTTCCCTTGCGCTGTCGCATCTGACCACGGCACCGGCCGCACCGGCAGTGCTTGTGCCCTTCGCCGCGCCCTTGGCCGAGGCGACGGGATTGTCGCTCGAGGCGGTTTCAATGACCCAGATCATCGGCATTTCGACCCCCGCCATCCCCTACCAGGCTCCGCCTTTGATCGTGGCCATGTCCATATCCAAGGTGCCGAACGCGGTCTTTCTGCGCCTGTGCCTTTGGCTGGCGCTGGCGGTTACCCTCGTGGGCCTGCCGCTGACCTATTTCTGGTGGAAAGTCATCGGGTTTGTCTGATGCCCGGCATTAGAATTTATTGTTGGCGCCCGTGATTTGCGCACGTTAGCTGAAGTGAAACCGACAAGCGATGGGAGAGCATTGATGGCATCGACAGAAGTGGCTGTGATCGGAACGGGCTGGTGCGGAGGTATCCGTGCCGAGACGCTGGCCAAATCGGCTCTGGTCGATGCGCTGCACATCTGCGAGATCAAGCCCGAACGGCTTGAAGAGGTGCGCGCACTGACCAATCCTGCGACCGCGACCCTCAACTATCAGGACATCGTGGCCAATCCTGCCATCACCGTCGTCTACATCTCGACCACGCCGGAAGGGACACACTACCCGATTGCGCGCGATTGTCTGAAAGCGGGCAAGCATGTGCTGCTGGAAAAGCCCATCGCCCTTGAGTTCTGGGAAGCGGACGAGCTGATTGCCCTGTCCAGGGCTGGCGATCTGAAATTCACCATCGGATATTCGCAGCGTTTCAACCCCAAGATCGCCTATGCCAAGAAGGCGATTGCCGACGGCAAGCTGGGCAAGGTCGTCAACGTCATGGTCAGCCGCCACCTGTCGCGCAACCTTGGCAAGAAGATCGCCAACCGGGTCAAACTGTCGCCCGCGGCGATGGAATCCACCCATGACCTCGATTTCGTCTTCTGGCTACTCAAGGATACGAAGCCTGCCAAAATCTACAGCCAGGGGGCCTATGGCTATATGAAAGAGCTGAACGGCTCTTATGACTGCATGTGGTCCACCGTCACCATGGAAGACGGTACGCTGGTCGTCGTCGGCGGCGGCTGGAACCTGCCGCCGAGCTATCCGAACTATTGCGGCACCTGGATCGAGATCACAGGCACCGAAGGCGCCCTGATCCTGGACGACACCGCCCGCGATCATTGGCTGAATACCGTGTCGGAGGGCACCCAATACCCGATGTCGACCATGCCCGGTGAACATGTGGATCACGTTTTTGCCGGTCAGATGGGGCCCGAAACCATCCATTTTCTCGAGGACTGCCTGATGGACCGCCCTGTCATGGTCGATCCCACCCATGCGCGCATGGTGATGGAAACCTATTCGGCCGCCGACCTGTCAGCCGCCATCGGCGAACCTGTGTCGCTGCCCTTGTCGAACCACGCCATGGCGCAACTGGCCGACATGAAGGCAGCTCAGGCGGCGGAATAGGAGAGGCGGCTTGGTCAGGACAGTCGGGATATTCGGTCTTGGACTGATCGGCATGGCCCTCTCCACACGGTTACTGGACGCCGGGCACCGCCTGCTTGGCTTTGACGTGGATCCGGCGCGCGGCGCGCTGTTGCGGGGCAAGGGCGGGGTGCCGTCCGACCCGGCAGGCTTGTGGCAGAGCGATATTCTGCTGTCGGCTGTGTTCAGCACGGATCAACTGGCCGAAATCATCCGCGACGCACCAGAGGGCACGGGCCGTGTGCTTGTCACGATGAGCACCTGCGACCCCGATGAAGTTGCCGCATTGGAAGTGACGGCGCGCGCCAAGGGGATCACCCTGGTCGAGGCGCCGATTTCGGGCACGAGCAAGCAGGTTGCGCAAGGCACCGCGCTTTTGCTGCTGGGTGGTGATCCGGCGGGCCTGGACGCGTTTGAGCAGATCGCCGATGCGATTTCGCCCAACCGCGAACGGGTGGGGGCCATCGGGGACGGAAACCGGACCAAGCTGGCCATCAATTGCGTGCTGGGGTTGAACCGGGCGGCCATCGCCGAAGGACTGGTCTTTGCCGAGGCGCTGGGCCTTGACCCGGCGACCTTTCTTGACACCGCGCTGCGCTCGGCGGCCCGCTCGGACGTGATGGCCGCCAAGGGGCCGCTGATGGTGGCGCGCGATTTCACACCGCTTGGTCGGATCTCTCAGTCGAAAAAGGACTTTGCCCTGATCCGCGACATGGCGGCCCGCAACGGATTTGGCAGATTGCCGATGGTGACGCGATATCTCGAGATGATGGAGGACAGCGAGGCCGCAGGCGAGGGCGGACTGGACAACTCCGCTGTTCTCCTCGCGGTCGAGCGGATGGCAAAACGCTAGCGCCCGGCGAGGTAGATCGCGGCCGAGATCAGGAGGGGCAGGCAGGCAAAGTTCAACACGGTTGAACTGACCACATGACCGGCCACGCGCTCGGGACTGCGCCCGTAATGCTGGGCGATGACATAGGTGATCAGTGCCGAGGGCATCGAACTCAGCAAAAAGATCGCACCGGCCTCCACGCCCCTGAGGTCGAACAGGCCGACCATCAGCAGACCGGTCGTCACCCCGATGGCCAGACGGACAAAGGCCAGCAGGACGCTTGTCTTGATGTCGGACACTTTCAGCCGCGACAGGGCCCCGCCCAGCAGCAGCAACATGATCGGGATCATGATTCCGCCCAGAAGCTGCGTGGTATTGGCAACTACCGTCGGGACAGGCAGATCGGTAACGCGGAACATGATCACCGCGACGATGGACCAGATCAGCGGTTCACGCAGGAGCTTTTGAAACCCGGGATCGCCTGAAACAATCGCCGGGACCATCGTGTATTGCACCAGCGCAATCATGAAAAAGAACGCCGCGCCAATCGACAGTCCCGGTTCGGCGAAGGCAAAGAACACAAGCGGCAGGCCCGCGTTTCCCGCATTGGGAAGCGACAGCGACGACAGGAATGTCCGCCAGGGCAGGCGCAGCGCGAAAAGCGAAGCCCCGGCCAGGAGGGCCCCAACACAGGCCGCCGCGAATGATATGAACACGATGCGCAAAAGCGACTCGTCCGGCAGGTCGGTGTTGGTCAGGGACGAGAAAACGAGGCTCGGCGTCCCGATCAGCATGGCCAGACGGCTCAGGCTTTCGGATTGAAATCCAACCCCCCGATATTCCAGAACAAAGCCGAGACCCGCAACCACGAAGACCGGTGCAATGATATTCAGTATCTCGCTGGTCACCGGTTACAGCCCGTTCTTGACGCCGTCATCAATTCCTTGTCGGACGCGGGCGCGCAAAGGTCAAATACGGCGATCAGAAAGGGCCTTCAAATAAGCAACTATCAACCATCATGAAACGTTGTTTCGGGCAATGGGGCGGCTGTTTTATCTCTTGAATAACAAAAGCAACCAGGGAGGGGTTGGCGCAATTCATGGTACCGGTTGCGACCGAACATTACGCTTGCGCGCCGCTTTTCCCCGCGTCCGCGCGACGGGTAATTCTTGCATCAACACGAAACATAAAACGCGGGTGATCCCAACGTGAAGCATATCAAATTCATTACGGCCGAGGCATGGCTGACGGGTGCTCTGGCGCTGCTGGGCGTATTCGGGCTCGTCTTCATGTCTTACCTCGTGGCTCCGCCCAAGGTGCTGTTCGGGCGTTCTCTGACGGCAATCGCGCCGTCGCTCTTTCCGACCCTTGTTCTGGCGGCTCTGGCCATCTTGTCGGGCCTGCTGCTGTTTTCCCTGCGCGGAACGATGCTGGCGCTTCACAGCAAGACATTCGAGGACGGCGCGCTGGGGCGGGTCGTCATGTTGTTCGCGGTGATGCTGTTCTATGCGCTGACGATGGCCCCCATCGGGTTTTTCATCTCGTCCGTGCTTTCGATGATCGCCGTGGCATGGATCGCGGGCAACCGGTCGATCCCGCAGATCATCGTCGTCTCGGTTCTGAGCCCCATCGCGCTTTACCTCGTTTCCACGCGCGGGCTGGCCGTATCCCTGCCGGAGTTGAGCGTGATCGAATTCTTCTATGCGGCGGTATTTGACCGGGCTGCCGAGTTGTTTGGCGCAGCCGAAGGACCGGCGCAATGATCGAGCAGTTTGCCGAAGGCGCGTTGATGGCCTTCCGCTTCGATACGATCCTGATGATCATCGTGGGGCTGTTTTCCGGTATGCTTGTCGGGGCCTTGCCCGGCTTCACGACGCTGATGGCGATGGCGATCCTGCTGCCGCTGTCGTTCTTCCTCGACCCGCTGGTGGGCATTCCCTTCCTGCTCGGGGTCTACAAGGGCGGCATCTTTGGCGGCTCGATCCCGGCCATTCTGGTGTCGATGCCGGGGACTGGCGCGGCTGTTGCGACCTCGATCGACGGCTACAAGCTGACGCAAAAGGGCGAGAGCCGAAAGGCGCTCGACATGGCGCTCTACGCTTCGGTGATCGGGGATACGTTCAGCGACATATTCACCATTCTTATGATCTTTCCCATCGCGCTTCTGGTCATGCAGTTCGGCCCGCCCGAGTTGTTCGCCGTGCTGCTGATGAGCCTCATCATCATCGTCGTCACTTCGGGGAAAAACCCGCTGAAGGGCCTTGTGATGATGCTTTTTGGCCTGTGGCTCGCGCAGATCGGCACCGACCCGATGGGCGGTGTCGAACGGTTCACCTTTGGCATATTCGAGCTGAAGTCGGGTATTCCGCTCTTGCCGATGCTGATCGGGGTCTTTGCCCTGCCTGAGCTTGTCTATGCCGTGATGCGCAACCAGAAGGTCGGCGGATTTGCCAGACTGGTCGGCCAGCGGCTGAGCTTGGCCGAGTTCAGACGCTGCATTCCCACCATCCGCCGCTCGACTTTCATCGGCACGGCCATCGGGATCGTGCCGGGACTGGGCCAGGTTGTGGCTGCGATGATGGGGTATTCGGCGGCCAAGAACGCCTCGAAACACCCCGAGACGTTCGGTGAGGGCGAAGTCGAAGGCGTGGCCGCCGCCGAAGCGGCCAACAATGCGGTCAACGGGCCGACGCTGGTCCCGCTTCTGACCCTTGGCATCCCTGGCGACAACGTCACGGCCATCCTGTTGGGGGCTTTTGTTGCACAAGGTCTGAGACCGGGGCCGCAGCTGTTCGAGGAACAGGGCACAATCGTCTTCGGCATTCTGGTGGCGATGGTGCTGGCGAACCTGATGTTCATCATCATCGGCTATCTGTCGATCCCGTTCTTTGCGCGCATCGTCACGATCAAGACCGGCCTGCTGGTGCCGATCGTGATCATGTTCGCCTTTGCCGGGGCCTATGTGTTCCGCTCGGACACCACCGATATCCTGATGCTGGTCGGCTTCGGGCTGTTCGGTCTGCTGGCGCGGGCCGCAAAGTTCGATGTCATGCCCATGGTCATGGGTTTCATACTTGGTGGGCCGCTCGAATACGCCTTTGGCCAAACGGTCGCCATGGCCGGCAATTCACCTTTCAGTTTTGTATTTACCGAACGACTTGGCATGCTTGCCGTGCTGCTCGCGACGCCGCTCATCGGGTTCGCCCTTTGGCGTCGCATGAAGGCCGCCCCAATGTAAGAAGGGCGGTTCACAATCAGAACCAACGGAGGAGAATGATATGTTTCTGAAAACGTTCACGAAAACCCTGGGGGCCGCGCTTGTTGCCGCTCTGGGTCTGGGAACGGCCGCTTACGCCGAATTTCCCGAAAAACCGATCACCCTGGTGATCCCACTTGGGGCAGGCGGGTCCCATGATCTCAATGCACGGGTGATCACCTCGATCATTCCGACCTATCTGAACCAGGCGATGATCGTCCGCCTCAGCCCCGGTGCGGGAGGGCAGAAAGGCACGCAGGAAGTCGCGAATGCGGCGGCGGACGGGTATACCCTGTTGTTCACACACAACTATATCGACATGCTTCAGCAACACGTCGAAAACCTGCCCTATGATCCCAACACTGACTTTGTGCCGGTCGCGCGGATCAACTATGCGCCCATTGCCGTGGTCGTTCGCGGCGACAGTGAATTCAACACGTTCGAAGAGTTGATCAACGCCGCCAAGGCGGATCCCGGCGGCATCGACATGGCACATTCGGGCAACTGGGGGGCGTTGTTCGTACCAGCCGCCCAGATCATGAAAGCGATGGACGCAAGCTTCAACCTCGTGCCCTTTCAGGGGGGCGGACCCGCCATGCAGGCACTGCTTGCGGGTGACGCTGACGTGACCATGGGCTTCCCATCGACACTGTCCTCGCTGCTGGACGCTGGCAAGGTCAAGGTTCTGGCCACGGCCGGGAACGAACGCATTTATGACGATGTTCCCAGCTTTGCCGAGCTCGGTATTGGCGGTGATGTCGGTTTCATGCACCGGGTGGTCCTTGCCCCGGCAGGCACGCCCGAGGATGTGTTGGCCAAGCTGAGCGAAGCCTTTGCCGCGCTGCAGGAAGACAAGACCTACAACAACATGATGCGGCGTCTTGGTGAAAACATCGACTACATTGACGGTAAAGAATACCAAAAGATGCGCGAGGAACAGAACGTGGCCTACAAGGACCTCGTCGAGTCGATCACACAGTGATCCCAAAAGGGCCGGGGCGTGTTGCAGCGCCCCGGCCACCCCCTCGTGAAGATTTCTTGTCAGACTGTTCCGACCGGTGCGGCGCGCGCAAGAACATCGCCCCCCCGGTATTGACCGAGACCCAGGAAAAGGAGCCTGAAATGGCCGTCAAGGAAAAGCCGATCTGGACCTTCCGCACCATCGCGCGGCAGGAGACCCGGACCAAGTCCCATGCCCGGTCCCGCGATGTGGACATGATCATCGATGAACCCATCGAGCGCGGCGGCACCAACGAAGGGCCGATGCCGGTGGAAATGGTCTTTGCCGGACTGGCAGGCTGCACCCACGTCATCTCGAACAAACTGGCCGCCGCGAATGACGTGGTGATCGAGGAAATGGAGATCGACATTGTCACCACGATGGACAGCCATGGCACCCGCCTGATCAAGCCTGTCGATGTGCCGTTCCCCAAGGTGGTGATCAACATCGATGCGCAAATGTCCGGCCACCCCGAGAACATCAACGAGATCGTGACCAAGCTGAACCAGCACTGCGCCGTGGCGATGATGCTGCGCCAGTCCGGGAGCGAGGTGGTCGAAAACTGGACCATCAACGGTGAACTCTGGAACCACCCGGTGTGATCGGTGTGGGCCGGTCTATTCGCGCCGCGCGATTTGCCCGCTCAGAGCCGGTCTATGCCCAATTCTTCCGCCAGCGCATCGAGCCGCGCCCCAAGTGCTTCCGGGATGGGAATGCCACCCGCCATCCGCTGCGCGCGCGTGGCCGCCAGCCGTTCGCCGGGAAGCCGGATTTCCGCGACCCCCGGCAGCAGGGCAGAGGATTTCATGTCGGCCCAGATCCCGTCAATCTGGCGCTTGAACGTATCCACATCCGCAAAGGCCGCAATATCCAGCGCCAGGATGAAATGACCCGTGTTTGTCGTGCCTTGCGGATCGGCATTGAAGTCGACCACGTCCTTGCCAAAGGCTGCGCCGTTCAACGTTCCGGCCAACAACCCGAAGATCAGAGACAGCCCGTAGCCTTTGGGGCCACCGATGGGCAGCAACAGGCCTTCGGCAGACCGCTTCGGGTCGGTCAGAGGCTGACCCTGCTTGTCGATCATCCAGCCCTCGGGCATCGTCTCGCCGCGGTCGGCGGCGGTCTTGACCTTGCCATAGGCTGCGACCGTTGTGGCCATGTCGAGAACGATGTCGGGCTGCGTGTTCGACGGGATCGCCACCGAAATCGGATTGGTGGACAACAGCAGATCCGTTCCACCCCAGGGTGGCATGTGATTGGCACTGCCCACGGCCACATAAAGACCGATCATATCCTGCGCCAGCGGCATCCGCGCATAAAGAAACGCAGGCCCCGCATGGTTGGAATGGCGTGCGCCGACCCAGGCGACACCGCAGGTCTTGGCTTTTTCAACCGCCAATTCTGCAGCCCGCGACATCACCAGATGGCCCGGCCCGTTGCCGCCGTCCAGAAGGGCGGTTGCCGTGCGTTCCGAAATCACCTTGATGTCGGGATCGACCTCCATCCCGCCCGCCTGAATGCGTTTGATGTACATGGGCAGCCGGAACACGCCATGCCCGTCCTGACCGCCGATATCGGATTCGGCCATCAGCGCGCCCATACGTGCCGCGTTGCTTTGGGGCATTCCGCAGGCCCGCAAGGCCGAGGTGATGAAGTCTTGCAGCCGCGCCGCTTTCACATTGCGCTTGTTGGTCATAACCGGTTCACTTCCCTTTGTTGGTTCACCTACGGAGACATCCCATGAGCACTGACGCCATTGTTCCCTATGCATCGATAACACCTTTCGCGCGCGGCGACGGGGTTGAAACCCGCCTGATGGTGGGCCGCGAACGGGTCGACAACCCCCCTTTTACCACGGGCACGACGGTTTTTCCCGCAGGCATGAAGGCGCCCATGCACAGCCACAATTGTGACGAACAGGTCACCGTTCTGGAGGGGCGCGCGATGGCCGAGGTGGCAGGTGTGCAGACCGAGCTTGGTCCGATGGACACCAGCTTCATTCCCAGGGACATGCCGCATCGGTTCCTGAATATCGGCGACGGCCCCCTGAAAATCCTCTGGATCTATGCGGCCGCAGAGGTCACGCGGACCTTTACCGAAACGGGCGAAACGGTGCCTCATCTGTCATCCGGCGACAAGGTCTGACCGGCGGCCTTGAGGGCGGCAACCACCTCGGCCACCCGCGCGGCATTGTCCTTTGCGAGTGTGCCATCCGCATTCCAGAGCGAATTTTCAAACCCCACCCGCATCTTGCCGCCGCGCCGTGCGGTTTCGACCAGGCACGCGGTTTCGGCCGGACCGAAAGCGCATATCATCCAGTCGAGCGCCAGATCGCCCTTTCGCGGATCGATCAGCGCCTGATAGGCGTCGATGTCCTGTGGCCGCGACGGTTCGGAGCCGTCATATGTTCCAAGAACCAGTTGCACCTGGTGATCGCGGCCAGGGATCAACCCGTTGTCGATGTGATGCAGGATATCGCCCAGCTCTTTCGGGGAGTAGGCGATGTGATGAATGCAGATGCCAGCATCCCGCGCCCAGTGGTAGAAGACTCTCGCTTCGTCGATGGGCGCGCGCAGCAGTTCGCGCAGCGCCAGTGAGACAGAATGCGGGCGCAAGTCCCGGATCATCTGCATTTGCGCCGCCACCCCGAAACGGCCAGCCGATTCACTTGTGACCTGAACAAAGAAGTCCGGCACCGCCTGTTCCACGGCGGCCACCGCCTCGCGGTATTGCCCCACATCAAGGCTGTGCAGGCCGTCCTTGTCACGCACGTGCAGATGGATGCCCCGCGCTCCGGCGCGATGGCAGGCGCGGGCGGTTACAACCAACTCGTCCAGTTCCATCGGCAGTGCGGGATGATCGGCCTTGCTGCGCCGCGCGCCATTGGGGGCGACCATCAATGCGGGCAGGGGGCGGGCCATCAGAGTTCTGCGATTTCGACCGTGCGACGGTCTTCCGCAGAGCGGGTGATCGCCTCCAGCACTTCGATATTGTGGACCATCTGTTCGGTGGTGAACGGGTAGGGGGCGTCACCCGCAATCGCGGCGGCAAAGGCGTCGAGGTTGTGGATAACCGCATCTTCCCAGGGCAGTTGTTTGCGGATCATGTCCTTGCCGGTTTCGGCCACCAAATAGTCGACCTCGCCGCCGGGGGTGTCCGGGTGGCTCTGGTTCAGGACCTCGATCCAGCGCTGCGTTCCGAAAACATGCATCCGGATGAAATGCGGTGTGTGCAGAATGGCAGACAATGTGGCTGTCATACCACCCTCGAACCCAAGCTGAACGGTGACCACATCCCCGGTTTCCCACCCCAGCGAGCGGCTGGCGGTCATCGCCTGCACTGTTTGGACCCGCCCGAAGAAGGAAATCAGAAGGTCCGTCAGGTGGATGCCCATCGCCGTCATGCCGGCAGCGGGCGATACGGCCTTGGAAGTACGCCAGTCATCCTTCGGCACGCCAATCAGCTTGTCATGGGAAAACGCGGCCTCTGCATGCATGATCGTACCCAGCGTGCCGTCGTCTATGGCGGATTTCAGCGCGACCATGGCGGGTTCGAACCGGCGTTCGTGCCCGATGCCAAGCTGGACGCCCGCCTGTTTCACCGCCGCCACTGACCGGCGTGCGCTGGCCGCGGTCAGGCCGAGGGGCTTTTCGCAGAATACATGCTTGCCCGCGGCTGCGCAGGCAATCACCTGTTCCTCGTGGACGGGATTGGGGGTGGTCAGGATCACCGCGTCCACGTCCTCGCGCGCGAGGGCCGTGGCCAGATCGTTCAATGGTTCAAGCCCTTGCGCGCGGATTTCACCATGCACCTGCGTGGCGGGTTCGATCACAGCCGCAATCGCAATGCGGTGGTGCCCCTCGAGCCTTTTGGCAATATGGCGCCCCCACCAGCCGAAACCGGCGATGGCAATCCGAAGCGGGCGGTCCGTGGCCGAGCCGGTCACGCCGCGCACCTATCGACAGCGCCGGGGCAAGTGTCGCGCATGATTATGAGACCCTCCTGTTCGCATCCTTTCGGGATAGCCTTCGGGGGGTGTTCAAAAAACTAATAATTGATGATAATCTCAATCGGAAAACTTGATAGCAAGTCGGGCAGACAGACCACGTGAAAATTCAACACCTTAAATACTTTGTTGCCGTCTTCGAAGAAGGGTCTTTTTCGGCAGGTGCGCAGCGCGTCAATGCAACGCAATCCGGGCTGTCGATGCATGTGCGGCAACTGGAAGAACGCTATCAGGTGCAACTGCTCAACCGCAGTTCCACCGGTGTCACGCCGACAGAAGTGGGACGGCAATTCTACCGCGATGCGGTGCGCGTCCTGCATGCGGCCAACCAGGCAGAGGCGAACCTGCGCGCACTGTCGGGGCAGGTGACCGGTCATGTGACCGTCGGTCTGATGCCGACCTTTACCCGCGCCGTTCTGGGCCCGGCGATCCTGCGCTTTGCCGAAGAGTTTCCCAATGTCAAAGTGTCGGTACGCGAGGCCTATTCGGGCGAATTGTCACGCCAGATCCTGGCGGGCGAGTTGGATTTCGCCATCGTTCCGGCCTTTGATGCGGATGTGCGCCTGCGGGCCAGCGTGATGGGATCGGACAGGGAATATCTGGTGGTGTCCGCTGACAGCGGCATTGCACAGGGCGAGTCCGTGCGGCTGGCCGACCTGCCGCCGCTTGATCTGATCCTGCCCAGTCGCGAAAACGTAAGGCGACGCAAGATCGAGCAGTATCTGGCGTCCAACGGGATCGAGACCGGGCGGCTGATCGAACTCGACTCGATGTTCACCTCGCTTGACCTTGTGGCCCGGTCCGATTGGGTGACGATCCTGCCGGGTATTCTGTGCCTTCCCGACCTTGGCGGCAGGCGCCGCAGGGTGATCCCGATCACCGGGCCGGAACTGACGGTCGACTACCTCAGGATCGAACCGATGTCGGTGCCGCTGAGCGATTCAGGGCAGGCCTTTTACCGCGTGCTGAAAGAAGAACTGGGGACCGCTCTGACCGAGTTGGGATAGCCGGGTTCGAGCCCTTGACCGTGGCAAACACGCGGCTCCGGGCGACGCTGGCTAGCTTGACACACTCATCGCCCCTTGCCTGTTGTTACGCTTGACCACGTGTCAGGCGATGTGCCCGGCAGCGCGGCGATCAAGGGATCAGTGAATGAGGTTTGGAATGGAGCGCGTTCGATATTCTCCGACTTTTGGGCGCGACCGTTACAGTTTCTACAGAAAGCCAACCTTCGCAGTGGTGGTTTCCTTTATGGGTTTCCGATCCAACTCTTCCAATTTATGAATGCCTTGTGACTTTTGATCAAATCAAGACATTCCTGTGGGTCGCCCGGCTTGGCGGTTTTCGCAAAGCGGCGGACCGGCTCAATCTGTCGCAACCGGCTGTGTCGACCCGTATCTCCAAACTGGAACAGGAATTGCGAGTCCCCCTGTTCGAGCGCGGGCCGGGAGAACTTGTCCTGACCAAGCACGGCACACTTTTGCTGTCTTATGCCGAGCAGATGTTGTTCGTCGAAGAAGAGATCAAGCAGCGCGTCGCCAATCCGTCCGAAGCGGACGGGCTGTTTCGCGTCGGCGCGTCAGAGACGATTGCACAGGCGTGGCTGCCCGACTTTCTCAAGGCGTTCAGCGAGCAATATCCGCGGGTCAACGTGGACCTGACCGTCGATATTTCGCTGAACCTGCGCGCGGAACTGCTGGAACGAAAGCTTGATCTGGCGCTTTTGATGGGGCCGGTTTCGGAGTTTTCGGTCGAAAATGTCGTTCTGCCGTCTTTCGATCTGCACTGGTATCGCTCGACGCTCAATCCGGTGACCGACCTCAGCAGGATTCCGGTCATTTCCTATTCCAGCAAGACGCGCCCCTATCGGGAACTGATGTCCGAATTGTCGCGCAGGATCGGGCCGAAACTGCGCATCTATGCGTCGGCGTCCCTGTCGGCGAGTTTGAAGATGATTGCCGCCGGGATTGCCGTCGGTCCCTATCCTCGTGCGCTGGCCAATGATTTTCTGGAAGCCGGGCAAATCGTCGAGTTCGATCCCGGGTTCACGCCCAAGCCGCTCTTTTTCACGGCGTCCTACCTGTCCGAGCCGCGCAGCTTTCTGGTCGAAAACAGCGCCGGGATCGCCCGCGGTGTCGCGGAGTCGTGGGATCGCACGCATCCCAATTGAATTCAGAAAATCTATCACATTCGATATAAAATGATAATTTGCGTGAGATGACGGCCCCATGTGATGATTTCCCTGCGACAGCTGGGGGCTTTCTATGGCATCGATCTCCGTTTCACATTCCGACCTCGTCGCCGCGTCGGCCGCCGACGTCAGGGCGGCCATTCGCAGTGGCGCATACGGCGGACATACGGCGGGGCTGGCCGCTGGAAAGCTTCAGTGCAACCTTGCCATCCTGCCCGAACGTTTTGCCCTGGATTTTCTGCGGTTCTGTCAGCGCAATCCCAAGCCCTGTCCGATCGTCGGAGTGGGCGACAGCGGTGATCCGTATCTGCCCACCTTGGGCCATGACATCGACATCCGCACGGACGTGTCGAAATATCGCGTGTTCCGCAATGGTACGCTGAGCGAGGAAATCAGCGACCTGACGCAGGTTTGGTCCGACGATCTGGTCACGGTTGCGTTGGGATGTTCCTTTACGTTTGAAAATGCGCTGTTGCGCAACGGTATCCCGGTCCGCCACATCGAGACCGGCAAGAACGTCCCGATGTACCGTTCAAACATCGACCTGGTTCCGGCGGGCAGGTTCCGGGGCCAGATGGTCGTCACCATGCGGCCGATCCCCGAAGAACAGATAACAGAGGCCAAAACCATCAGCGGCCGCTATCCACAAGCCCATGGGGCACCGATTGCCGTTGGCGATCCTGCCCAAATCGGAATTTCGGACCTCGCCCGCCCGGACTGGGGCGACGCGGTCGAGATCAGACCGGGCGAAGTGCCCGTCTATTGGGCCTGTGGCGTAACGCCCCAGAACGTTCTTCTGGATGCAGGGCTGCCCATCTGCATCACCCACTCGCCCGGTCACATGCTGATCGCAGATGTGGCCGAAGACGCGGAAACGACAATCTTCAAATCAAACTGAAACGATCCAACAAGGAAGAAGCCAATGAAAAAGATACTTTCCATCCTTATCGCCAGCACGGCGCTCGCAATGCCGGCTCTCGCGCAGAATCTGTCGGTCGTGGGAAGCTGGTCCAGCCTGCCGCTGCACAACCAGTACGAAGCACCGTTCTGGAGCAAGACCCTGCCCGAGGCCTCGGGGGGTGACATCACCGTCGAATTGACCACTCACAACCAGATGAGCCTTGGGCTGGGCGACATCTATCCGCTGCTTGGTCAGGGCGTTTACGACGTTGCGATGACGGTTGCCGACTATGCGGTCGCTGACGCACCAGAGCTCGAAGGGCTGGACGTGCCACTCCTGGCCCTGACCGCGGACGAGGCCCGCGCCATGGTCGACGCCGCCCGTCCGATGGTGTCCGATATCTTCCGCGACCGGTTCAACTCTCGCGTTCTGGCCATCGCGCCCTATCCACCGCAAGTCGTCTTTTGCAACAAGGAGATTGCCGGGCTATCTGATCTCGAAGGGCTGAAGGTCCGCGCCTCTGGCCGCATGACCGCGAAACTGCTTGAGGCGTTGGGAGCCGAGGGCGTCAACGTGTCCTTTGCCGAAGTGCCCGGCGCGTTGCAGAACGGGGTTGTCGATTGCGCCGTCACCGGTGCCGGATCGGGTTACAGCGCCGGCTGGTGGGAAGTATCGACCCATCTGCTGCCCATTCCGCTTGGCGGCTGGGATTCGGTTGTGACGGCCATCAATATGGACAAGTGGAACAGCCTGAGCGCCGATACGCAGGCGCTGATCACCAGCGAGATCGCCAGCGGCTTTGAAGATCCGGCATGGGCAAGCGCGCAAAACGCGCTGGTCAACGACATTGCCTGCCTGACCGGCAATGGCGACTGCCCGTCGGGCGAGGCGCGTTCGATGACACTGGTCGAAGTGAGCGACGCGGATTTTGCCCGCGCGCGCGACATCCTGACCAGCGAAGTGCTGCCCGAATGGGCGGAACGCGCCGGTGGTGACTGGGCTGCACGCTGGAACGACAGCGTCGGCAAGGTTGTCGGTGTGACGATCAACTAGAACCACGATCAGGGGACGTATTGTATATGGAACTCAAGATGATGGAACGCCTGCGGGCCATCAACAAGGGGGTAGCGCTGGCGGTTGGCTTTGGCCTGTTGCTTTGCGCGGCCTTTGTGTTGACGGATATCATCATGCGCCAGATCGGTACGTCCCTTGGCGGTACAGAGGAAATCGCGGGATATGCCATGGCGCTCGCGACCTCCTGGGGGATGTCCTTCACGCTGCTGGAACTGGGCCATGTGCGGATTGATTTGCTTCGGTCCAGATTTCAAAGCTTTGGGCGCGCGCTGTTTGACGTGTTTTCCATGATCGTGATGTCGGGTGTGATCATCACCATCGCGATCAAGGCCTGGCCCGTTCTGGAACGATCGCTGTCCAACGGATCACGCGCCAACACGCCGCTGGAAACCCCGCTGGCCTGGGTCCAGCTGCCATGGTTTGCGGGCTGGGTCTGGTTTGCCGCCATGTCCACCCTGACGACCCTTGCGGCCCTCAGCCTGCTGCTCAAGCGCCGCCATGAAGACACCGAAGCCATCGTCGGCGCATTCGCCGAACAGGAGACTCTGCAATGATCGCCTATGTCTCTGTCGGGTTGCTGGGGCTGCTGGCCCTTTCCATTCCGGTCGGTATCGTGCTGTTCCTGCTGGGTTTCGGTATCGACACGTTTTTTTCCAGCTTTCCGCTGACGCGCGGTCTGGGCAACATGGTGTGGTCGTCGTCGAATTCGGCGACGTTGATCGCCATTCCCTTCTTTGTGCTGCTGGGCGAAATCCTGGTGCGCAGCGGGGTTGCCACGCGCACCTATGCTGCGCTTGATCGCTGGGTGTCCTGGCTGCCCGGCGGGCTGGTCCATGCCAACGTGGCCACGGCCACGATGTTTTCGGCCACGTCCGGTTCGTCCGTGGCCACCGCCGCGACCGTGGCCACCGTGGCGATGCCGCAGGCCGAAAAGCTGGGCTATGATCCCAAGCTGTTTTCCGGCGCCATTGCTGCGGGCGGCACGCTGGGCATCATGATCCCGCCGTCGATCAACCTGATCGTCTACGGGTTTCTCACCCAATCCTCGATCCCGCAGCTGTTCCTGGCCGGGCTGATCCCCGGCCTTGCGCTTGCGTTTGCGTTCATGGCCGTCACCGCGATCATCTGCGTGATCCGCCCCGATCTCGGGGGCGTGCGCCGCACCTTTCCGTTTCCTCAGATGTTGCGCGCCCTGATCGACCTCGTTCCGATCCTGATCCTGTTCGGGTTGATCGTGGGGTCGATCTATCTGGGCTGGGCCACGCCGACCGAAGCCGCCGCGGTCGGTGTCGCCGGTGCCTTCCTGATCGCGCTCGCCTTTGGCGGAGTGTCGCTGGACATGCTGACCCAAAGCCTGACGGGCACGGTCAAGATCACGTCGATGATCATGCTGATCGTGATCGGCGCATCTTTCCTGAATTTTACGCTCGCCTCCGCCGGTTTGGGGCGCGAACTGACCGCTTTCATGGAAGGGCTGGGCCTGTCGCCAATCGGGTTCATCCTCGTGGTTGTCGTGCTGTATATCGTGCTGGGGTTCTTCATTGAAACCCTGTCGCTGATGGTGGTCACGATCCCTATCATCGTGCCGATGGTTCTGGTGCAGGGCTATGACGTGATCTGGTTCGGCATCCTGATGATCGTGCTGATCGAAATGGCGCTGATCACCCCGCCTGTGGGCCTGAACCTCTACGTGGTGCAGGGCGCGCGCAAATCCGGGAACCTGAACGAGGTGATGCTGGGCGCGCTTCCTTATTGCCTGACGATGCTGGCCATGGCCTTCCTCTTGATCGCTTTCCCGGGCATCGCGCTCTTCCTGCCCAACGCGCTGCAATAGAGCGCGGGACATGTGCTGCGGTCTCAACTCCGATCCGGGCATCGTACGTTTGTGCAGGGGTACGGACAGTCAAGTGCTGCCGACCCTGGTGGACCTTCCGGTGTCTTTCGATGTGACGCAAACGGATCATGTGGCGATGGAACGGCACAGCCGTACCTGCCTTGGCGGGTTTTTCCTTCGATGCATGACAGGTGCTGTTACCCTCGCCACTACCAACCGCGAATTGGGTGTTCGGCACGGCGGACAATGAACCACGTCCTGGACGATCCTGACCATCCAGAAGGGCGAGCGGTTGTGGATCACCTGCACAAAGTCGGAAGCCGGGCCTGTCCGGCCTTTGCAGGCGCAATCGTCGCGGACATTCGGCTGGGCAGTCAGGCAACCCGTTCGACCTCGGGGCTTGCCGACGGCAGCTTGCAGGCGGGGCACTTGATCTGATCGGGCAACGCGTCCATCCGCGCGGGCCAACGGCGCGATTTGCACCCATTTCCAGCGCGCAGGCAATCGACGTGGCAAGGGCGTATCGGGGGGGAGTCAAATATCTCAGGCCTGTCACCATCGCGCGCGGATCGTTGGGATAGCGCCTGTTGGGCGAGAACCTGGTTCATGGGTGCGTCCACGAATAGCAGCAGTGGCAGCGTCACGATATGATCGGCAGCGTCCTGACG
>CAZITF010000002.1:0-55260 GCA_964542095.1 uncultured Rhodobacterales bacterium
CGATCTGACCCTTGACATCTTCGCGCAGGAATTCTTTGCGCTGCTTGGCCCATCGGGTTGCGGCAAGACGACGATGATGCGGATGCTGGCCGGATTTGAACACCCGACCTCGGGTACGATCGAACTGGCGGGCAACGACATTGCCAAGGTGCCACCGAACAAGCGGGCCGTGAACATGATGTTCCAGTCCTATGCACTGTTTCCGCATCTGTCGGTCTGGGACAACATCGCCTTTGGCTTGCGCCGTGAAAGCAGCGACAAGGTCGCGATTGCGGACCGCGTCGAAGAGATGCTGAAGCTGACGCGACTGGAAAAATTCGCCGGCCGCAAGCCGCACCAGATCTCTGGCGGGCAGCGCCAGCGTGTCGCCCTTGCCCGATCTCTGGCCAAGGCTCCAAAGTTGCTGTTGCTGGATGAACCGCTCGGTGCACTGGACGCCAAGCTGCGCGAAGCCACGCAGTTCGAGTTGATGGATATTCAGGAAAAGACCGGCACCACATTCGTGATCGTCACCCACGATCAGGAAGAGGCGATGACTGTCGCCAGCCGCATCGCCGTGATGGACGAAGGGCGTATCATTCAAGTGGCCACGCCTGATCGCATCTACGAAGCGCCGGAGACAGTCTATGTGGCTGATTTCATTGGCGATGTGAATATCATTGATGGAAAGGTCACCGCAGCGGGTGACGGGATTTTCCATCTGAGTTTTGAAGAAGGGCATCCACCCGTTCTGGCCGCGTCGGACATGCCGCTGTCGGATGGTCAACACGCCCATCTTGCCGTGCGCCCGGAAAAAGTCGCGATCCATACCAAAAAACCGGAAGGCGTCGACAACCTGTTGCAAGGCAAGGTGCTGGACATCGCCTATCTGGGCAACCTGTCGACGTATCACGTCGAATTGCCCGGTGGCCAGGTGATCAAGGCTCAAACCGCCAACACCCGTCGCCTGTCGCGCCGGTCGATCACATGGGAAGACCCGGTGTGGATCAGCTGGACCAAAACCGCCGGGGTGCTTTTGGACAGATGAGGCGCACGTTTCTCATAGCGGTTCCCTATCTGTGGCTTGTCGCGCTGTTTCTGATTCCGTTCGCGGTGGTCTTCAAGATTTCCCTGTCGGACATCGCGTTGGCCATTCCGCCCTACACTCCGACGGCCAAGGATGGCATCTGGACCATGCTCAGCGGTCTGGATTTCGAGAATTTCGTCTTTTTGACACAGGACGATCTGTATTGGAAAGCTTACCTGAGTTCTCTCCAGATCGCCTTTTTCTCGACGGTGCTGACGCTGTGCGTGGGCTATCCGATGGCCTATGCGATGGCGCGCGCGCCGGATCAATGGCGGGCCACGCTGCTTATGCTGGTGATCCTGCCATTCTGGACGTCTTTTCTGATCCGTGTTTACGCGTGGGTCGGCATCCTGTCGGGCGAAGGGTTCCTGAACCAGTTTCTGCTGTGGATCGGCGTGATTTCAACACCGCTGACCATTCTGAACACGAACACAGCGGTCTATATCGGCATCGTTTACACCTATCTGCCCTTCATGATCTTGCCGATCTATTCCGCGCTGGATCGCCTTGACGGCTCGCTGATCGAAGCGGCCGAGGATCTTGGATGTTCCCGGTTGAAAGCCTTCTGGCTGGTGACGGTCCCGCTGTCGAAAAACGGTATAATCGCGGGCTGTTTCCTGGTTTTCATCCCTGCCTTGGGCGAATTCGTGATCCCCTCTCTATTGGGCGGGTCCGGGACTTTGATGATTGGCAAGGTGCTTTTCGAGGAATTCTTTTCCAACCGCGACTGGCCGGTGGCTTCGGCGGTTGCGGTGATCCTGCTGCTGATCCTGATCATTCCGATCGTGCTGTTCCAACGCAATGAACAGCGCCAGGCGGAGGCAGAAAAATGACCCGTCTCAGCCCGTTTAATGTGGTGTCGCTGACGTTGGGGTTCGCATTCCTGTACCTGCCGATGCTGATCCTTGTGATTTACAGTTTCAACGCGTCGAAACTGGTCACGGTCTGGGCCGGATTTTCGACCAAGTGGTACGGTGAATTGCTGTCCAACGACGCGTTTCTGGATGCGGCTTGGGTAACGTTACGGGTTGCCGTCATCTCGTCGACCTTTGCCACCGTTCTGGGCACGATGGCCGCTTATGTTCTGGTGCGGGGTGGGCGGTTTTACGGGCGTACGCTGTTTTCCGGCATGATCTATGCGCCGCTTGTGATGCCCGAAGTGATCACGGGTCTGTCGCTGTTGCTGCTGTTCATCGGCATTGGAATGGATCGCGGAGTGCTGACCATCGTACTCGCGCACACGACTTTTTCCATGTGTTTCGTGTCGGTGGTCGTGTCTTCGCGCCTGACGACCTTTGATCAGTCTTTGGAAGAGGCGGCATTGGACCTCGGCGCATCTCCCTTCGAGGCGTTCCGCCTGATCACGCTGCCGATCATTGCCCCCGCGGTCATCTCGGGGTGGCTGTTGGCTTTCACGCTCAGCCTTGATGATCTGGTGATTGCGTCCTTTACGTCCGGCCCGTCCGCCACAACCTTGCCGATGAAGATCTGGTCGTCCGTGCGGTTGGGGGTCAGCCCCGAAATCAACGCACTCAGCACGATCCTGATTGGTCTGGTGACAGTGGGGGTCATCGCAGCGTCGATTGCCAGCAAGCAATCGGCATTGCGGGTCAAGCGTGATGAGCAGGCCGCCGCGCGCGCTCAATGACGCGCATCTTTTCGGATTACGCATATGGACCCGGGCCGCGTGCGGGGTGCTGGTGGGACAGCACGGTAGAGATCTCGGACAACCCGGTTTTGCAGGGAAATGTCGCCTGCGACGTCGTGATCGTAGGCGCAGGGTTCACCGGCTTGTCCGCCGCATATCACCTCGCCCGCGCCGGCGCATCCGTCGTGGTGGTCGATGCCAATGCGATCGGTTGGGGCGCATCCGGACGGAACGCAGGGTTTTGCTGTTTGGGCGGTGGCAAGGCATCGGATGCCGCGCTGGACAGGCGCGTCGGTCGGGAAGGACGTTTGGAATGGCGGCAGGCTGAAAAAGTTGCGGTCGATCTGGTTGCTGCGCTATTGTCTGACCTCGATTTGGACGTGGACCGCCATTCGGCGGGCGAAACCCTTTTGGCGCATCGCCCAAGGGACGCACGTCAGTTTCCTATTCACGCCGAAAGTATCCGGGAAAATTATGGCGTCACTCCGGAAATTCTGACGCGCGCGCAATTGTCATCAGCTGGTATGTCCGGGCCATTTCACGGAGCAATGACTGTTCCCGTCGGTTTTGCCCTCAATCCGCGAAAATTCCTGGCCGGGCTGTTTGCGGCGACGCGCGCATTGGGGGTTCGGTTCTTTGATCAAAGCCCCGTCAACAAAGTAGAGAAGGGTGGCGTGTCCACGGCCTTGGGTCGCGTTTCGGCAGACCGGGTCATCCTCGCAACCAACGGATATTCCAGTGAAGACATCCCACCGTGGATGGCCGGGCGCTACATGCCGACACAATCCACTGCGCTCGTGACGCGCTCCCTTACGGAAGTTGAACTATCCGCTCAGGGCTGGACGACCGATCAGATGGCTTATGACAGCCGCCATTTGCTTCATTACTTCCGGTTGATGCCGGATCGCCGGTTTTTGTTCGGAATGCGGGGCGGGGTCTTTTCCTCGGCACGGGCCGAAGCGCGTTCACGCGCCCGCGTTGTGGCAGACTTTCGCAGGATGTTTCCGGCCTGGGCCCAGGTCGATATTCCGCATGTGTGGTCCGGAATGGTATGCCTTGCGCGCGGATTGGTTCCCTTTGCCGGACCACTGCCAGAACAGCCCGCGATCCTTGCCGGTTTTGCCTATCATGGAAACGGGGTGGCCATGGGGACATATGCCGGCAAGCTCTTGGCAACCTTGGCGGTCGGCATTGAACCGGACCTTTACCCGCGTGTGATGCGTGACGCCGCCCGGTTCTTCCCTTTCGGGTCGTTGCGTCGCGCGATCATGCCGCCGCTTTATGCGGCCTACAAATTGGATGACCTGAGGCCCTAGACCGGCTCACGCAAACCAATCACGTTGGCAGCGTCGATCAGGTATCCGCTGCCCAGCACCAACAGTGTTGATCCGTTGTCCACCCGGGCTTCGGTCACGCGGGTGTAGGTCAATGCAGGCTCTGTCACCAGAATCTCACCGTTGGCCTTGCTTTCGATCTGAAAATTGTATTCGCCATATGCGAAGGATGATCCGTCCGCCTTGCGCCCATCCCAAATAAAGGGGTCCGCGCCCGTCGGCATCGCCTGACGTTGAACGTCGTTGCCCTGCGCGTCTGTGACGATCAGTGTCACCTCGTCGGCAGTGATGGGCGGATTGGGCGCGATGGTGATTGGCGCGCCCTCGAATTTGGCGGGTCCCTGCACCAACGCCTCCATCCCGATCCAATTGGCGGCACTTGCCATGTCATTGGCGCCAAGCGCCGATAGGATCTGCTCCATCAGATCGTTGGTCGTGACTTGCTGTTCAACCATGGAAAATTGGGCAAGTTGCGCGGCATATTCCGAAGAGTCTATGGGCTCCAGCGGATCCTGGTATTCGGCCTGTGCCGTCAGCATCCTGAGGAACACTTCGAAATCTGAACTGAGCACGGCGTTATTGGACGCCCGGGCGGACGTGGCGGTGGACGCAGTCGCAGGAGCGGAAAGGATTTCCATATGTGTCAAAACCTCATGTCTATGCCATCGGGCGCAACTGCCAGATGGAGTGTTGATCGCGTTTCGAATGCGGGCGTATCGGGCACGATCGTCTGCATCATGGCCTGATGGTTCAGGTCGGGTTGATGTTCCGATCTGTCGTCGGTCATCTGGTCATTTTGACCAAAGGAAAAGGATATGTCGTCGTATCCAAGCTCGGCAAATGATCTGGAGAGATCGTCGATGTTGCGGCGCATCAGGTCCAACGTGTCTGGTCGATCTGCCAGAATATTCATCGTGACGCCCGCGTCTGACGGGCTGAGAATCATGCGCACACGCCCCAGTTCAACCGGATTGAGTGCGATTTCCAATGATTTTCCAGTGATATTGCGCATGGCTTCAACGATTTGACGTGAGACGTTTCCAGCCAATTCCGCGCGCGCGGCGGTTATCGCAGCGCCTGGTCCAAAAGTTGTGACGTTTGCACGGACATCCCAACCAACCTCCTGCGGAATGTCGCCCTGGGGATGAACCAGGTTGAATTCAGTCCCGATGACGGAGCCAGAAAGTACGCCGCCAACTGCATTTCTGCCGCCACCGGCAAAACCCTGGGCGAGTTTGAAACCGATATCCTGAAGGAGCGGTGCACGAGCCGAAGTTGTGACGGCCGCCATCGGAGACCGCGCGTCAGATGCGGTCCAAAGGGAAGTTCCGATGTCCTTGCCCGCCGCCGCTGCTTCGCTTTGTTGCGGAACGATGCGGACGGCGTGACCGCCAAGATGCCGCTCGAGCAGCGTCATGGTTGGATGGGGCGCTGTGTCGGGCGCCTGCGAAACAAGCGGGGCACTTGCTGTTGGATCACTCGTGAAATTTGGACGTGCCGACGAAACAGCAGCACCCACAGTTCTGGACACCTCAGCCGGTTCATCTGCGCCGGGCGCATTGGTTGCAGGGACAGATCCCGAAGACGGACCAATGGAGGAAATCGCAACTGCCGAAGCAACTTTTTCGGCAGCTCGCGTTGTCGGTTCAGTGCTGTTTGCGAGCGAGCGGACGTCAGACGCCTTTTTGCCGTTGGCTCCGTCCAAATTCTGAACCGATTCAGTGCCCGGTACAGCGTCTTTTGGCAGATTTCGCGGGACAGCGCTCATTTGGTTCTGGATATTACCTGAGCTGTCAACTGCAGCGACTCTTGCGCCGTTCGCTGCGTCAGCGTTGCCCGGATTTTGAGAGGTATCGCCTTTGCCAGCAACCTCGACCAATTCCGCAGATCGACCAGTCTGTGGATTTGCCGGAGGGATGGAGTCCGAAGGCACAGATGCCGTTTCGCGCATTACAGCCGTTGGACCACCAAACCTACTGACGACTTCTGGACTCGCGCGCGACCGAGTCTCTTGGTGTGGAACAACGGTTGCTTGGGCTAGCATATCGGATCTCAGATCGGGGTCGACAGTTGATCTGCGAGCGGACGCTTGTGCCAGTGGAGTTGAGTCGTCTGGCACGTTGCTGCCAGTCGCTTGATACGGGCCGATAATCGTTTCTGAGGGGTCAACGTCAGCCGCAACGCCCTGTTCCGGCTTCCGATCAGCGGACCTGGTGGCAACGCCGTCCGCGCCCTGCGCAAGGAACGCGATTGCAAAGCCTTCACGGGCGCCAGTCGGTTTTGAAGGGGTCTGAGCGACATCTGTCCTTGAGGACAGTTTCGACAACACAGTCACGTCCATGGGCGTCTCCGGGATTTCTTCCACTGGGGGCACACTAGGCTGGTGGTGGTTACCGGTTCTTTACTGCTTGTTCTGCATGGTGGAAAAAATCGATCCAATTGAAAGGAAGTCGACATGCAGTTGACCCCCATAGATACGGGCGCTTTGCCCAAGACAGAACAGCGCGACGTGGCGCTGCGCGCGGCGGCGCAAAAACTTGAGGCCACCTTTCTGGCGGAAATGCTCAAATCCGCTGGTTTGGGGGAAACCCGGGACGCCTTTGGCGGCGGCGAAGGCGAGGACCGGTTTTCGTCCTTTCTGTTGCAAGCACAGGCCGAAAAGATGGTTGAAGCAGGCGGGCTTGGTCTGGCCGAGGCCATCTTCGAGGCATTGAAGGAGCGTCAGATCAATGGATGACGAGGTGCGGAACGCCATGGACGCCCTCGCGGACTTGCTTGATGCAGAACGCACCGCGCTGCTTGTCGGCAAACTGGATGATGTGTCGCGGTTGCATGTGAAAAAGGAGAGTCTGATTACAGAACTGAATGAACATGCGACCGAGAACCGCGCGGCTTTTGAAGGCCTTTATCTGAAAGTGAAACGCAATCAGGTACTTCTGGATAGCGCCTTGCAGGGCATTCGGTCGGTCTCGCGGCGACTGGCAGCCATCAAGCAGGTTCGTAAGTCGCTGGATACATACGACTCACTCGGTCGAAAAAAATCGGTCGACATGCGACCCGGCGGGTCTTTGGAGAAACGGGCTTGAGCGAGATTGAGTCAAATGGGAGTCATTTGGCACAGTCCGATTAGGGTTACATTAGCTTTATGGATTGCATGGTTCCCCTGCACTCAAAGCGGGTGGCGCACAACCCCGAGTGGGGGGCTGCACTTGTCAGAACGGCATTTGGACCGGCCGATCGGGTCCGGTCATAACCCTAGGCGCAAAGCGTCGTGACAAAAGGACATATACATGTCGAGCATTCTAACCAACAACGGCGCAATGGTTGCGCTGCAAACCCTCAAGTCAATCAACAAAAACCTGGCGATGACACAGAGTGAAATCTCAACGGGCAAATCTGTTGCGAGCGCCAAGGACAACTCTGCCGTTTGGGCCATCTCGAAAGTGATGGAATCCGACGTCAAAGGCTTCAAAGCGGTTTCCGACGGCCTGGCACTCGGGAACAGTACCGTCGCCGTGGCTGCCAACGCAGCTGAAACCATCACAGACCTGCTGAATGACGTCAAAGGCCGTATTGTCGCTGCTCAGGAAGAGAACGTTGACCGCGCGTCCATTCAACAGGACATCACAGCCCTCACCGAACAGATTGGTTCGGTCGTTGCTGCGGCACAGTTCAACGGTCTGAACCTGATCGATGGATCGAGCACAGAGAACGTACAAATCCTTTCGTCACTCAACCGGGACAGCAGTGGTGGCGTGACTGCGGGCCAAATTGACGTTGTCCGTCAAAACCTGTCGACAACAACTCCGGTGACAGCGCAATCCTTTGGTACTGGTGTGTCTACACAACCATTGGCCAACGAAGCGATTCAGGTGGGTGCGTCAAATACAGGTTTTGCGGCCGCGGCCACCGACCCCGTGTCGTCCACAACTGTTACCGGTGGTGGCAACGTCGTTGTAAGCTTTGGTGCTGTGTCCGCTGGCAACAGCTATCAGCTGACTCTCGATGGTCTGTCGATCAACACGGCTGATGGCAGTTCGGCCGTTGGCCGTCGCGACTTCCAGTTTGTTGCGAGTGCCGAAGATGGGCAGGCAGACGTCATCAACGGGCTGGCCAACCAGCTGAGCGCCTTCTTCGGGGCGGCAACCAACAGCGCCGATGGCTATGCGGTCGCAGTTGATATTGCCGCCGGAACACTAACGTTTTCGACGGGTGCAACCGCTGGTGACGTTGATGTAGGTGCCGTGTTCCAGAACGGTGGTGTGCCGGGCTCAACCGCGTCCTCCGGTGGTCTGGGCGCTTTGGCGAACATTGACGTTACGACCGATGCGACATCTGCGCTGACAGCAATCGATGCTCTGATCGGCCAATCGATCAGCGCGGCTGCGTCTTTTGGTACGGTGCAAAACCGGATCGAAACGCAAGCTGAGTTCGTCAGCAACCTCACCGACTCGTTCAAATCCGGGATCGGATCCTTGGTTGATGCGAATATGGAAGAAGTGTCGGCGCGACTGCAAGCTTTGCAAACGCAGCAGCAGTTGGGTGTTCAGTCGCTGTCGATCGCGAACCAAGCGCCTCAGTCGATCCTGTCGCTGTTCCGGTAATAAGATTGGACGAGGTGTTGATGTTCAGCGCCTCGTCACATTCCAACTTCAATTGAATTAGGTGACAGTGTGAGTGCGACTTCCCAAGCTTTGCGAGGCTATGCCAACAATGCCGCGTCAACCCGCAGTGATCGCCGTGCTGAATACGAGGTGATCGCGCGTGTCACCCACGAATTGCGTGACCGCGCGATGAAGAAGAAGACGAATTTTCCTGCATTTGTTGAGGCATTGCACAACAATCAGCGTCTTTGGACCGCACTGGTTGTCGATGTCATGGACGCCGAAAACCCGCTTCCGAAAGAGTTGAAAGCGCGCATCGTCTACCTTGCGGAATTCACCAATCACCATTCCCGGCAGGTCCTTCAGAAAAAGGCGTCCATCTTGCCGCTTCTCGAAATCAACATGGCGGTCTTGCGGGGCCTCAAAAATGAAGGGCCAGTATCATGAGCGGTCTCATCCTCAAACTCAGCCCGAAAGAACGAGTCCTGATAAATGGCGCAGTCATCGAAAACGGTGATCGGCGCAGCCGCCTCGCCGTCATGACGCCGGACGTGCACATTCTTCGACTACGAGATGCCATCCATCCGCAAGATGCAAAAACTCCTGTGCGACGGATGTGCTATGCGGTCCAGCTTGTGCTGTCCGGAGATAGTGACAAGGACGTTGTACGCAAGCAATTGTTGCGAGGGATCGAGGAACTGAGTCAGGTCTTTGTCGATGATGACAGTCGAAAACACCTCGATATTGCATCTTCGGCCCTGGTCGCAGATGATCACTATCGCTGTCTCAAGGCACTGCGAGCGCTGTTACCTCGAGAGGAACGTCTTCTCGCCGCAGGAGCCTGAATGCCATGTACCAACCGGTCCTAATTTCCTCCGGCCTGGTCGGATGGCAGTTTTTGCAACGTACCCATGATCAACAATTCGACGCCTTCAATCAATCGCCGGAATTGAAACGCGATACGGAGTACTTTTCCGAGAACATTAAAAACGTGCGTACCGCGGAAGACCTAGTCTCGGATAGACGAATGCTGACTGTCGCGCTGGGCGCTTTTGGATTGCAAGACGACATAGACAACCGTTTCTTTATTCAAAAAATGTTGAGCGATGGTACAACAGCCGATGACGCGCTCGCCAACCGCTTTACCGACTCCCGATACCGCGATTTTTCGGCCGCCTTCGGGCTTGGGCCGGGCGAAATTCGCGGAGCCTTGGGACCCGGCTTTGCTGACGAGATCATTGCCAAATTCCAAGCCAGCAGTTTTGAAATTGCGACCGGAAATCAGGATGATTCCATGCGCGTGGCTCTTTATGCGGAGCGGGTGTTGCCGGATGTTGTAAATGGCAGTGGGAGCGCCGCACAGAAGTGGTTTTCCATCATGGGCCAACCGCCCCTGCGGAATCTCTTTGAAACCGCATTTGGGCTTCCCGAAGCATTTGGTCAGGCCGATATTGATTTTCAACTGGGTGTCTTTCGGGACAGGGCGTCGCGCCTGTTTGGAATCTCCGATCCCTCACAGATTTCAGAGCCTGAGACCCTAGACCGCATTGTGAGCTCTTTTCTTGCCAGATCCCAACTTGAAGCTTCGGGAGCTGGATCATCGTCTGCGGCAATCGCGTTGACTTTGTTGCAGTCGTGACGCGTTCAATCCGTTCTTAATTTTGGCAATTGTAATCTTAATAAACTCAATCGGAGAACTTAATTCTAAATCAACAAGTCAGAGCATGATGAGTTCAGGTTGAAGCATATCCCGCATTGGCAAGGTAGTTTGAGCATTCCTGCGGGGTGAAGCGGTCGAGGAGGGCTCCGGTCCTGCGCCAAGTTGCCACCTAGCTTTACTCAGGCCCCGTTGCCGACCGCTCCCCTGCGCTTTCAGGACGTTCTGTGCATGTTTGGATTTGTGTAACGACAGGTTGTCGGCAACGTTCACATCGCCGGGCTGCAAAGCCGGTGCTGTAAGTGCCGGATGTAATCTCCCCAAAAGGGGCGTTTGAAATTTCCCCAGTTGGTAGCGTCCAGGGCGATTTTTGAACCTCAAATATTCAAAAATCGAACGGGACGCGGGCCGTTAAGCTCGAAGCTCTAAAAGAAGGAGTGAGGCTTCGAGTTGATAGCACTGGGAGAGACCGTTTTGATCCATGATTTAAAAAGACAAGGCCTGGGTGTCAGCGCGATTGCGCGGCAAACCGGGCTTGATCGAAAGACCGTCAGGAAATATCTGGCGCGGGGCTTGGCGGCCCCGGAGTACAAGCCCCGCGCGCCGCGAGCGCGTATCATTGAAGCCTACGAGGCATATTTGCAGGAGCGGCTGACGACGTTTCCAGATCTGACGGCGCGCCGACTTTTACGGGAGGTCCGCGAGCGGGGGTATGAAGGCGGATACACAGCCGTGAAAACCTTTGTTCGCGAGGTACGTCCCGCCAAGCAGGCACGGTTCGAGCGCCGGTTTGAGACGCCGCCAGGCAAGCAGGGACAGGTGGATTTTGCCGAGTTTGCCGTGGAGTTCACGGATGATCCCGGGGTTGTCCGCAAGGTCTGGCTGTTCTCGATGGTTCTCGGCCACTCTCGTTGGCTGTGGGGTCGGTTTTGCGCCAGCCAGAACCTTCAAACGGTGATGCGCTGCCACGTGGCCGCCTTCACGGCCATGGGGGTGCGTCGGAAGAGGTTCTCTATGACCGGATGAAGACGGCCGTGATTGGCGAGAGCACCGACGGTGTTGTCACCTACAACGCATCCTTGGTCTTGTTGCTGACCCATTACGATTGCGCGCCGCGCGCTTGTCAGCCGTATCGGGCCAAGACGAAAGGCAAGGTCGAGAGGCCATTCCGCTACATCCGGCAGGACTTCTTCCTCGGGCGCGCCTTCCGAAATCTGGACGATCTCAATGCCCAGTGCGACGCCTGGCGCGTGGAGATTGCGACCCGCGCGTCCATGCCACGACGGGGCGCGTGGTTGATGAGGCCTTCGTGGAGGAGCGCCCTTCGCTGCAGCCGCTGCCTGCCAATCCATACAGCGCGGTGCTAACGATCGAGCGACGCGTCACCAAAGACGGCATGATCTCGGTTGGCGGCAATCATTACTCGGTGCCGGATACGACGCGTCGTCGGACGCTTGAAGTTCAGCACCATGTAACGGAGCTGCAGATATTTGAGGATGGTGTGTTTATTGCCAGCCACCCTGTTATTGAGGGCAAAAACCAGCGTCGCGTTGATCCCAGCCACCGCAAAGCGCCGCCGATCTGCGCGCCGAAGCCGCCAACGCAGATTGGCGTCAGGCGCAGACCCCTCGACTTCTACGGCGCCGTCGGTCGCAGGTTGGCCGCGGGGTCCCTGTCATGAGCGGGCTGGTCGACAACATCCGCGCCAGCCTTCTCGGCCTGAAGATGCCCCGCGCGATGGAGATGCTGGATCACATGGTGCAGCGCCTCGAAAAGGGCGAGATTGGCGCGATCGAGGCCATCGACAGCCTGCTTTCGGAAGAGTTCAACTGCCGCGAGGATCGACGCGTCGGCGTGGCGCTGACAACCGCGCGCCTCACCCCGCCGAAGACATTGGAAAGCTTCGACTTCACCTTCCAGCCCTCGCTGGACCGGGATCGGATCATGGCTCTGACACAGCTCGACTTCATCACGCGGGCCGAGGTCGTCCACTTCCTTGGGCCGCCTGGCACGGGCAAGAGCCACCTGGCCACGGCCCTTGGCGTCGCGGCGGTCAAGAAGGGCAAAAGCGTCTATCGGGCGACCTTGGCAGAACTGATCGAAGGGCTGTCCAAAGCCGAACGCGAAGGGCGCTTGGTCGAGAAAATCCGCTTCTACGCTTGGGCATCCCTGCTGATCGTGGACGAAATCGGCTACCTGCCCATCACCCAGGGCGGCGCCAACCTGTTCTTTCAGCTCGTCAACGCGCGATACGAGAAGGGTGCAATGATCCTGACCTCAAACCGCGGCTTCGCGGAATGGGGCGAGGTCTTTGGCGATCCGGTCGTAGCATCCGCACTCCTGGACCGGCTCCTGCACCACGCAGTCGTCGTCCAGATCGAAGGCGCCAGCTACCGCCTCCGGGCGCACACCGACCTCATCCCCGAACACGTCCGCGCCAACGCACCCATCACACCGCCGCCCGCTCCAAAACGCCGCGGCCGGCCCCCAAAAAAGGAGAAAATGATCGAAGCAACCGGCTGATCACCGTGACCGGAAAGTGGGGAATTTTACTTCGCCACTTTTGGGGATTTTTGAAACGGCATTTACAGGTGCCAGCTGTGTCTAGATATGGACGTCAAAGGCAGCGTAAGTCATGGGGCCATCCACCACCTAGGGTGCGCTGAGTTCGTCGATCCGCAGGCCCGCAATGAAAGTGTGAGTGAGCCAATGACCAAAGGGCGCATCGGCCTCCAGTCGGTTTATCTTCGTCGTCACTGCTGTTTCATCAATGAAGACCAGCCGGTGCGGCTCAAAACGCATACTCATCATCCGGTTATGCCGCCAATTTTACCGCGCGGAGCGGACGTGTTTGCGCAGTCTTTCCGTCGCGATCAGAGACTTTTTGCAAATGAATCCAAGGCGAAGGATCAGGTGGCGCGAAAGCATGCCCGACGTCGCGTCAAGATATTGATATCGAACGGTTGTAAAACGCAGAAAATGGCATTGAACCTGACGTTAGAAGTAGCTTCGTACAAGGCTTCCGGCGATCAGACTCCAACCATCGGCGACTACGAAGAAGGCCAGTTTGAATGGCAGAGAAACAATGGCAGGCGGCACCATCATCATCCCCATGCTCATCAATACTGCCGCGGCGACCAAGTCGATGATCAAAAACGGAAGGAAAATCAAAAAGCCGATCTGAAACGCGCGCGAAATCTCCGACAGCAAGAAACTGGGGATCAGGAGAGACAGGGGCGCGTCTTCGCTCAACGGCACACCTTGTGTATCGGGTCGCAGGTCTGCCATCGCTCCGAACGTATCCACATCCAACCGCGCGGTCATGAACGTGCGAAACGGCTCCAAGGTGCGGATGAATGCCGTCTCCGGATCGATCAGATCATTGGTGAGGGGTTGCAGGCCGCGCGTCCATGCCTCGGCAAACACAGGCTCCATGACAAAGTAGGTCAAGAAGAGCGCAAGACTGACAATGAGCATGTTCGGCGGAGATTGTTGCAGACCGATCGCCTGGCGCAAGATGGAGAGTACGGTCACAAGGAAAGGAAAGCAGGTGACCATGATGGCAAGACCCGGCGCCAGACTCAGGACGGTGACCAGGGCGATCAGTTGAAGCGTGCGCGCACTCAGCGAACTTTCGTCGCCAAATGAGATTGCTATGTCCTGCGCAAACGCAGGAAGTGGAGCGCAGAATATCACGAGCAGTAGGAATAGCCGCGCCGCCACGGGGTCAGATACCCGGACCAAGATCGATGATCTCGGTCAAGCGAACAACCAATTGACCATCATCGCTGTCTTCGGCCTCTTCGAGCATGCCGCGAGCGATGAGTTTGTCCCCGACAAACAAGTCAACAGGATCGTCGACGCGCTTGTCCAATGTCAGAACCGCATTGGATCCCAACATGACAAGATCGCGCACCAACGGCCGTGCCCGCCCGACCGATACGGTAATTTCAATGGGCACCGCGGTAAACGGATTGTGTGTGTCAGACGCCAGGGTCTTTGTGTCAGGCAGATCAGCCATCGTTCACCTCTGCTTTCTGGATTTCAAAGTAGTTTGTGACAGCCGTCGATATTTCGGCCACCGTCTTATCGAGGTTCAAATCCATCTCTTTCGAACCCAAGCGCAGAATGGCCTGGTCAGGAGACATCATCGGATCAACGACCACTTCGAACGGCTCGGGCAGTTCCAATGCCAACAGGTCGCGCACGACATCATCACGGCCGGGCGCCACTGCGATTTCGATCCGGCGATCCAGGGCATCGAGTGAAAGGGTTCCGATGAGATCACAGATGTGTCGCCCCAAGCTGGCGTGGGCAGTAACAGGCAAGACGGTCTCAACAACTTCGGTCAGTATGCTTTTGACGGATTCGTGCAATGTCCTGCGCAATTCGTGATACTCGAACGATGCGTTTTGGAGACTGGCCGCCAAACCGGCAGACACATGCCCCATCGTTTCGGATTGCGCCTTGATGGCCTCTTCCCAGCCGGCCTGAAAACCGCCTTCAAATGCCTGAAGCTTCAGGTCTTCGATTTCTTCGGAATTAAAAGACTTCTTGCCGACATTCATCGGTTTCAAGGTTCCGAAGTCCTGGAAGAGATGGCTCAGTGACATCACGCTCTCTCTTCGCTGTCTTCAAGCCAGCTTCTCAAAATCTCGACTGTTTCCTCTTGTCTGTCGCCAATCATGGCCCGCAGTCGTTCGACAGGATCGGAAGAAACCGGAGTGCCACTCTCCGAATCGGTCGCAAAATTCATCGCAGGCAGAGTGCCAATGTCTTTTCCGTCATCACTTAATTGGATGGCGCGGAAATCATCCTGAAGGTCGCTGACTTCGCCGGTCAGTGCAGGGGGCGATGTTTTGGGTTGAGCATTCGCCTCGATCGCGGGCGGAATTGATGGCGAGGCAATTGAACCGTGCGGGCGAGACAGGATCGGACGCACCACAAACAATCCGAGAACAAGAGCGACAATGGCGAGAATGACCATCTGGATCGCAGACATTACGTCTATCTGGAACATGTCGAGCAATGATGTCTGCGCTTCGGTGCCTTGAGGAGTGATGGATTGCAGGGCCATCGACTTTATGGTGATGATATCGCCCCTGCTCTCATCAAACCCGACTGCCGATGCAACCAGTTCTCGCAAAGCTTCGATTTCCTCTTGCGGCCGGTCGACGGCTTCACCCGGCGCTTCGCCGTCGACGTTCACATCTTGGTTTACGAGGACCGCAACGGAAATCCTTTTGACCGCCCCTGCCGAGCGTGTAACCGCGCGCTCCGTTTCCGAAACCTCGTAGTTGATCCGCTCACGAGTTTCCGAGTTTTGTGACGATGCACTGTCTCCTCCAGCGCCACCTCCATCCGGCAAGTTCGATGCAACTGTTACGTCGCCATTCCCGGCTTCATTGGAGTTGCTGCTGCGTTCTTCGCTATCGGTACTTATGATAACCCGAGATTCGGGATCAAAGCGACGCTCTCGGATCTCCTCGGTTTCCGTCTCCGTGTCGACACTGACCTCGACAATCGCATTGCCGACCCCGACGCGGGCTTCGAGCAAACGCTCGACTCGCTTACGCAGGATTTGCGCTTTGTCTTCCGCGCCAGCGGTTGGCGCAGTCTCTTCCGCTATTGCGATCATCGCTCCATTGGCATCGATTACGGCGACGTCTTCTGATGACAAACCCGGCACGGCCGAAGCCACAAGATAGCGGATTGCCTTACCCTGTTGGGCTGTCAAGTCGCCACCGGTGGGTGTCACCATGACCGAGGCCGTTGGCGTAACGCTGCGCTGGAACGGATTGGAGCCTGTCGATGCAATGTGGACGCGCGCGGTGCCGACATGAGGACTGGACACAATCGTTCGCGCGAGTTCACCTTCTTTCGCCCGCCAATAGGCGGCGTCAAACATTTGCGAAGTTGTGCCGAAACCGGACAACGTATCCAACAGCTCATAGCCACTGTTGCTGTTCGCGGGCAAACCTTCACTGGCAAGGGTCAGGCGGAGTTCATCGCGGCTTTTGTTATCGACAAAGATGGACCCGCCGCGCACCTCATAGGCGACACCGCGTTGCTCCAGCGCGCGAACGACATCGCCCGCCGCACCGTTTTCGAGACCCGCATACAAGAGTGTCATAGACGGTGACGTCGCGATTCGGGACATCGCCAAAACCGCCAGAAAGACAGCCACAGTTGCCACAACCACCGTCACCTGTCGCCGGATATCCAAAGCCATCCAGACATTCACCAACTGCTGCACAATCGCCTCCGTCCTGCCGCGCGTTCTGCCCGGCCTTTCGCAAGCAATGACCGATCAGCCTTAACAATCGGTTAGTTGATCTGTGACATTACTCGTTTCGACACCAATGGATGAATGAAATGACAGACGCTGCGGTTGAAGCCCCGCCTGAAGCAAGGAAATCGTCAAAAATGCCGCTGATCCTCGGCATGCTCGCCGCTCTTCTGGGTGGCGGTGGCGGGTTTTATGCGGCGTTTTCCGGGATGATTCTCGCACCAGCTTCGTCCGAACCGGCAATGGAAACGGAAAATCTGCCCGGCGCGATGCCGAACATCGCCTTTGTCGAAATTGAACCGATGACCATTTCCATCAGTCCGGCGTCGCAGGGTCGATATCTCCGGTTTCGCGCCCAGTTGGAAGTACCGTCACGCTATGCAACCGACGTTCAAACCCTTCTGCCGCGCGTCGTCGATGTCATGAACGGATATTTGCGTGCGGTTGAAGTCAGAGACATTGAAAGTGCGGCGGCACTGACCCGACTGCGCGCTCAACTTCTTCGTCGCGTCCAAATCGTCGCGGGGCAGGAACGCGTCAATGATCTGCTGATTATGGAATTCGTGCTGAACTGAGGGCCACACATGGACTTGATTGCTGATATTCTCCTTGCTGCCGGTGCGATGGGCGCTGGCTTTTACTGCTTGATCCTTGGTCGGCGGCTGAACCGATTCAATAACCTCGAAAAAGGTGTCGGTGGTGCCGTGGCTGTTCTGTCAGCCCAAGTTGATGATTTGACCAAAACACTGGCCGCAGCCCAGAAAACAGCCTCCATCTCGGTAGAGACACTGACGCAGCTGACGGAACGCGCCGAACAGACTTCCAGGCGAATCGAACTGCAAATTGCCTCGATTCACGATATCCCAGATGCTCCGGTCGTTGAGAAGACGGTATCCAGCGCGATCAAGCAAAACCCCAGTGAACCCATGTTTACGCGTCGAGCGGCAGGAGCAAAATGATGGCGAATGGTCGAAAAAAGAAACGGCGCTCGAATGGCCGCGGATCGATTTTGTTGATTTCCTCTCTCCTGATCGGGTCCGCGCTGTTGCGACTTGGTTTCGGTGCCGGCTCAGCCATCGCGGAAGGTGATTTTGCCAGCCAACTTCTTCTTCCAAAGGTCAAGGCCGAAACCGAAGACACCGCTCAGACATCTACGACAGTTGAAGTGGGTTCCTTGCTGAATGCCTTGAAAAATCGGGAAATTCGGGTGGCCGAACAGGAAGAAAAACTGAAAATCAAAGCAAAGGCATTGGAAGTTGCCCAAATCGAAATTGAACGTCGTCTGGATGCGTTAAAGCAGGCTGAGGAGCGGCTGGGAGCTACTTTGGCCCGGGCAGAAACTGCGGCGGAAGACGATTTGGTGCGTTTGACCACGGTATACGAAAACATGAAGCCGAAGGAAGCAGCGGCCCTGTTCGAGGCGATGGAGCCGGAATTTGCCGCAGGTTTCCTCGCACGTATGCGTCCGGAAATTGCCGCCAAGATAATGTCAGGCCTTGATCCCCAGGCAGCATATTCCATCAGTGCCATTTTCGCCGGTCGCAACGCCCTGGCGCCCAAAAGCTGACAGGCAAACAGTCTTTTTTAACGGCTCTCTGCGACAGTACTTTTGGACACCGTTTAGGGAGCTGTTTTGATGGTTGGCATCATCGGGATCATTACCATTTTCGTGATGGTTTTTGGAGGATACCTTGCTGCTGGCGGCAAGATGGGGATCATCCTCAAGTCGCTGCCCTTTGAAATGACGATGATCATGGGTGCAGCAGTTGGCGCTTTTCTCATCAGCAATTCGGTTTCCGAAATCAAGCACACGATCAAAGACCTTGGCAAGGTATTCAAAGGTCCCAAATGGGCTCATGAGGACTACAAGGACTTGCTGTGCATGTTGTTCGAGTTGATCCGACTTGCCCGGCAAAACCCGGTGGCCATCGAGGAACATATCGAAGATCCTGAAAGTTCTTCAATTTTTTCGCGTTACCCCAAGATCGTGGCCGACAAAGAGGCCACGGCGCTAATCTGCGATACAATGCGTTCTGCCTCAATGAATTATGACGACCCGCACCAGGTCGAAGAGGTGCTAGAAAAGCGAATGGAGGCGAACATGCATCATGCCATGCACTCCAGCCACGCATTGCAGACCGTGGCCGACGGGCTGCCTGCCCTGGGCATCGTGGCAGCTGTGCTTGGCGTCATCAAAACCATGGCTTCGATTGATCAACCTCCCGAAGTTCTTGGGAAATTGATCGGTGGCGCTCTCGTCGGCACATTCCTCGGAGTGTTCCTCGCATACGGATTGGTCGGGCCATTCGCCGCGAAAGTAAAAGCGGTCGTGGAGGAGGACGGCCACTTCTACCAATTGATCCGTGAAGTCCTGGTCGCAAATCTCCACGATCATGCAACCAACATATGTATCGAGGTGGGGCGACAGAACACTCCATCGCATTGCCGTCCATCTTTCGCTGATTTGGAAGAGGCGTTGAAGGCTGCCAAGCAGAACGTCGCATGATCAGGTGCATTCTATTCTTCTGCATATTTTTGGCGGCCCCTGCATTGGCGCAGCAGGTCACGGTGAGGTCCGGTGCGCACGCAGATTTTGACCGCCTGGTGTTGTATGTCCCAAAAAGCCTGACGTGGAGCGTCGAACAAGACGAAAGCGGCGCGCAATTGACCCTTGATGGGTACACCGATGGTTTTGACACGTCTTCCGTTTTTGATCGGATCAGCGGTTCTTTCATTTCTGACGTGACCGCGGACGCCTCAAGCATCGGGATCGCGTTTTCTTGCAAGTGTCGTGCGACAGTTTCCAACGAAGGCACAAACATGATCGTTGTCGACGTTTCGGCGGTATTGATCCCTGAGGCATCACCCATTCTGGATGAATCGGTGCTGAATTTTGTTGGAGCTCAAGCGCTGCGGCTTGGGACGAATCAGAGCAGCAAGCCACCGGAGCCGCCGCAAACCGTTGCAAACGCGTCAGTTCGGCGTGTGGAGAAGCGTGAGTTGCCTCAATCGAGTGCGCTTGAGCAATACCTTCAAACTGAACAAGGCGTGACACCAGACGAAATGCAACTGGAGCAAACGCGAAATCAAATCGCTCGGCAAATCGGCAGCGCTGCAACGCGGGGAATTTTATCCCCGATCGGCTCTGGTGTGGGTCTGTTAACGAATCCCTCAAAACCACAAATCGACACGAAAATTTTTGATTCATCCTTGAGTGTCGACCCTGATCAATCACAGACAGAGAGGACGAGCACCAACCTGAGGATTACAAGCAGCAGCGATATCTTGCCATCCACGGGCCAGGACTTTCCCGAGTCGTTTGCCGATGGATTATCGTGTATCGACCCTGAGCGTGTGGCCATCCAGAACTGGGCAAATGGTGCTGGAGTTTCTGAGCAGGTCGCCGACCTTCGCAGTCAACTCTATGGTGAGTTTGATCAGCTGAGTCAGAGTATCGCGGTCCAGTTGACCAAAACGTACCTGTACTTCGGGTTTGGAGCGGAAGCGCGTCAAACACTGCTCTTGCAGGACGGGCTGATGAATAAATATCCGGAGTTGGTGACTATCGCTGATATATTGGAGTATGGGTACAGCACCGAACCCAGTTTTTTGTCGGACTTTGTCGAGTGTGATAGCGACATCGCATTTTGGGCAATATTGTCCGCTGAGAGAATTGACCAAGAGTTGTCTATTGACACCGATGCTGCTCTGCGAACTGCCAGTGCCCTGCCAATGCATTTGCGGAGCTTTCTTGCGCCAGAACTCAGTCGGCGTCTCCTCGATTACGGTGATCAGAGTGCTGCCGCTGCCGCCTTGCGAAGCCTGGAACGAGCGCCTCAACCTCTTAGTCCAATAGCCAATCTCGCCAAGGCAGATCTGGAAATGGCCCAGACCGATGTCGCGCAGGCGCAAGCCCGGCTTGCCGAAGTCGTCACGTCAAATACCGAGCAATCCGCCGAGGCTCTCATCAAGTTTGTCGATTCTCATTTGGCCGAAGACGCCGAAATCGATGAAAATGTCGCCACCCTTGTCGAAGCATACGCGTTGGAAATGCGGGACGATCCAATAGAGGCAGAACTGCGGCGCACCCACGTATTGGCACTGGGAAAATCCGGCCAGTTCACTGCCGCTTTCGACGCCCTTTCCCGTATTCGCGCCCGCGGCACAGACGTGAACGATGATGCCTTACGGTCTTCCGTATTGGACTTGTTGACGAGGAACGCCGACGACGTAGAGTTCCTTGAACATGCCTTCGCGCAGATGGGCGTTTCCCCGGAAACGCTGACACCACAGGCTCGGCTTCAGCTTGCCGACAGACTCACTCGACTAGGGTTTGCACAGCAGGCCGAAGCAGTCTTGAACTCGGGCGAGGGCTATAAGGACGGTACACGGGTCGCGCTTCTCAAGGCAGAGATTTCTTTGGCTTTGAACCGGCCGTACGAGGCAATGGCATATGTATATGGTCAGGAGTCCGACGCGGCATCGCTGTTGCGAGCGCGTGCAGAATCACTTGCCGGCGACTTTTCGCAAGCGCATTCGATCTATGCCGCTCTGGACAGCACGACGGCCTCGCAACAGGCTGCATGGTTGTCCGAAGACTGGTCGGATTTGGTAGAAGAGGTCACTCCGGTGTTTGGTCCCATGGTCTCCGTGGCTCAGAGTACGATCACAGACGAACCACAAAAAGAAGGCATGTTGCAACGGGCCTCTGCCGCTGTTTCCGAAAGTCAGAATGCACGATTGGCAATCGAAGAATTGCTGAACTCGAATGAATTGCGGGTTCCGGTTAGCGAATAAAACTCAATCGCAAACTTGGTTACCAAATCTAAAGTGTCACGAACGTATCGTCGCCTTATCGCAGAACGCGAAAAAGGAACCCGTACCCTTGTCCCAGCCCACGCAACAGATTCTTGGTATATGTGATCTTGTAATTGATATTGTTGAGAAATTTGCGCCGCCCCGCCAAGCACGTGACAAGGCCATATCGCGATTCGACCGGCCTGCTTCCAGCCCTCAGATTGCTTGCTGCAATCCTAAAGTTTTTTTTGCTTCCTCCAAAATTTTCAAAACCGGGCTGACAAGACTCTGGAGAAGTACTCCGTCGTCGAACCGGCTCATTGCCACGCTCACCATTGGAATGATCCATGCAAATAGTTCAGTGAAACTCTCGGCCCAATTTCGACTCGGTTGGTTGCTATTCCAGAACTGTGTCGAAGCTTGTTCTTCGGTTCCCGTTCGTAGTCACTTTCAATTGAAAACTCCGGATAGTTTGCAAATCAACCTGTCATCGACCGGAGAAATTTTCATTGGATAAGCGTGGACTGAATCTCTCCCAATTCACTCTGTTCAACCCGACAGTCATGCTTGCCGTGGCCCTCATGGCGGTTATCGTCATGATGATTTTACCGATGCCGGCATGGGTGCTTGACATAGGTCTGGCTGCCTCCTTTGCACTCGCAATTCTGATCTTCACGATCACTCTGTTTATCGAACGACCGCTGGATTTTTCGGCCTTCCCGACAATACTTCTCGCCTCGTTGATGCTGCGTCTTTCGTTGAACGTTTCGTCAACCAAGCTGATCATCGGACAAGGGCATACAGGCACCCAGGCGGCGGGAGAGGTCATTCAGGGATTTGCGCAATTCGTAATGGGTGGCAGTGTATTTCTGGGGCTGGTCGTATTCTGCGTTCTCCTGATCGTGAATTTCATGGTGATCACCAAGGGCGCCACTCGTATGGCAGAGGTTGGCGCACGCTTTGCCCTTGACGGAATGCCGGGCAAGCAACTTGCCATCGACAGCGACATGTCCGCTGGGGCGATCACGCATCAGGAAGCCAAGGCGCGGCGCGAACTCGAGCAAGCGGAAACCACCTTTTTTGGATCGCTGGATGGTGCGTCAAAATTCGTCAAGGGAGATGCCGTTGCCGGGCTTCTGATTACACTTCTCAATCTCGTTGCCGGTCTGATCATGGGCGTGGTCGTGCACGGCATGCCTTTGGGAAGTGCATTCGAGACTTACGCAATTCTGACTGTTGGCGATGGATTGGTTTCGCAAATCCCAGCCGTCGTCATTTCCATTGCATCGGCGTTGCTGCTGGCCCGTGGCGGCGCGAAAGGTGCGACAGATCTTGCGGTGTTCAGTCAATTAGGAAAACACCCGGCCGCTTTGACAACCGTGGCGGTTCTGATGGCGATGTTTGGCCTCGTGCCTGGTTTACCTTTTGCGCCTTTCATGATGGGCGCCATCGGCCTCACCGTCGCATCGTTTTTCATAAGCAAGCGATTGAGAGAAAAAAATGAAGGAGGGTCCGAGAAGATTGAAGCACCGCTCGCAGCGCCGCAAAAATCCCTCGGTGACGTATTGGAACTGGACGACATCCACGTTGAATTTGCACCGGACCTTGTAAACATGGTGCTGGATCCGGGTACAGGGTTGGACGCGCGCATTGCCAACATGCGAACCCATGTCGCCTCACATTTTGGTCTGATCCTTCCGGAAATGCGGTTGACGGATGACCCCGCCTTGAAGGACGGCGATTATGTCCTTCGCATTCAAGGCGTCGAACAGGCGCGAGGTACATTACGGTCGAACGAAGTACTTGCGCTGACATCCGATGACACCGGCAAGCTTCCAGGCGGGCAGGACACGACCGAACCGGTTTATGGTGCGCCTGCACGGTGGATTGCGCAAAAGGATCAGGAAACTGCGGTTCTCGCCGGGGTCACGATCGTCACACCAACGGAAATCCTGGCCACGCATCTGTTGGAAGTGGTCAAGAAAAACTTCAGCCGTCTGCTAACTCTCAAATCCCTGCGCCGGTTGCTTAACGAAATGTCCAACATCTCCGACCCGGCCCGCGCAGAAGCGAATCGCAAACTGTTGGACGAAATGATTCCGGACAAAGTGCCAATTGATGTGCTGCACACTGTCTTGCGCCTGCTTCTGGACGAACAGGTTTCGATTAGAAATCTGCCTCTGATCCTCGAAGCGACGGCCGAAGCGCGTGGACGAAACGCCCAGCCGGAGGCGATATGTGAACTGGTGCGCCAACGTCTCGGCTTTCAAATGGTGGCAGAGTTGCGACGTGCGGACGGCAGCCTACCCCTCGTGCAGCTCGCACCGGAATGGGAAGACACATTCGTCAACTATCAGGTCGACGCTGAACGGGGTCTGGACGTGGCACTGCCGCCGGATTTGTTCAACCGCTTGGCAGCAAACATGAGTGAAAAGCTTCGGGATGTCGGCGAACAGGGTATCTTTGCCGCGGTGGTCACGAATACCCGGCGTCGCCGCTTTGTGAAAACCTTGATGCGCGCCAAAGGGATATCAAACCCGGTTCTGTCGTTCGAAGAGATCGGTGTAGATGCTCAACCTGCTCTTGTCGGTGTTGTTGCGGCATGACAAATACCGAGGACTTCCTGTTACTTGCCCAATCGCAGCTCTGGTTTGGCTTCGTTGTGTTTTTGCGGGTGGCCGCAGCTGTATCCTTGCTGCCGGGGTTTGGTGAACAGTCCGTTCCGATGCGCATCAAACTTGCGATCGCTGTCGCCTTTACCGTGATTGTTGCCGCATCCTTATCGACCCCGCTACCAGCTTTCTCCTTCGGATCGCTGGCTGTGCTCGCATTGACAGAGACTTTGGCCGGTGTGATGATCGGACTCGGCGTTCGCCTGTTTATCCTTGCCCTTCAGACCGCCGGTGCGATTGCGGCGCAGTCCACCTCGCTGTCCCAAATTCTCGGTGGTGCGGCGGTCGAACCTCTCCCGGCCATCGGCTACGTTTTGACGGTAGGAGCAATTGCCCTCGCCGTCATGGCGGGATTGCATATCAAGGCCGCGCAGCTGTTGATCCATTCATATGTGCTGTTGCCCATGGGTCTGTTTTCGGGTGGTAGCGATGTCGCGGATTGGGGTCTTTCCCAGGTTGTGCGCGCATTTGAACTCGCCTTTGTTCTGGCGGCTCCATTCGTGTTGATGTCCGTGCTCTACAATTTGGCTCTGGGCGTCATCAACAAGGCGATGCCGCAACTCATGGTGGCATTTGTCGGAGCCCCCGTCATCACGCTTGGTGGGCTGTTGCTACTCTTTCTTGCTGCTCCGACGATGCTGAGTGTCTGGCTTTCCGCTCTTGATCAATTCATGGCCAATCCGTTTGGAGGACGGCCATGAGTGATCAGGAGGACGACAGTGACAAGACCTTTGATCCGACGCCCCAGAAACTTCTCGACGCTCGGAAGAAGGGCGAGATTGCAAAATCCGCCGAACTTCAGACGGCGGCGGGGTATGCCGGTCTAACCCTGGCGTTTCTGGCCTTGGGCGCCCAGACCGTCGTCGGCTTTGGTGGCCAAATGCAAGGTCTTCTGGATCGCGCGACCGAAATGTCAGACGTCATTTTCGCTGGCGGCCCATCAGCGCTGATGGGCGGCATATTGTGGAACGTCACGTCGATCATCGCTCCCGTTTTTCTCCTACCAGCATTGGCTGTTCTTGGAACGATACTGGCGCAGCGCGCATTTGTCGTGACGCCAACCAAGCTGCAACTGAAGATGTCGCGCATCTCATTGTTGCAGAACGCAAAACAAAAGTTTGGACGCAACGGATTCTTCGAGTTTGGCAAGAGTTTTGTGAAGCTGGCGATTTATTCCGCGAGTCTGGCCGCCTTTCTCAATGCGAGATTACCGGAGATGATCGCGGTGGTGCACAGTGCGCCGGGTGTTGTCGTGGTCATGCTGGCAGAACTCTGTATCGCATTCCTGCTGATCGTTGTTCTGATTTCAGTTGCCCTGGGCGCGATTGACGCGATGTGGCAACACCATGAACACATCCGGAAAAACCGCATGTCGCGCAAAGAGATCATGGACGAGACGAAAAACTCTGAAGGCGATCCGCATTTGAAACAGGAACGGCGCGCGCGCGCTCAAGCAATTGCAAGTCAGCAGATGATGGCAGATGTGCCGACCGCCGACGTCATTATCGTCAATCCGACGCACTATGCCGTGGCGCTCAAATGGACACGCGCACCCGGAACAGCCCCTGTCTGCGTGGCGAAGGGCGTCGACGAAATCGCCTTGCGCATCCGAGAAGTCGCGATGGAGGCGGCCGTTCCTATTCACAGCAATCCTCCGACAGCGCGCGCACTTTACTCGGTTACGAAAGTCGGAGACGAAGTGGCGCCCGAGCACTACCAGGCGGTCGCGGCCGCCATCAGATTCGCCGACAAGATGCGCGTGCGCGCCCGGAAAGGTGCTTGAATATGGATTTGAATCAACTCAAAATGCTTTCTGCTTTGAAATACCAGCACAGTCAGCAAACTCTATCCGGTCTTTTGAAACGTGAAAACGAATTGCGGGCAGAATTGGAGCGCATGCGGATGTTTGCCAGGAAAACGCGGGCGCAAGAGCCGGAAGATGCAAACATGCGTGCTGTGGGTGCAGACGTGATTTGGCTTGGATGGGTGGGCAAGGTCCAACAAGAGTTGAACATGGCTCTAGCAAATGTATTGGCGAAAAAGGAGGCTTTGATGGCCCAACATCGCCGCGCCAACGGCCGAAAAATCGTCGCAGAAGCACTCGCTGACAATCAGGCTGCGGTCGTGAGGGAAGAAAAGGAAAAAACCAGCATTCAGTCGGCGATAGATTCCACGGTGTTCGGATCGCGGACTCAATAGTCTTGCCGTGCGATCTCGATGATAAGCACGTCGGAAATCTGGTCTCCCATATCCTTTTGCGCTACCTCGCGCAGCGCGCTGCGCAAGACGTCGAGGTTGTTCGCATTTGTAAACGCGCCGTCGAATCCGCCAACGTTGGCATGATCGAACATGACCTGCAAAAATGAGTCGCGCAATTTTGGTTCACGAGCGTAAATTGCATCCTTTTGTCCCGCAGGAACTTCGAGACTGAGTGAAAGAACCACCAGTGCCTGCACCCGGTCGCCGCTGACCACAGGAACGACAAACTGGTTGTTCATCTTGACGTATTCGCGCGCCAAATTCGGCGCTGCGTCGGGTTGCGCCGTTTGGATGGTGATTTTTTCCGAGCTGGTTTCCATAGGCTCGGGTTTTTCTTCGGGCCGGAAGAAAACACCCGCACCGACACCCGCACCAACGCCAATAAGAAGGAGGACAATGGGTAAAATTTTGCTGAGCATACGATTTCCTAAAATGGCAGGACGACATCCAGGACCTGTTGGCCTACGCGCGGTTGCTGGACGTCCGTAATTTGACCGCGCCCACCATAGGAAACACGTGCCGACGCGATTTTGTCGTAAGTGATTTCGTTTTGCCGGGAGATGTCTTCAGGGCGGACGTATCCCGAAACAAGCAGTTCGCGCAGTTCGAAGTTGACCCGCAGCTCTTGTGATCCGGCGATAGACAGCACTCCGTTCGGCAAGACATCCACGACGGTCGCAGCGACCCGGAGGGTCAGCTTTTCATTGCGCTTCACGGATCCGTCACCGCTCGAATTGCTGTTGGAATTGATGGACACCAATTCCGAACTGGACGCACCTTGGGGCAAGTTCGCGTCCAAACGTTGTGGCAAACCGCCAAGTTGAGGAATACCGAGGCTTTCCGATCCGCTTCGGGATCTTTCGGTTTGGTTCGATATTTCCGCGCGTTCGTCAATTTCGATGACGACGGTCATGATGTCACCGCGCTGAACCGCACGTCGGTCTCCCAAAAGCGATCCGCGTTGACGGCTCCACAATGACGCTTGATCCAACGCCGTGGACTCTTCGATCACATTCGGTAAGCTGGACGATATCATTGCGGAATGTTCCTGGGTTGCGAGGGGATTGGAAAAGGACGGAGCCTTGCCCAAATGGTCGCCGCGTCCACATGCCGCAACGGCAAGCAGAAGGACGCCGCAGAGCAGCCGCGCTGGTTTTAGATGTCGTGAAATCGGCATTATTGCGTCACCTTTACAGATCCATCTGGTTGTACAAACCCGAAGAGAGTCGCTCGCGAACTCAGGTTCATGATGCGGACGCGATCACCGATGCCGCCACGGTCCAATGCCCGTCCCTCGGTGCTGATCGACACACCAGCGGCTTGAAAATGCAGCACCACGATCTCGTTTCGGTTTATCAGGGCCGGAGGACCGATAGCGTCGAATGGGATTGGACGACCAGCGTAAAGCGAGATGCGCGCCTCTTGACCTGCGACGTCTTCGATCCGGTCAAACATGCCAGTATGATCAGCGTCCTGAATAGTCAGATCAGCCTGCGTGATCAGCGTCCCGGGTCGCAGTGTCCGCGTTGGCGTCACGACATCCGCAGCGCAGACTGAAGCCGACAGAAAAAAGGCGATCAAACTGCGCATCATCGTATCTGCGTCATTGCGCCCATCATCTGATCTGCAGCAGAAATGACTTTGGAGTTCATTTCATAGCCGCGCTGGGCTGCGATCAATTCTGTGATTTCACGCACCGCGTCCACCGAACTTTCCTCAAGAAAACCTTGGCGCAGCGAACCCAGCCCATCCAGACCGGGTGTCGTCGTTATGGGAGGACCAGACCCCTCTGTTTCGGCAAACAGGTTGCTGCCTAGCGCTTCCAGACCTTTGGCATTGCTGAATCCTGTAAGGTTAAATTGGCCGATCAATTGCCCTTCGGCGGTATCGACGAAATAAGCATATACTTCTCCGTCGCCGTTGATCGAGATGCTGCGCGCATCCTCGGGGATGACGATTTCAGGCGCGACCGGATAACCGTCTGATGTAACAATCACGCCCTCGCCCGTCCGTTTGAGACCTCCATCACGTGTGTAGGCCGTCTGACCGGAGGGAAGCGTAACTTCGAGGTAGCCTTTGCCTTCGATGGCAATGTCCAGATCGCCGCCAGTAGCTGCCAGAGAACCCTGTGCAAGTTGCATCGAGACCGCCGCAGGACGCACACCCAAACCGAGCTGCACACCTGTAGGAACGACGGTTCCGTCCGATGCGTTGATCGAACCGGGCCGCGTCATTTGCTGGTAGTGCAGATCGGCAAATTCTGCGCGACGGGCGTTGTAGCCGGTCGTGCTCATATTGGCGAGGTTGTTCGAAATCGTCTCGACCCGCATCTGTTGGGCCAGCATGCCTGTGGCGGCAATATTCAGAGCGCGCATCAGTGTCTCCTCAGTTGGATTTCATCATTGCGTCCATCGCTCGGCGGACACGTTCATCTTCGGAATCAAGAAAGCTCTGACCCATCTCGTAGGCCCGCTGCACTTCGATCATGCGGGCCAATTGACTGATCGGATCGACGTTAGATGCCTCGACAAAACCTTGCGTCATCCGTGCGTTTTCTGATGGCTCAAAGCCTTCATCCGCACTGAACATCACGCCGCTTTCGCGGATCATGGCACCCGGATTGATCGGAGTGACCAGACCGATCTGACCAACAAGCGCACCATCGGCGCTTATCGTTCCATCAGTTGAAACGGCGATAGATCGCGCATCAGGAGGGACGAAGACGGGCGCGCCGCCGGCATCGAGAACACTGTACCCGTCTTGGGTGACGAGGTCGCCTGCACCGTTCGGCGTAAAACTCCCGGCGCGGGTCAGTCGCTCGCCATTCGGAGTCTGGATCAGGAAATAGCCGTCACCTTCAATAGCGAAATCAAAGGTCCCACCGGTCTGCGTGAGGTTGCCCTGCTCGAAGGAAGTCTGACGGCCGTTTCCGTTCCCCATGGACAGCGATGCCCCGCCTCGAACGCCGCGCACATATTCGGAAAACACGACCCCTTCCTGGCGGAACCCCGTGGTCGCGGCATTTGCGATGTTGTTAGCCACAACCTGCATCTCTCGCATGAGCCCAGATTGTCTTGTCAATGTGATGTAACCCGTGCTGTCCATGCTAACCTCCGATAATCAGCGGAATGATCCACCCTTGAAAAAACGACACCAACGTTTCAGTCATGAAGCCCATGGACATCCAGAACACGATCATGATTGCTGCCAGTTTCGGCACGAAGGTCAGCGTCATTTCCTGGATCGACGTCAGTGCCTGGACCAGTCCGATGGACACACCAGCGACCAGCGCTACAGTCAGGATCGGGATTGATACAACGACGGCGATCCACAATCCCTGCCGCATTGTGTCGAAAAATATGACTTCGTTCAGCATCCTAGACAGGCATCCGCAGGATTTCCTGGTAGGCTTCGACCACCTTGTTGCGGACTGTCACTGCCGTTTCAACCGCGAGCTCAGTCTGTGCCAGTGCCTGAACGAGCGCGTGCGGGTCCGCATCCCCGGTCATGGATTGCTGGGCGACTTGTTCGCCCTGCGCCAAGGTCTGGGCAAAGTCCATTGCCATACGCCCGAACATGCTTTCGCCAGATGTTTGGCCCGGTTGCGTTGCGGCCCGCGATGCCGAGTAGTTTTGAACGGCGGAAATTGCTGCTGAATCCATTCTGGATCTCCATGTTTGAATGCGTCGTTTAACGACGCAGAAGTTGCAATAACCCGGATGACATTTCGCGGGCCTGTTCGAACATTTTGAGGTTGGCTTCATAACTGCGCTGCGCCTCACGCGCGTCAGCAAGTTCGATCAGAAGATCGACATTGGAGCCGTCGAAATACCCTGTGTCGTCCGCCATTGGATGCGATGGATCGAAAATTCTTTCCAGTTCCCTGTCGTCCAGCGACACGCGACCCACTTCGACTTTTGCGACACCGTTGCCAGCGTCAAATTCCGTACGAAAGGGAACCGTCTTGCGCCGATACCCCGGTGTGTCTGCGTTGGATATGTTCTCGGACAAGTGTCGCAAGCGCGTGGCTTGAGCCTGCAATCCACTGGTCGAAACGCCAAGTGCTTTGGAAAACTCACTCATGACGTCACCTCCCTATTGGCGCCCAAGACTGGATCGCAGGATGTTCAAACCTGACTTGTAGATGGCCAGCGAACGATCATTCTGCCGTTTCGCTTCCGACGCGCGCAGCATTTCCGTTTCTAGCGAAACCGTGTTTCCATCCGGCGCGGCGAATGAGCGGTCTTCCAGCAAAAGGCCGTTTATGTCCGGAGAACCTGCACCATTCAAATGCCTAGCCCGTGTCGCACGCTGCATCGACAGATTGCTTTGCTCGGGCGAATAAATTTCCTGAAAGGATGGCAGATCGCGCGCGACGTATCCGGGTGTATCTGCATTTGCCACATTCTGGGCAATCACTGCCTGACGCTGACCGGCGTGTACCGCCATTGCATATGCCGTTTGGAAAACGGACAGGTTTTGGAACATCGGGGCTTCTCCCTCGTGTGATTTCAACCAAGGCTTAACTGTGATTCCTTTAAAAACTGTTTGCAGCCACCATGAGGGTCCCATGCAGCAAGCAGCTCGGTTGAAGTCTTTCCATACGCATCTGTCCCGCATCAAAACCACTCGCTCCCTGGGGCGTGTCACCAGCGTCAAGGGCGGGATGATTACTGCCAGCGGCCTCGATGGTGAGGCGCGAATCGGGGACCGGGTCGAGGTGAGACGACGTGACGGGACTCTCCTGAATGGCGAAGTCGTACAACTGTCCGCCGACGGTATTGTCCTGTTGCCTGACGGCGCCGTCAGCGGTGTGGCACAGGCCGACAGTGTCGTGCTGGATCGAAGCACCGGTATAGCACCGGACCGCTCCTGGATCGGGCGCATCATCGATCCGGAGGGTAAACCCCTTGACGGACGGCCCTTGGTCCCCGGTCCAACTCCACGACCGTTGCACGCCAGTCCGCCGCCTGCTGCGGCGCGGCGGCCTTTGGGTCAAAGATTGGACACGGGTTACGTGGTGCTTGATACTATGTTGCCGATTGTGCGCGGTCAGCGCGTGGGCCTGTTCGCCGGATCTGGCGTCGGGAAATCCAGTATGATGGGACAACTGGCCAAAGTGATGTCGGCAGATATTGTTGTTATTGCCCTGATCGGAGAGCGCGGCCGTGAAGTGCGGCACTTCTTCGACAATGTTTTGGGCGCCGAGGGTCGGGCCCGCACCATCGTCATCGCGGCCACCTCTGATCAAGCGGCACTCGTTCGGCGCAGATGCGCATGGACAGCGATGGCGGTGGCAGAGCATTTCCGGGACCTTGGCCTTTCAGTTCTGTTGATTGCTGATTCCATCACCCGATTTGCCGAAGCGCATCGAGAAGTGGCCGTCGCCGCGGGAGAAGCACCGGTCCTTCGTGGATTTCCCCCATCAACCTCACATTTGATCATGTCGCTTTGCGAACGGGCCGGGCCCGGTACCGAGGATCAGGGCGACATTACGGCGATATTCAGCGTGCTCGTTGCCGGGTCCGACATGGACGAACCCATCGCAGACATCCTGCGCGGTGTTCTGGATGGACATATCGTTTTGGACCGCATGATCGCCGAGCGCGGGAGATTTCCGGCGGTGGACGTTTTGAGGTCCGTGTCGCGCAGTTTGCCGGACGCGGCGACGCCCGAGGAAAACGATGTCATTCGTCAGGTCAGAAAGCACTTCAGCGTCTATGCGCAAAACCAGATGATGATCACTGCCGGTCTGTATACCCAAGGCACTGACCCACAGATAGACGCCGCGACACAAGTCTGGTCGTCCCTTGATGAGAGCATGGCCATTCAACACTCGCAGGGGCATTTACACAGCTTTGATCAACTCAAACTCGTACTGCGTCGGGCAGGACGCCAGCGTCAAAACTGAACGGCTGACATCCGATGACGAGGGACGCATGCCGATGTGAAATATGCCGACAAATTGTGGAATATACATGTTGAATTCAGAGGGATTCCCAAAACCGGAGCGGCGTCCCAATAACCTGGATCGAGGGGATCCCCCTGAGGTCTGATTTGTGATTCACCATATCTGGAGGTGGATCATGGGAAAATTGCTATCACATGAAATTCGGGAACGGGTTGTGACGCTGGTCGATGAGGGTGGTTCGTTTCGCGAGGCCGTACCCAGGCTGCGGATATCTGCTGCGAGTGCAGTTCGGATCATGCGGCGCAAGAAGCACACCGGTGGCGTGGAGGCCGCAATGCAAGGGCGTCCCCGACCTAGCAAGCTGGATGCCGTTTCAGACTGGTTCAGATCGCGCATTGAAGCGGAGCCTGACATCAAGATGCCGGAGCTTTCCGATGCGTTGAAAGCGGAATACGACCTGGCGCCACTCCCGCCATGTTGTCGCGCCATCTGATCTATCGCCTTGGCTTCACACATAAAAAAGCCCCCTGATCGCACCGGAGCGGCTGCGAACGAGAGTACGCGCCGCGCGGTACGAGTGGCGCCGACGCATGCCGCGGATGCGACTTGCGCCTTACAGGATGGTGTTCATCCCTCTTGGCAGAATTGCGATGCAAACCGCCTGCCAGGTAGCGGACGAAACCGCCGATACCACTTCGATGCCGTCTTGGGACTGATCCGGCAGGCCGCCGATCATCGCGCCGCGCACCTTCGTCGGCAACAGGGGCTAAATCACCGACCACTCGAAATCCGTCAGATCAAAGCGCGCCATACCTGCCTCCCGTTGTTTCGGAGCAATGAGTCAGAGCCAATCAATCAGCGTAAGACTTTGATGGGTATGAGTCCTGGTGTCGTACATTTCAGAAACTGTTTCGTCTCACCGGCAAAGGAAGGAAAGCGCGACACCGAATCTGAAAAACGATGCAAGGGAAGTCTTCGACTTCTCCGGGCGCAATGGAAATTTCCGGATGATTCTGGTTCAACTGCTGCGCCCCAGACCCTGAACTATTGGTGCATGCGAATGAACTGGACGGGGACAAGTTGGCGAAATTTGACGCTTCGGGCGAGATGCCCGCACCATCCCGGAACCAGTTTCAAAATGCGTTACTTAATGTATCCACAAAAATATGTGAGATACAGGTGACGAAACGGGGAGATGGTAATGAAAACGCAGGTGGCAATCGTTGGCAGCGGACCGTCAGGACTGTTGCTGGCGCAGCTTTTGCACACCTGTGGCATCGAATCTGTGGTGTTGGAGCGCAGGACCAAAGACCATGTCCTCGGTCGCATCCGTGCGGGCGTCCTTGAACAAGGGCTTGTCCGCTTGATGGAGCAGGCCGGTTGCGCCGAGCGTTTGCACGCCGAAGGGATTCATCATGACGGCGTTTTGTTGTCCTACGGAGACGAGATGTTTCGCGTGGATATCAAGCGACATACTGGAAAACCGGTTGTCATCTATGGGCAAACCGAGGTGACACGCGACCTTTACCATGCGCGTGAAAGAGCCGGGGGCCCGATCGAATTTAACGTCGAAAATGTGGTAATACACGGCGCGGACAGCGACAGGCCGCACGTTTCCTATGCCGTTGATGGTGAGGAACGCAGGCTCGATTGTGATTTCGTCGCGGGCTGCGATGGGTTTCACGGTGTCAGTCGCCGGACGATTCCGCAGGCCGTGCGCAAGGAGTATGAAAAGCTCTACCCTTTTGGCTGGCTTGGCATCCTGTCAGAGACGCCACCGGTGAACCAAGAACTGATCTATGCCAACTCCCCACGAGGATTTGCGTTGTGTTCCATGCGCAACCAGAACCTGAGCCGGTATTACATTCAATGCTCGCTCAGCGACAAACCGGGCGACTGGAGCGATGGGGCGTTCTGGAACGAACTCAAACGCCGCATTCCCGAGGTTCAGGCGAACAATCTGGTCACCGGCCCCAGCATCGAGAAATCCATCGCGCCGCTGCGGTCATTCGTGACGGAGCCGATGCGATGGGGGCGCCTGTTTCTGTGCGGAGACGCGGCACATATTGTCCCGCCCACCGGAGCAAAGGGGCTGAACACCGCTGCCTCGGATGTACATTACCTCTTCAATGGTCTGCGCGACTTTTACGAAGACAACAGCGTCGCCGGGATAGACACCTATTCCGAAAAGGCCCTATCTCGTGTCTGGAAGGCGGAACGATTCAGTTGGTGGTTTTCCTCGCTGATGCATTGCTATCCTAACCAGTCCGAGTTCGATCACAAGATGCAGGTGGCCGAGATCGAGTTCCTCAGATCCAGCGGTGCCGCGCAGCAAGCGATGGCGGAAAACTATGTCGGATTGCCCTATTGATGCAGAACATCGACCTCCATCGAACGTCCCCGAGCCGTCCCCGACTTTTGCGTGAAGGAGTACATCATGTCTGATCGTTTCGAAGCGGGGATGGCGACGCGCCGTGCCATACTGGGAAATGAACATGTCGACCGCGCCGAAGCCGAAAAATCATCCTTTGACGCGCCGTTCCAGACCCTGATAACCGAAGCGGCGTGGGGCATGCTTTGGTCGGATGAGACTATCAGCAAACGAGACCGCTCCATGCTGACGCTCTCCCTTTTGGCGGCCACCGGCAATTTCGAAGAAATCCCAATGCATATACGCGCCACGGCCAATACAGGAGCCAGCCCGCAGGATGTCATGCAGGCGTTTTTGCATGTCGCCGTTTACGCTGGGGTGCCAAAGGCGAACCGTGCTATCAAACTGGCCAAACAGACTTATGCCGAAATGGGAATTGCCCTATGAGCCCCCGGAACGCGCGACCAACGGCAGGCGGTTTTATCCCGCGTGACCGTGACTGGCAGCCAGATGCGCTGACGCCGCCGTACAAATCGAGTATCAAGCGCAGCCCGCAAGCGGCGTTGCTGTCCTTTCCGTCCACGCTCAGCGAAGAAACCTCTCCTGTTTTCGGGCACGACCTGATTGGTGATCTGGACAACGATCTCATCCACAATTTTGCCAAGGCGGGTGAATGTGCGATCGGTCCGCGCATTATCGTGCATGGTCGCGTTCTGGATGAAAACGGCCGCGGTGTTCCCGGTGCCTTGCTCGAGGTCTGGCAGGCGAATGCCGGCGGGCGCTATCGACACAGGAAAGAAAGCTATCTGGCGCCTCTTGATCCGAACTTCGGCGGCTGTGGGCGCACGATCACGGGCGAGGATGGTCAGTACGAATTCGCCACCATCCAGCCCGGCCCCTATCCCTGGCCCAACGGAGCGAACGACTGGCGTCCTGCGCATATTCATTTCTCGATCTTCGGGCACAGCTTTGCACAGCGCCTGATTACCCAGATGTATTTTGAAGGCGACCCGCACATCAAACTGTGCCCGATCGTCGGAGCGTTAAAATCTCAGGCAGCAGTAGATGCGCTCACCGCGCCGCTCGACATGAAAGGCACCATCCCGATGGACAGCCGTGCGTACAGATTTGACATCGTACTGCGCGGTCGACGCCAGACGTATTTCGAGAACAGGCAGGAGGGTCTCTGAGTGGTGCAAGAAATGGATGATCTGCGTGAAAGCCCAAGCCAGACTGCGGGTCCCTACGTGCATATTGGTTGCACGCCCAACTTCACCGGTATCAGCATGTTTGGGCGCGATCTGGGCACGGCGATGAAGACCGGCCCGGTCCAGGGCAAGGAGATTACCATCAAGGGCGCGGTTTTCGACGGAACCGGCACCCCGCTGCGGGATGCGATGATCGAAATCTGGCAGGCCGACGCGGCGGGTTTGTTTCCGTCTGTCAATGAAACCCGCGGTGCGGCGGACCCCAACTTTACCGGGTGGGGTCGATCTCCGGGCGACATGAACACGGGTGAGTTTGTCTTTGAAACAGTCAAGCCCGGCGCTGTTCCGTTTCCTGACGGACGCATGCAAGCACCCCACATCACTGCGTGGATCGTGGCGCGGGGTATCAATATCGGTCTGCACACTCGCATCTACTTTGAAGATGAGGCCGAGGCCAACGCAACCGACCCGATCCTGAACCGGATCGAGCATCAAAACCGTATCCCGACCTTGCTTGCCAAATCGCAACCAGATGGCAGCTACAGATTTGATATTCACCTTCAGGGTCCGCTTGAGACCATTTTCTTTGATATCTGACGTCTTCGCAGCTCAAGCCCGCGGAAGTGCAGCGTTGCCACCGCCTCCACAAGATCAACGCGCAAGTGAAGTTGAGTGGCCTATCTTGCTGGTTACTCGATAAGTTTCGCGTTGATGCGTCTTGGACAAGTACCAGAAAACCCCTGACATACATCTCGTGCCCCACAACCAATTACGGCCCGACCGGCGTTTCAAATCTGCGCCACGTTCTCTTTGCCGCATAAAGTGCAACCGGTTGCAAATGAAATTTTTGACGATAAGGTGGGCGTAATCCGAGTGGAGAATCGATGCACCCTATGCAGCCGATAGGCATCAACCATGTGACTGCGCCGAACCTGTCGGTGGATGTGTTGTTCGATCTGGCCGAAAACCTTGGTGCCGCCGGCGTCGAACTGCGCGACGATCTGGGGCGCGACATCTTTGATCGCAGGTCGCCGCAGGACCTTGGTCAAGACGCACAACGACGCAGGTTGAAATTTCTAGCTATCGCCCCCGACATTCAAACCCCCGTCGATCCAACCGCTGTGCTGGTCGGGTCCATGGATCACATTGCGCACGGTCTGGCCGGTCATACGGACAGAGTGCGCACAACTGCAACGCTCTGAAAATGAGCCAATCCGGCAAAATCAATCGTGTGCCGGCACGAACCTAGGGAGAAGAAGATGAACAAATTTCTATTGGCCGCAAGCATGACGGCTTTGATGGCGACATCTGCGATGGCAGAGACAATTGGCGTCTCGGTGGCCAGGTTTGACGACAACGGTCTGACAATCATGCGCAACGGCATGACCGCGCACGCAGATTCGCTGGACGGCGTCGACCTGCAGGTCGAAGATGCGCAGGACGACGTCGCGCGCCAGCTTGACCAGATCAACAACTTCATCGCATCCGGTGTCGACGCGATTATCGTCAATGCCGTCGACACCAACGCGACCGAGGCGATGTCAAACGCGGCAGCGGCCGCCGGTGTTCCACTGGTCTATGTCAACCGCCAGCCGATCAACATGGACACGTTGCCAGAAGGCCAGGCCTTTGTGGCGTCCAACGAGATTGAGTCCGGCACGTTGGCTGCATTCCGCATGTGCCAGGATTTGCGCGCACAGGGCAAATCCGGTGGAGCCAAGGCGTATATGCTGATGGGTCAGCTCAGCAACCAGGCCGCCGTGCAACGGTCCAAGGACTTCCACGACGTCATCGGCATGGACATGTGCAACTTCATCACGCTGATCGACGAGCAAACGGCCAACTGGTCCCGCGATGAAGCGCAGGATTTGATGACCAACTGGATCTCCTCGGGCGAGCGTTTTGATGCCGTTTTCGGCAACAACGACGAAATGGCCATCGGCGCCATTCAGGCGATGAAAGCGGCCGGTATCTCCATGGAAGACGTGGTTGTCGGCGGTGTGGACGCAACACCGGACGCGTTGGTTGCCATGGTGGCAGGCGATATGGATGTGACCGTGTTCCAGGATCTTGCGGGTCAGGGTGCCGGCTCCATCGACACCGCGCTCAAGCTGGCGCGGGGCGAGGCCGTCGACAAGACCGTCTTTATCCCCTTCAAGTTGGTGACACCTGAAAACGTCGGTGATTTCCAGTAAATCCAATACCTTGGGTGGCGTTTGCGGCGCCACCCATCACTCTACCGCCCATCCGGGCTGCCCCAATTGGGCGAAAAAGGGAACAAGATGTCTGATACATCACAGGGAACCGGTGGCCTTACCTTCGATTCCAAAAAGAGAGCTTGGCCAAATGAGCTGAACATCTTTTTCGCTTTGATCATCATCGTCGTGATCTTTGAAATCCTCGGGCAGACACTGCCCTACATGAACGATCAGAGCTTTCTGTTTGACACGCGTGATCGTTTTGACAGCATCTTCAACGAAGCCCGGCTGCGTATCATTATCTTGCAGGTTTCGATCATCGGGATCATCGCGTTGGGCGTGACGCAGGTGATTATTACCGGGGGTATTGATCTGTCCTCGGGGCCGCTGGTGGGTGCGACGGCGATGATCGTTATGTCCTTTGCACAGACCGAACTGGTCAATGGCAATCTGAACCCCAACCCGGTTCTTGGCACTTGGGCATTTGATCTGCCTGTCCTGATTCCAGTCCTTGTCGGGCTCGCCTTTGGCGCCTTTATCGGGGCCATAAACGGATCACTGATCGCCTACACGCGCATTCCACCCTTTATCGCGACTTTGGGTATGTTCCTGATTGCCCGCGGCATTGCGCAGGCGTGGACCCGGGGCAAGCCCGTGTCCTTCCCGACCGAAGGGTACGCTGCGCTCGGCAAGGGGATGATGCCGGTATTCTGGTTCCTGGGTCTCGCGGCCCTGTGCCATGTGCTGCTGCGCTATACGATTTATGGCAAACACACCTATGCCATCGGATCCAACGAAGACGCCGCGCGCATGTCCGGTATCAACGTTCAGCGCCACAAGGTTCTGGTCTATATGATTGCCTCGATGCTGGCGGCCTTTGCTGCCGTGATCCTGAGTTCAAAAAACCTGACGGCTCAATCGGGCATGGGTATCTTTTACGAACTCTACGCTATTGCCATGGCCGTGATCGGCGGCGTCAGCCTGACCGGCGGGCGCGGGTCCATCATCGGGACCGTGCTGGGGGCGATGGTGTTCGGCGTCATCCAATCGGGGTTCACTTATGTCAAACTGGACGCATTCTATCAGTTGATGGCGATGGGCGGCATTATCATCAGTGCCGTGGTCCTGGACAAGATGCGCCAAGAACGCGCCTTGTCACGCAGTTAGAGGGGCACATCATGACTGATATCATTCTGCAAACCAAAGGCCTCACCAAACACTATGGCGGCGTGCATGCCCTAAACGATGCCGACTTCATCCTCAAAAAGGGCGAGCACGTCGCGATCATGGGCGACAATGGAGCGGGCAAATCCACCTTTGTGCGCCAGATCACCGGGGTCGAGCAGCGCACCAGTGGCAAAATCGTGTTCGATGGCAAGGAGGTCCATTTTTCCGGGCCGATCGATGCCCGTGAAGCCGGGATCGAGACCGTGTTCCAGACGCTCGCGCTGGCCGATGATCTGGACGTGCCCGACAACCTGTTTCTGGGCCGCGAAAAGACCCGGTTGAACTGGCTGGGCCCGTTCCGTTTTCTTGACTACAAGGCGATGCGGCGCGAAACCATCGAAGGGCTTGAGCGGACGGGCGTGAAAATTCCCAACATCCGCAACACCATCGCCAACATGTCGGGCGGTCAGCGTCAATGTGTGGCCATCGCGCGCACGGCGACTTTCGCGTCGAAACTGACCATCATGGACGAACCGACGGCGGCCCTGGGCGTTCAGGAAACCGCGCAGGTTGAAAACATCATTCGCGCGTTGAAAGAGCGTGGAGAGCCGTTGATTCTTGTGAGTCACAACATGCGGCAGGTATTTGATCTGGTGGATCGGATCATCGTGTTCCGGCGCGGTCGGATCGTGGCGAACCTGAACAAGGAGGATACCGACGGCAATGACGTCGTATCCTATATCACCGGCGCGAAAACTGGCGCGGAGTATGAAGGCGCAGCGTGAAATTCTTCGACCTCACAGACCCTATCTTTGCACCTGTTCGGACCAGGTATTGTTTCGTGGCCGTCTGTGTCCTGTGGAGTCTGTTCGAACTGTTCACAGGGCAGATTGAATGGGCTATCGTCGTCCTCGGGTTGGGCGCTTTGTCAGGCGTGCGCTTCTGGGTCAATGACCACGACCGCGACAGGGACGGGTAGGGCGAACATTGGCGGTGACCCTTAAAGATGTGGCGGAACTGGCAGGGGTGTCGCGCTCCGCCGTGTCTCGCACCTACACCGAGGGCGCCTCGGTATCCGCCAAGACACGCGAAAAGGTTCGCAAGGCCGCTGACGATCTCGGCTACAGTCCGAATGCGCTGGCCTCGTCGCTGACCACGGGCCGGACAAAGATGATCGGGCTGGTTTCGAATAACTTTCACAACCCGATCTTCCTCGAAGTGTTTGATCTGTTCACCAAGGGCCTGCAGGACCGCGGCCTGCGTCCGCTGTTGGTCAACCTCACAAACGAAACAGACGCCGATCAATCGATCAGGATGCTGCGCCAATATTCCGTGGACGGCGTGATAGTGGCGTCATCCACTCTGCCGCCCAGCTTTGCGGATGCGTTCCGAGTCGCCGGTGTGCCGGTGGTGCAATCCTTTGGCCGTCTTTCGGACAGTCCTGACGTCAGCGTGCTGGGCATCGACAATATCGCGGCGGGCCGTCTGGCGGCGCAGACGCTGATCGCCCATGGCTATACCAAGGTCGGATTTCTGGGCGGTCCGCGTGGTGCGACCTCGACCCAGGACCGGCAATCGGGGTTTCTGGGAGAAATCGCGCGCCACAAGACCATCGAGGCGACCAGCAGTTTCGCGGCGGAATACTCGTTCGAAGCCGGTCGCGCCGAAATGCAGCGGCTGCTCGAAGAGCCCCTGGCACAGGCCTATTTCTGCGGTGATGACGTGTTGTCCATCGGTGTGCTGTCGGCGCTGCAATCCGCGGGCCTTTCCGTGCCGGACGATGTGGGGATCATCGGTCTCAATGACATGCAGATGGCGGGTTGGGAAAACATCAATCTCACTACGATCCGCAACCCGATCAGGGACATCATCGCCTCGTCCATCGACATGATTTGCGCGCGGGTCGAAGACAACAGCCGCCCCCCCGAGGCGCGCCTTTTCGAATGCTGTGTGGTCGAACGCGGAACCCTCAAGCACCAGACCTGATATTGTCGCCAAAGTCGACTCGGGGGACGACCCTTGCCGCCATTCTGCAAAAGCCTAGCGGAACATCGGCGGTCTTGCGTCAAGCCAGGCCCCATCCTGATTGCCCGATTGCGCCACGGCAACAACCGCTGCCATGGAGCGCAAACCGTCTTCGGCACGGGGGTAGAGGTTGGCGGCCGGGTCCATGCTGCGCCCTTCCCTGCGCGCCCTGATCGCTTCGGCCAGATCCTTGTAGATGTTGGCGAATGCCAGCGGCATTCCTTCTGCATGGCCGATTGTGACGCGGGTAGTGCGGTCGGCTTCGGGTGACAGGTTGGCCTCGCCGCGTTCGATAACCTGCAATCGTTGCCCCAGTGGCATGTAGTATAGCTGGTTGGGCTGTTCCTGAGTCCAGCGCAGACCTCCGGTTTCGCCAAAAACCTGAATGCCCAACCCATGCTGACGCCCAACGGCGATGGACGAGGTCCAAAGCCGCCCGACTGCACCGCCATCCATGCGGAAGTTCACCATGGCATCGTCTTCGAGCGTGCGCACCTCGATGCAGGACACGCAATCGGCGGACAGCTTGGTGACTTCCTGGCCGGTCACAAAGGATGCCATGTGCATCGCGTGAATACCGCAGTCGGCAAACTGCGCCGAAACGCCCGCCTGTGCCGGATCATAGCGCCAGCGCACACGGGGATTATCTGCATCCGCCGCGTCCGCATGGTGCCCATGGGCAAATTCGGCATTGACCACGCGCACCTTGCCAATGTCGCCGCGCGCGATCATGGCGCGCATATGGCGCACGAGCGAATAGCCGGTATAGCCATAATTGACCGCGCAAATCTGCCCGGTCGCGTTGGCGGTGTTAACGATATCTTCGCCCTCTTGGACGGTCATCGTCATCGGCTTTTCACACAGCACATGGAACCCGGCCTCAAGAAAAGCTTTGGTGATCTCGTAGTGGGTCGAGTTCGGCGTGGCCACGGTGACCAGATCAATACGGTCGTCCCGATTGCGCTCGCCTTCCAGCATGTCCTTCCAGGACCCGTAGGCCCGGTCGCCAAGACCCAGACGCTGGCCATAGTCGATACCCTGTTCGGCACGGTGATCGAGCGCGCCCGCGCTGAATTCGAACAATCCGTCAAGCCCCGCCCCAAGGCGGTGGGCTGGTCCAATCTGGCTGCCTTCGCCGCCGCCGACCATACCCCACTTCAGTTTCGTCATGTCAGGCTCCTTCAAAACCGATGGATTGCAGGTACGCCCGGTTCAATCTGGCATCGTCAATGGGGGATGTGTCGCCCTGAGGGTCGCAATCCTGCTCAACGGTGCACCAGCCTTCAAATCCGGTTTCTTCCAGTATCCGGCGCACTGCGGGAAAATCGACGTCTCCGTCGCCGAGATTGCAGAAAATGCCCTGGGCGCACGCGTCGTAGAACCCGGTGCGCCTGGCCACCACGTCTTTTTTCACCTTGGGGTCGATATCCTTGAAATGCATATAGCTGATCCGCCCGATATTGCGCTTCATGAACGCAACGGGATCAAAGCCGGCATAAGAATGGTGACCGGTGTCAAAGCAGATCTTGAGGATGCTCTCGTCCACTTCGTTCAGCAAACGCTCAAGCTCGGGCTCAAAGTCGATGAACCCCGCCGCATGCGCATGGATACCCACGGTCAGGCCGTACTCTTCGGCACCCATTCGGGCCACGGTTGCAATCCTGTCTCGGAAGGCGGTCCATTCCGACTTGTCCATCTGCTCTGCCTCGTCGGCACGACCCGCGGTCGGCGCGCGCCGTGGCGAGATACTGTCGATCAACACCAGGTGCTCGGCCCCGTGCGCCTTGAGAGCCTTGCAGGTGCGCACAGCGCCGTCCATGACATCGTCCCACGCGTCCGGATCGTGGAAAGGGCGAAACACCACGCCCCCGACCAGTTCCTGATTGAATTCTTCCAGCGCCTCGCCAAGAACTGCGGGGTCCTCGGGCATGAAGCCGACCGGTCCCAGTTCTATCCCGGTATAGCCCGCCTCGGCATTCTCTTGCAGCACCTTTCGCCAGCTGGGGTTGCGCGGGTCATCTGCGAATTCCACGCCCCAGGAACAGGGCGCATTCCCGATTTTGATCATTTTGCTATTCCTTCAGTAATCGGCAATATTGACCCAGGCTCGTTTGGCGCTGGAGTCTATGGCTGCTTTGACAACGCGGTTGACCTCCATGCCTTCGGCGAAGGTAGGCCAGACATTGGTCTTGGTCTCGATGGCAGTCAGAAAATCCTTGGCCTCGATGATGATCTGATCCTGATAACCGGTGCCATGACCAGGCCCCTGACAGAAGGCGGCATAGTCGGGATGTGCCGGACCGGTCAGGATCTTGCGAAACCCCTGTTCGGCCTCGGGTCCCTCGCGCAGGTAGAGGCGCAGCGCGTTCTGATCCTCGCCGTCAAAGATGATCATGCCTTTGGTGCCATGGATTTCGTAGCTGTAGCCCATCTTGCGGCCCGTCGCGATGCGGCTGACATGGATGTGGCCCTGCACACCGCTTTCGAATTCGACCATCATCTGGGCCTGATCGTCGTTGGTCACGGGCTTGTTCCCTCGGGTCTTGTGGACGGTTTCGACAACCGCGCTCAACCGTTCGATCGACCCCATCAGGCGACGCGCGCCGTTAATCATGTGGGGTGCCAGATCGCCCATACACCCATTCGCCATCCCTTCGCACCGCCAGGTGTGGGGCGCGTCGGGATCGGCGAAAAAATCTTCTGTATGTTCGCCGCGGAAATAGGTCGGCGCGCCGATGCGGCCCTGCTGAACCAGTTGATAGGCAAATTGCGACGCAGGCGTGCGTATGTAGTTGAAGCCGCACATATGAATGGCGCCTGCGGCTTGTGCCGCTTCCAGCATCGCGCGGCTGTCTTCCAGTGTGGCGCCCAATGGTTTCTCGCAAAACACTGGCAAGCCGCGCGTAAAAGCGGCCTCTGCAATAGCGCGGTGAGTACCTTGGGGCGAAGCGATGACAACGGCGTCAATCGCCGGGTCACCGACCAGGTCACGCCAATCCGTGGTGCAGCGTTTGAACCCGAACCTTTCTCTGTAGCGCTGTGCAGAGGCTTCGGAAGTGGCGCAGACCATCTCCAGAACGGGGCGAAGGTTTGTTTCGAACACCGCTCCAACAGCGGCATAGGCTGCCGCATGTGCCTTGCCCATGTAGCCACCACCGACAATTCCAATTCTGATTTCGGTCATCGCTTCATGCCTTCCAGAAACCCGTTGCAACCGGTTGCAAAATGCGTATCCTTGTTTGTAGCCGCTGGTCAACACCAATGTTATCCGGCAAGAAACAGTCATCCGACCGGAGGTACGTCATGGGACAGGGCAGCGACACCATTACCCTGACAACTGCGCAGGCAATCATACGCTATCTCGCGGCGCAATATATCGAGATCGACGGAGTGAAAACCCGTGTGTGCGGTGGGGGTTTTGGTATCTTCGGACACGGCAATGTCACATGTCTCGGCGAGGCGCTCTATGCCCACCGCGAGGAACTGCCGCTGTATCGGGGGCAAAACGAACAGGGCATGGGATTTGCAGCGGCGGCCTATGCCAAGCACAAGCTGCGCCGCCGGTTCATGTTCTGCACCGCGTCGGCCGGGCCGGGCACGGCCAACCTTCTGACCTCTGCCGCTCTGGCCCATGCCAACCGCCTTCCCATGCTGCTGTTGTGCGGAGATGCGTTTCTGACGCGGTTGCCCGACCCTGTCCTGCAACAACTCGAACACTTCGGAAACCCGTCGTTTGGTGTGAATGACGCGTTCAAGGCCGTCTCGCGCTATTGGGATCGCATTACGCATCCGGCGCAGATCATTCAGTCGCTGCCTGCCGCCCTGAACACGATGCTGGACCCCGCCGATTGCGGCCCGGCCTTCCTGGGGCTTCCGCAGGACGTGCAGGGCTGGACCTATGACTATCCACTGTCCTTTTTCGACGAGCGCGTGCATCGCATCCGCAGTCAACCTGCCGACGCCTCGGAAATCGCGGATGCCGCGGCACTGCTGACTTCTGCCAAACGCCCGATGATCATCGCGGGGGGCGGCGTGCAATATGCGGGCGCAGTGGCCGAACTGACGGCCTTTGCAGAGGCCCACAACATCCCCGTGGTCGAAACGATTGCAGGTCGCGCGAACCTGACAAACGATCATGCACTGAATATCGGGCCAATCGGGGTCACCGGATCGGATTGTGCCAATACCATCGCCGAACAGGCAGATGTGGTCTTGGCCATCGGCACCCGGCTACAGGATTTCACCACCGGTTCCTGGACCGCCTTTGCCAAGGATGCCAGATTCATCGGACTGAATGTGGGCCGCCATGACGCGGCCAAGCATATGTCGATGACGGTCGTGGGTGACGCCAAGCTGACCATACCTGCGCTGAATGCGGCCTCGGACGGGTACAGCGCACCACAAGGCTGGACGCAGAAAGCGCAGGATGAACGGGCCAAATGGACGGCATATGTCGCCGAAAACACGCGGGTAGGAAACGGCCCGCCGTCCTATGCGCAGGCCATCGGCACGGTCAACGATCTGTGCAGCCCGCGCGACCGCGTGGTGGCGGCAGCGGGCGGTTTGCCTGCCGAAGTGACGGCCAACTGGAAGACGCTGGACATCGGCACGGTCGATGTCGAATTCGGCTTTTCCTGCATGGGCTATGAAATCGCGGGCGGCTGGGGCGCGCGCATCGCGCAGTCCGAGGAAGAACCCGACAACGACACCATCGTGTTCACCGGTGACGGATCCTATCTGCTGATGAATTCCGACATCTACTCCTCGGTTCTGACCCGCAAGAAACTGATCGTGGTCGTGCTCGACAATGGCGGCTTTGCGGTGATCAACAAGTTGCAGAACAACACCGGGCACGAAAGCTTCAACAACCTGATTTCGGATACACCCACGGTGCCGGAACCCTTTGCCGTGGATTTCGAGGCACACGCCCGCGCCATGGGGGCCGAGGCGGAAACCGTTGAAATGGCCAATCTGGGCGCGGCGTTCAAGCGCGCCAAGGCCAGCGACAAGACCTATGTGATCTGCGCCAAGGTCGACCCCTATGACGGCTGGACAACCCAAGGCCACACATGGTGGGAAGTGGGCACGCCTCATATTTCGGACAGCCCAAATGTCACAGCGGCGCACAAGGACGTGGAAAGCGCCCGCGCCCGCCAGCGGAAAGGCGTCTGACGTGGACCTGATCCAAGGCATCAAGGCGAATAATTTCGTCGTGGTTGGCCGCGCGGGCATGGATTTCTTTACTCCTGCTGGCGGCGCGACCGAAGACGCCGAAACGATGACCGCAGGACTTGGCGGGTCCTCTGCCAACATCGCGGCAGGCATTTGCAAGCTTGGCGGTGCTGCGGCGCTTGTCACGCGGGTGTCGGACGACAGTATCGGGCGCTACTGCATCAACCAACTGAAACGCTACGGGGTGGACGCCACCCATGTGACCCCGATTGGCGGGGAATACCGAAACTCACTCGCTGTCTATGAAAGCCGCGTCGAAGGACACCAATCCGTGATTTACAGGAACGGGGCCGCCGATTTCCAGATGGACAAGGCGGATGTAGAGGCGGTGGATTACACAAAATATGGCGCACTGATCACCGCCGGTACAGTCTTTGCCGCCGAACCCTCGCGCAGCGCCACGTTCCATGCCTTTTCATTGGCGAAAAAGGCAGGGGTGCCGATCATCTTTGACGTCGATTACCGACCCTATTCATGGCCCTCGCCCCAGGTCGCCTCTGAGGTGCTGAGCCGCGCAGCTGCCGAATCCGACATGATCGTGGGCAACGACGAGGAATTCGGGTTCATGGCGGGTTCCACCGACAAGGGGCTGGCCAAAGCCAAGGCCCTGTCCGAAACGTCCGCCGCAATCGTCATCTACAAAATGGGTCAGGACGGCGCGATCACCTTTGCGAAAGGCGAGGAAATCCACACCGGCATCTACCCTGTCGAGGCGTTGAAACCGACCGGAGCGGGAGACAGCTTCATGGCGGGCCTGTTGACGTCGATCGCCGCAGGTCACGACCTGAAAACCGCGATCCTTCGTGGGTCGGCCTGCGCCTCGGTCACCGTCTCGCGCCCGGGCTGCGCGCCTGCTATGGCAGACTCAGCCACACTCGAAACATTTCTGGCCGATCACCCCGGCCCGACATCCGCATAAAGGAATCCGCCCATGCATATCGCGCCATTCGACAATCAGAACAAACCCATCGTTGACCTCGATGACAGCACGGTTCCGCTCAACTATTTCAACATCGTCAAACTGAAAAAGGGCGAGGCGTTCGAATATGCAACGCCCGGCTATGAAACCTGCATCGTGCCGGCCACAGGCACGGTCGACGTGAATGTCGAAGGGTTCAAAGCCTCTGGTCTGGGCGCGCGCGTCGAAGACGTCTGGGACGGAGAGCCCGAAGGCGTTTACGTGCCAACCGCCGCCAGGGCCGAGATGGTGTGCGCCAGCGACGAGGCCGAAATCTTTGTCGCAGGCGCGCGCTATGACAAGGTTCTGGACGCATTCGCGGTGCGCAGCGATGAACTCGACATGGTGCAATACGGCTCTGACGACACCAAGACACATCGCAAGATCAAGCACATCCTTGGCACCAAATATCACGACAAGGTGGGCCGCTTGCTGGTATCGGAACTGTTCACAGTGGGCGAAGGGGGCTGGTCCGGTTTTCCGTCGCACAAACACGACACCGACCGCCTGCCCGTCGAAACACGTCATGACGAGACCTATAACTTTCGCTTCAAGCCCAAGCACGGTTCCGGTGTGCAGATGCTCCAGCGCGAGGATGGCAAACCGGGTGATGCATACCACCTGGTCGATGGCTCCACCATTTGTCTCGACAACGGATACCACCCGTGCTGCGTGCTGCCGGGGTATCAGATGTACTATTTCACCATTCTGGGCGGTCTGTCCCAGCGGTCGCTGGTACAGTATTTCCAGCCATCTCATGCGTATCAGATCGAAACGATACCCGGCATCAAAGACATGATTGCCAAGTTCAAATGACGCTCGCGACCCTGTCAGAGGTTTTGCAACCTGCGCTGCGGGACGGGTATGCGGTGGCGGGTGTGGTCACACTCGGTTGGGAGGATATGCGCGCATTCGTGGCCGCAGCCGAAGCGGAAGACTGCCCGCTGATCCTGCAGGCCGGGCCGGGATGCCGGGCGCATACGCCAGTGCCGATACTGGGCAAGATGTTCCGCCATTTGGCGGAGGGCGCATCGGTTCCCGTTGTCGCACATCTGGATCACGGCTATACCTACGATGAATGCGCCGAGGCGCTGGATGCCGGTTTCACTTCGCTCATGTTCGATGGTTCACGCAAACCGTTGAAGGACAACATCGCCGAAACCCGAGCAATCGTCGAAATGGCCCATGCGGCGGGCGTCTCCTGCGAGGGCGAGATCGGGTTTGTCGGCTATGCCAATGGCGAGAACTCTGCCGGAACCGACCCCAGGGAGGCCCACCGTTTCGCGGATGAAACAGGCGTGGACGCGATGGCCATCTCTTGCGGGAACGTCCACTTGCAACAGGACCAGGAGGGCGGCCTCGACGAGGCGCGCATCGCCGCCATTCAGGCCGTGACCAGCGTGCCGTTGGTGATCCATGGCGGGTCGGGCGTTCCGGCGGCGCAGCGTCGTTCGCTTGCGCGGGGCAGCAACATCTGCAAATTCAACATTGGCACCGAATTGCGCAAGGCCTTCGGCGCGGCATTGCGCACAGCCGTGAACGCAGACCCGGCGCGTTTTGACCGGGTGGAGATTCTGAAGGACACGCATAATCCTATGGTGGCGGCGACACGCCGTGTGCTGGCGGCTTTGAAAGGGTAGATGATGCTGAACATCGGGATTCTGGGAAGCGGTCGGATCGGTCAGGTGCATGGGGCGACCCTGTCAGCAATGGCCGACGCGAGGGCAGCGGCCGTGTCGGATTTTCTGCCCGAAGCGGCGCAGGCGCTGGCGGCCCGGATTGGCGCCAAGGCGATGAGCACCGAAGACATCATCGCAGACCCCACAATTGATGCCGTCATCATCGGCACGCCGACCACAACCCACTACGACCTGATCCATCAGGCCGCCGCGGCAGGCAAGGCGATATTTTGCGAAAAGCCGGTGGACCTGTCAGTCGAGCGCATCCGCGAATGCCTGGCCGTGGTCGAAAAGGCGGGTGTGCCTTTCATGACGGCCTTCAACCGCCGCTTTGATCCGAGTTTTGCGCATTTGCAGAAACAGATTGCGGATCAGGTGATCGGCAATGTCGAAATCGTCACCATCCTGTCGCGTGACCCCGCGCCGCCGCCCATCGGATATATCAAGACTTCGGGCGGAATTTTCCGCGACATGATGATCCACGATCTCGACATGGCGCGGTTCCTGCTGGGCGAGGATCCGGTCGAGATTTCGGCCGTGGGCTCCTGCATGGTTGATCCAATGATCGGAGACGCCGGGGATTTCGATACGGCGGCTGTCACCCTGAAAACCGCAACCGGGCGGATTTGCCAGATATCGAACTCGCGCCGGGCCACCTATGGCTATGACCAACGGATCGAAGTTCACGGCAGCACAGGCATGTTGCGCGCCGACAATGTGCTGGAAAACACGGTCGAAATGTCGAACGAGAAGGGCTTTCGCAAGGCCGCGGCGCAGCCGTTTTTCCTTGAACGCTATGCTGCGGCCTATCGCGCTGAGATGCAGCATTTTGTAGATGCGATCAGGCATGGAGCGCCCGTGACACCAACGGGCCTCGACGGACTCAAAGCGCAAATACTGGCAGACGCAGCAGATGCCTGTGCGCGTGACGGACAGGTCCGGAATTTGTCCTTGTGATCTCATGACCAAAAAACCCCTCGAACGTTGCCAAGGCGTTCGAACCTCGATCGCAGTCGTTCAGGTGTAAGGCGATCAAAAATCTGACGATCAGATTGCTGCATCGGGAATGTGCGACCGGCCCGATCCGCGCGGCGTCGCCAAAAACAGGATTCGACTTTCGAACGTAATTCCGTGAACGGAAGGAAGTGAGTCCCGGGACGTAGAATGTATCTGCGGAAAGGTGGATTGAACTTGTCTTGAAACAAGTCAAAGAGAGGACGCGCCTGGCAACGGCGTGCCACCGACAATTTACCATGCGCTCGCACCGGTCTAGACCACGACAGCGTCAGTCTTTTCAGCGCCCTTTGGTCCATGATCCCTTCAAGCAAACGATTCTTTCGACAACTTCCGCCTCGGAAAACCAACGGCAAATTCCTGTACCTTTGGCTCTTGTGGCACGTTCGGTATCGAAGACATGATCAAGCGCCGACCCGCATTCATTTACGGGCAGCAGCCAACGACCGGACCGGTGAGAAAGGAACTGGACCTCACTCTGCCCCTCACCGCCACCCCAATACGAAAGCGGCCGCGTTGTTGACCGGTAGAGACTCCAGCCAATCGACCTCAACTCCAACGCCCGAAACTCAGCGCACCACGAATTCGGCATGAAGCGCGCCCGCAGCCTTGATACTCTTGAGGATGTCGATCATGTCGCGCGGAGCAACCCCCAGGGCATTCAGACCGGCAATGACTTCGGACAAGGATGCCCCGTCGGGAATCTCGGCAAGCCCGATGCCTTCATCGTTCTGAATATCCGCGGTTGTGCGCGGGACAACGACGGTGTCACCTTCCGAAAACGGATTGGGTTGCACCACCAATGGCTGTTCCTGGATGCGCAAAGTCAGGTTGCCCTGGGAGACCGCGACACGGGAAATGCGCACCTCATCACCCATGACGATTGTGCCGGATCTTTGATCAACGACCACTCGGGCCTTGCGTTCCGGTTCTACGGTGATGTTTTCCACCCGACCGATGGCATGGGCAACGGACCGCATGCGTGAAGCCGCAACATTCATGCTGACGGTGCCTGAATCCAGCATCGTTGCAATGGGGCGTCCAAAGTCAGCGTTGATTGCGGCCTCGATGCGGGATGCGGTGGTGAAATCGGCGTTGCGCAGCGCGAGGCGCACATCCGTGAGACTGCCGAGTTCAAACTCGATTTCCCGCTCCACGCGCGCACCGGAGGGGATAACACCGGCAGTCGGAACGCCTCGCGTCACCCGCGCGCCGTCCCCTTCGGCGACAGCACCTCCCGCAATGATCGTGCCCTGGGCCACTGCGTAAATTTGTCCATCTGCCGCATTCAGGGGTGTCATGATCAAGGTGCCGCCCAACAGGCTCTTGGCGTCACCGATCGCAGACACCGTCACGTCTATCTGGGATCCTCTTCTTGAAAATTGCGGAAGCGTCGCGGTCACGAAAACGGCGGCGACATTCTTGGGCCGAAACTGTTCGCCGGTCACATTGACACCGAGCCGTTCCAGGATGTTCGTCATGATATCTTCGGTGAAAGGCGCGTTGCGCAGCCCGTCGCCGGTTCCATCCAAACCAACAACCAGCCCGTACCCGACAAGGTCGTTTCCACGCACCCCGTCGAATTCCACCAGATCCTTGATCCGGACAGGGCCCGCGACTGCGGCTTGAACCCACAAGGCGATCAGGAAAAGCGCAAGAAACCCCCTCATCGGATGTAGTTCACAAAGGACATGCCGGACATGCGCGCGGTGACGGCGTAAAGACTTTGAAGTTGAAATTGAACGGCCTCCAATTCTGTAGCGGCTTCATATGGGTCGACCTGGAGCAGAGCGTTTCGCGCGCTCATCAGTGCGAATTCTTCGGCAGAGTTGCGCGTGGCGACCGCATCTATACGCGCCTGCGCAGACCCCACTGAAGCGCGTTCTGCCGTCAGGGAAGATTGCTGCTGAAACAACGCCTGTCCCGTTTCCTGCAACAGCACTTGCCTGTTTTCCGCACTCAAGTTGAAAGCGAAATCGGTGCTGATGGCGGCCACCGACACATGCATGAGAATATCGCGAAACGCCTGGTCGTTTGCAGTCAGTTCCAGATTGACGGTTTCATCACTACTCAAGCGAAATGGTGCAAGGGTTTCACCAGATCCAGTGTAGGCGACGGCAGCAAAACCAGCGGGGTCGTTGAACCACGATTCTGCCGCCTGCTTCAGATCTGCGGCGCTCGTGACGCCGACCGTCGCACTGCGCAGTCCGGCGAGAATGGTTTCCGCGTCCTGCAACGCAGGTCGATCGGTGGCGCGTCCTGCAAGAATACTGCGCCCCCCGGACGAAGTATTGAGAGCGCTGACAATGGCCGCCAATTCCGCCTCGGCATCGACCGAAAACTGATCCAGCACCGTCTCACCCGCATGGGGGGACATCGCAAGAAGCTTGGCACTCATGCTTTCGACGCTGGAATTTACCCGCTCGAGTGCCGATTGCGTGGCATCCGCGAGCTGTGCGGCTTCGACCGTTGCCACACGGTAGCCGGTCAGGGACTGCAGATCGCGTTCCAGATCAGACAGATAGCTGGAGTTACCGGCCAGAACAGACTTGATATCACTGACCTGCCCGGTTGCGAGCTCCTCGGTGATGCGGCCCATATCCGCTTTCAGGGCCGCGCCGCGTCGTTGAAGCATGAAAGTCTGCGCGAGATCGCCGAGAGAAAAACTGTTCATCCTCAGATCCTTAGAAGTGTGTCGAACATCTGGTCGACGGTTTCGATGACCCGTGCGTTCGCGGCGTAGGCCTGTTCGATGACCATCAGGTTCTGCAACTCGACATCGGTATCGACGCCGTCGGCCAGTTCGAGTTCCGTGAGTTCGTAAAACTGCGCCGAGGCAAAGCTCAATTGCTGGTCTTCTCTGAGGCGGCTTGCACCAAATTGCGACGCAATTCCGGCGAGAACCCCCGTTGCCGAGAGCGCGGCGGTGCCAAACGCACCTGACGAGGTCACGCGCGCTTCGGTCAGTGTTTGGGAAAGGGCGTTCAGCAGCGTGGCATCGCCCGACAAACCCGGCGCCGTCGCTCCCAGACCGTCGCGCATGCGCCATGTTTCTCCGGTCTCGGCAGGATCAACCAGTTCATTCAGCGCAATGCGGTTTGCGAGCCCGAGTTCGAAAGCCGGATCGAGGGCGGCGTCGGCATCGGTGAAGAGACCCGCTTGCCCGGGGCCGAGGGTGGGATCCACGCTGCTGGACTCGAACCGCTCGATCATGTCGCGTGCCACGGCATCGATCTGTGCTTGCGCCTCGGGTGCCAGTTCGTCACGAATCTCGAATTGTGCGCCGAGCGTGCCGCCATGCAATCGTCCGGAGCTGGACGAGGTGTTGACGGCATAGCCGTTGATAGTCAGGCCGGAAAGGGAACCATCGCTGACCGACATGAATGGCGTGACCACATTTGCAGGGTCAAACCCTATGTCCGCCGCGCGCCCGTCCAGCAGGATGGCGCCACCTGTCGAATAAAGTGCGACCGCCCCGAAATCCCGGTTCAACATCCTGACCGGAACCATCTCACTGATTTCGTCGATCAGAACCTGCCGCTGGTCCTGAAGGCCTGACGTGTCGTTGTTGCGTGCGTTCGTCGAGGTGATGCGCGAATTCAATTGTTGGACCGCTTGCAGCGCGTCATTGAGCCGTGTGACCTGTTCGGCGATGCTGCGGTCCGCGTTGGTGCGGGACGACTGAATGCCGTCGGCAATCGAGTTGATGGACCTGGCAAGGTCGCGCGCGCCGAGCGCGGCGCTTTCCAGGCGTTCGGTTGCGTCCGGTCTGCTGCTTGCAAGGATCAGACTGTTCTCGAAACTCGCAAGACGACCTGACAGCGAATTGCTTTGGCCCGGGTTGCCGATCAGGTTTTCGATCCGGTTGAAATAGTCCGATGTTGCGGTGCGGTAACCGAACTCGGAGCCCGCGAGACGCCTGTCGGCAATGACCTGAGCGTCGATCTGGCGGTTTATACCATTGATCTGGACGCCGCCGATATTGCCGATGGAGTTCGAACTGACGGATAGCGTCCTGCGGGCATAGCCCGGTGTCAGGGCGTTGGCGATATTGCTGGACACCAGTCCCGAGGCGCGACTTGCGGCGTACAGGCCGGACATGGCCGAGTTGAGAGCGCTTGAAATGGTCATGTGCCGGCCTTTCGACGGGGCCCCGGGCCTTGGCCCGGGTCAGGTTCAGCGTTTGATATTGGTGGTTTCCTGCAACATTTCGTCGACGGTCTGGATGACCTTTGCATTTGACGAATATGCGCGCTGGGTCTGGATCATTGCGGTCAGTTCGCCCGCGACATCAACTGCCGATTCCTCGCGGGCGTAAGACACGATATCCCCGGTTGGACCATCGCCTGCATCCCAGAGGAAAAAGTTGCCGCTTTCAGGAGTAGGCAGATAGGTCTGTTGGTCCAGCGCCACCATGCCGTTTGGATTTGGCAGATCGACGAGCGGAATCTGATAGATCGTACGGTTGATGCCCGTATCAAAGAAAGCGGTCACAAAGCCATTCGGGTCCACCTCGACATTGGTCATGTTCCCGACGGGAGAACCGTCCTTGGAAATGGAAACCGGAGCAAAGCTGTCGGACAGCTGCGTGATACCGTCATTGTCCCCGATCAAGCCGATATTGATTTCCAGCGGCCCGCCCTGGGCGGCCACGATCAGGTTGCCGGTGGCTGGATCGTAGGCACCGCCACTGATCGTGTTCACGCTTGCAAGCGTACCGCCGGAGGCCCGGCTGCTGTCGAATGTCAGCACATATTCTCCGACAACGGCGTTGTTGAGGGCCGAGTCCGTCATCTGGATCGTCCACTCGTTCGAAGATCCGGATGCCGGAACGGTGGGCGTGAAGCTGATATTGATGTTTTCCGACGTCCCCAGGTTGTCGAAATACTCAACTGACAGGTACTGGGCTTCGCCGAGAGAGCCGGCATCCGTTTCCGTCGCGGGCAGGTTGACGCCAAGTGACAGTTGCGTCGTCGGTTCGCCGGAAAACTGGTTGACGTTGATCTGAACCGGTTGCAGCCCGTCGGACGTATCGCGCGGAAAGGTCGGCACCGATCCGTCAGGCAATGCGGGCCATCCAAGCAGCACGAGGCCGGAATCGGAGCGCAGGAACCCATCGGCGTCTGTGCGGAACGAGCCGGTGGTTGTCAGGTTCATCTGCGGACTGCCGT
>CAZITF010000003.1:0-44448 GCA_964542095.1 uncultured Rhodobacterales bacterium
TCGCGCAGTTCGGCCATCCGCCCAAACAACGGCCTGATTCACTCTGCCGCAATTGGTCGACGCGCTGCCAAAGCCTTCAGTGTCCACCAGTCGAGACCGGCAAAAAAACGCCTCTAACCCGGCGTGGTTGAGCGACATCAGGCCCTCCACCTCCATTGCCAAATCACTCTCAGCAACCGACAAGCAAATCGGGTGACCTTCGGGAAGGTGGAGTCATAAAACAGCGCTTGGGTCAAAAGGGTTTTCTGGACTCTGACTTTGGCAAAACCAAAAAGTGTGCAGGCCAAAAGTCTTACAAAAATCTGCGCGTCTCGGCGCGATAGTCGTCAAATTCAGCTCCATATTGCTCGTACAGCCAAGGCTCCTCCGCAAAAGGCGCAAGAGCGAACGCTGCAACACCAATGACGACGACAGGCCAAACCCAAAGTGAGGAGAACAAGAGACCAAGCCCCACAAGAATTACCATGTCGGCGACGTACTGCGGATGGCGGGAAAAGTGGTAGGGACCAGTCGTTACGAGTTCGCCTATCAATCCGCTGGTGGCTTTCAGACCAATGCTGAATGCTCCCCACCATGCAACAAGATTTCCGGTCACGATCATGATTGGTCCGACCGCCCATTGCAGCCAAACCGGTGTCCACAGGGTTCCCCAATCCATAATGCCGAGGCCGATTGCAGCGCCGAACACAGCCAGTGTCAGTCCCCATGCAATGATTGGGATTGTCCCCCGATCACCATCGGGAGGCCAAACCCGCTTGGACGGACGGAACGTCGACCAGGTCAGCCCGGCGATCAAAATCAGGCCAGACAGTAAGCCGACGGCTGACAACAAGCTTTGAACCGTCGTCATGAACCGTGTCCGAACACCTGTGCGTTCTCATGCGCATTGTCGCTCGCTTCGAATTCAAGGGTGGAGTGTTCGATTGAGAAGCCTTCACACAGCACGGCCTTGATATCTTTTTTGATGGTGTCGGCCTCATCCATCCGAGATCGCTCAATGACAATGTGGCAGTCCAATGCCGCCGCGTGTTCCTGCATCTGCCAAATGTGAACGTGATGTACGTCGACGACGCCGTCGACATCCTGAATTGCTGCGACAACTTCAGGTCCGGCGATTTCTGGTGGGCTTCCCAGCATAAGGGTTCGGATCGGCCCACCGATTTCGGTGAAGGACAGGTACAGAATGTAAAGCGCGATGCCGATGGTAATGGCAGGGTCCACCCAGCGCATGTCGTAGAGGATGATGAGCGTCCCGCCGACGATCACTGCCACCGAAGCAAGCGCGTCTGACAGATTGTGCAGAAACAGCGCCCGAATGTTCACGCTTCCTTTCTGCATCGAATAGGTCAGCATGGCGGTCAGCGTATCGACAATCAACGCGATCCCGCCGAGAATGACGACGGTCCAGCCCATGACTTCGGGCGGATCGATCATGCGCATGCCGCCCTCATAGATCAGGTAGAACCCAATAAGGATAAGAGTCGTATAGTTGATCAGGGCCGCCACGATTTCGATCCGACCATAGCCGAAGGTCATGCGTTCATCCGCTGGGCGGCGCGCGATCTTGCGCGCGCCAAAGGCGATCACAAGCGAGGCCATATCGGAAAAATTGTGAATTGCGTCAGCGATCAAGGCGAGGCTGCCGGCAAAAATGCCCCCGACAATCTGTGCGATGGTAAGCAGCCCATTCGCCCAGATCGCGATTCCTACGCGACGATCCCCCGACTCCGGGTCAATATGGGCGTGCCCGTGGTCATGCGGCATCCGCAGTCTCCTCATGCGTATGAATCACCCGTTTGTCTACTTTCAGACGGCCGGAACGGAATGCGTTCACCCGGGCGTTCATCCAATGTCTTATCAGGTGGCGGTAAAGCACGGTTCGCAACCATCCGAAGGACTGTTGATGATCCGCATAAAAGGCATCCGGCGTATCGAATACGCCGAAATCCTGAACGATGCCGGTTTTCTGAATGTAGGTGTTTGTCCCGTTCCATACGACTTGTGGCGTACTGAGACAATCCGTACCCGCGCCATAGCCACAAAGACTGTCGGTTCCCTCGAATGACGATTGCAGGACCTTGAGGAATGCGTCGTCCAGAATGAAGCCTTCGAGGTTGATCCAGGATCCGTCGAATTCGACCTCTACCCAGGAATGAAGGATTTCATTTGGCGCGACAGGATAAGCCAGCTCAGGGACGACACCGCGTTGCAGGCCTTTGTGGATTGTGAAACCGTGCAACCGGCACCGGATGCCGACTCCGCGCAACAAGGCCATGAGAAGCGTGCTCTTGGTGTTGCACTGTCCGTATCCGTCGGACAGCACCTCCGAGGCGGGGATGTCATCGGCCCGGTTGTAACCAAAGGCGATTTCGTTTCGGACGAAGTCGTAGACCGCTCCGATCCGCTCAAATTCGGTCATGTCACGCCATCCACGGGTTTCAAGCAAACGTGCGATCGGCTCGGCATCGAAATCCAACAGTTTGGTGGATGCAAGCTGGGTGTCGGTTGTTCGTGACATTGCCACTCCTCGAATATTGCCACTCGTCGAATCATGTTGGAGTAATGGTATTTGCTACAGTAACTGTAGCTTCAAGGATGAAATATCCTTGGTGCCGCGCCATCTTCAGCGGTCGGGATGTACCGCCTTGTGGTGTTCTTCGTGTGCGTCCCTCAGAATTTCCACCCCTCCCCAAAGGGCGATGCCAGCGACCATGACGCCGACCACCAGATCGGGCCAGTTTGTTCCCAGCCAGGCGACAAGAACACCAGCCACGACAATTCCGAGGTTGGACGCGAAATCATTCAAGCTGAAGGTGTTTGCGGCCCGGATATTGACGTCTGGATCCCGAAGTTGGGCGAGCAGCCAGACGCAATATGCGTTGATCAAAGCGGCGATGATTGCCATGGCGATCATGATTGAGCCGAGCGGATCGGAGCCACCGATGTACCGTTGCCAAGCATCGTACAGAATTCCGGCTGCAAATAATATAAGCAGGCCGCCGGACACATTCGCAGCCCCCCGCTTCCACTTGCTGGAGCGAGAGAGAGCGAGCAGACTAATCGCGTAGACAAGGCTGTCTGACAGGTTGTCCAACCCATTTGCGATCAATGCGCTGGAATCGCCGAAAGCACCCGTCGCAAAAAACGCAATTGACAGACCTGCATTAAGGGCCAAGACGATCCAGAGTGTCCGTCGTTCAGGGTGGTACAATTGTGCTTTCATGGTGTCCAATCCGGTCTGGCCTTGTCTGGAAAACGAGCGGAAGGCGAAACAGTTCCGAATTTTCCAGTCAACACATACCTTTTCCTAGGCACCAATTTCTTCATGGTTGGTCAGGCACTCCGAATGGTCTCGCAAAACGTCGAGGACGCGGCACTCCGAGGAATTGCCGCCGCTACAATCGTGCACCATTCGCTGCAGCTCGGTTTTCAGCGCTTCCAATCGCGCCATCCGTTGTTCGACCTGTTTGAGTTGCCGACGCGCAATGATATCTGCTTCGTGGCAGGGCCGGTTCGGATCATCGGACAGGTCCAGAAGTTCGCGAATGGCCTCCAGAGAAAACCCAAGCTGGCGGCCATGCCGAATAAACGACAACCGGTCGAGTTCAGCGACGCCATAGCGCCGCTGCCCTCCTTCGGTCCTTCCGGGCTCGGGCATGAGACCAATCTGCTCATAATAGCGAATGGTCTGCACTTTTGTGCCGGTCTTCTTTCCAAGCGTTCCGATGGTGAGCATTTGTAAACCTCTTGAGTATCAAGTGACTGTAGGTTTGCCCAGGGTTGAATGCAAGAGATGGCCAGTACTCACAAACACGTGACACTGCATCGCATTCAGAAAAAACGGCTTGAACCTCTAGTAGATGGAGGATTTATACGCACGCCTGAAGGTTGGAAACACGAGCAGGGAATTTGCGTTGAAACTGAGAGCGTTTCAGAAACTATTGTGGGGTCTGGCAGGTGTTGCGATACTGGCATTCGTTTGGTTGCTTACTTGGTCGAATGAGCGCTCCGATCCATCACGTGTTGACGCGGCGGCTTTTCGTGCGGCTTTTGAATTGACCGATCATCAGGGCATGATTCAGACGGAAAGGGATTTTGCTGGCCGTTGGATGCTGGTGTTTTTCGGCTTTACCAATTGCCCTGATGTTTGCCCGACAACGTTGTCTGAAGTGGCGGTCGTGATGGATGGCCTGGGCAGCAAGGCGGACAAGGTTCAGCCCATTTTCATTACCATTGATCCGGAACGCGATACGCCTAACGTCCTCGCAGAATATGTGCCGCTCTTCGACGCGGGGATCATCGGCCTTACCGGTACTCCAGAACAAATAGCGCAAACATCGCAGACGTTCCCGATCTTCTTCGAACGCATTGAAGAAGCGTCCGCGCCCGATGGCTACACGATGGCCCATACCTCACATCTGTTTCTGTTCGATCCTCAGGCAGAATTTGCCGACTCATGGGCCTACGGCACGCCCGCAGAAGAAATCCTTGCAGATCTGAGCGCGAGGATCGGACGATGATGGGGCGATTGAACGGAGAGACTGCGCTTGGCCTGGCGTGGATAATTGCACTTGTTGCATCGCTTGCCGTATTGTTTATCGGAGAAGTGATGGGGCAGACGCCCTGCGTGCTCTGTTGGTTCCAACGCGCGTTTATGTTCCCGCTGGCAATCGTTCTCGGTTTTGGTCTGTGGTGGCAGGACCGCAAGGTCGGTCGCTACGGGGTGATCTTGGCCCTCGGCGGTGCTGCAATAGCACTTTGGCACATGGGGCTTTACGTTGGCGTGATACCCGAGCGCATTCAACCCTGTACCGCAACCGGCCCGTCGTGCACAGATGAAAATCAACTGATTTTCGGCATTCCGATCCCGCTGATGGCGCTGGCTGCCTTTGGCATCATTGGCGTGCTTTCAGCCCTATCACTCAAGGAGACACAAGAATGAACAGACGCGGTTTGATCCTTTCTGCGCTCGCCGTCGGAATTGCAGGTTTTGGCGGCGCTGCTTGGTACGCCACCCGCCCGGGACCGCGCGCTGCGGCCGAACCCGTCGCCCCCGAACTGGCAGAGGCGCTGGTGCGGCCCTATTCGCCAATCCTCGGCCCCAAAGATGCGCCCGTGACCATTGTCGAATTCTTCGATCCAGCCTGCGAAGCCTGCCGCGCATTCGACCCGATCGTAAAGGACATCATGGAAGAGCATGGCGACGCGGTCCGTGTCGTGATCCGCTATACGCCGTTTCATGGTGCCTCCTCGGAAGAGGCGATCCGGGTTCTCGAAGTGGCACGTATGCAGGACGTCTACCGGCCAGTCATGAATGCACTGCTTGAGGAACAGCCGCGTTGGGCGTCACGCGGGGCACCACCTGCCGGACTGATCCTCGAAATTGCTGCGAAAGCCGGGCTCGATATTGAGGCCGCGCGAACACAGATGCTGGCCCCCGATGTCGTCGGGGTCCTCAACCAGGATCGCGCCGACGTTGAGGAAATGGGTATCCGGCAGACCCCCACCTTCTTTGTCAACGGACAGCCGCTTGATCCATTCGGGGAAAGCGAACTGAGGCGACGCGTTGCCGCCGAAGTCGCCGCCGCGCAAAGCTGAATAAAAAGGACGGAAGCGAACAATGAAAACAACCGTGCGTACTCTCGTTTCGACAGCTCTCCTGGCGTTGTCGGCGCCTGTTCTGGCAGACTCACAAGAGGTTCTGATAGATGGAGTCTGGGCGCGGGCGACCGTTGGAGCCAACCGTCCTGCTGCCGTCTACATCGAATTCAGAAACACTGGCGCAAATGATCTCAAGCTGACTGGAATTCAGACTGACATCGCTGAACGTGCCGAAGTACATATGACCGAGACTGACGAAAACGGTGTTTCGACAATGAAACCCGCCGGGGAAATCAGTCTTCCTTCGGGTGAGAATGTCGAATTCCAACCGGGTGGTCTGCACATAATGCTGATGAATCTGAGCAAACCATTGATCGAAGGAGACTCTTTCAAGATCAGGTTTGATTTTGATGACGGTGGAAGTCTGCCGGCGACCGTGCGTGTACTCGGTATTGCCGCACGTGGCCCGGAAAATTGATGCAGCGACGCACATTTCTGAGCTACGGGGCAACTGGCGTTGCGGTCATCGGCGCAACGCTATTTGCCGGCTGGTTGCAGGTGGATGGTCCGGGTGCGCCGGAAGTTATCGCAACACGTCCCCTGCCACTCTCGGAGATGGCGTTTCAAATGACTGATCACGAAGGCAATACGGTTGGCCCTGAAACGTTGAGCGGACGGGCAAGCCTGATTTTCTTTGGTTTCACCTATTGCCCGGATGTTTGCCCAACAACCCTTTCGGATATCTCAGGTTGGCTGGACGCATTGGGCGGCGAGGCGGAGAACCTCAATGTCGTTTTCATCACCGTGGATCCGGATCGCGATACGGTCGAGACGATGGCGGAATATGTTGGCTATTTTCACCCGGCAATACGCGGCTGGACAGGCGCGGAAGAACAGATTTCCCGTGCGGCCGAGGGTTTTCGCGCCACCTATGCGAAAGTACCGACCGAAAATGGCGACTACACCATGAACCACACCTCTAGCGTCTTTCTTTTCGATGCCAGGGGCCGTTTCGTGACCACAATCGACTATCACGAGGAAAGAGAATTCGCGGTGCCGAAGATCCGGCGGGCGATGCGGGACGATTTCGACGGGGCAACATGAGGTATGGGGCCTCTGGCCGATGCCCAGTCAACGCTCATTTCTGTCAAGCAAGTGGCGCTCGAACGCCTGAAGCGTCACTTCACTGACATGATGCTCAATGCCTTCTGCGTCTCGTTCGGCTGTCACCTCGTCGATCCCAAGTTCGCGCAAGAACGCCACTACAATCCTGTGTCGTCGCTTGCAGGTCTCGGCCAGTGCCTGTCCATCGTCGGTCAAAAAGATCGCGCGATATGGCTCCCGGCGAACCAATCCTGCGGCCTTGAGGCGTGAAATGTTCTTGGTGACGGTAGGTGGTTTGACACCAAGGCGTTCGGCGATCTCGACCGGGCGCGCTTCTCCTTGTGTCTCGATGAGTTCGGCAATCAGTTCGACATAGTCTTCCGCCATCTCGGTTTCATGAGCCTGGCGGACGGTTGCAAACCCCTCCGCCTGAATTTCGGGGGCTCTTTCGTCTGCCTCAAAGGGGTCACGACCATGTGATTGTGATTTTCTCATGGTGCGACTTTGAAGCGTCCGGGAAGGATTGACAACTTGTTTGCTTTGGGTAGATATGTTAGCCGCGTCTAACTTTTGATGAGGGAAGCTGTTTTGATCCGGAACTTGCTGGCTATTTTGATTGGGATTTGCGTCGGTGCAACCGTCCTGTCGGGACCGGTTTCGGCAACGCCTGCGAAAGAGACGCCCTGGCTTGCGGAGGCGGCGGCCTATCGGCTGACACTCTTCCTGGGAAATCTTGAACCGTTGTCCTGGGACAAGGTTGAAACGGCATGGTCAGAACCCTATCGAAATTCGCAATTCCCGACCGGGGCGCTGGCATCGCTGGACGCCAAAAGCAACGTCGACGTGGCACCGTTGCTGAAGGCCATCGATCAACAGGATCGACAGTCGCTTTTCGCAGAGTCCACGCGCCTGATAGCGTCCCGGATAATCGAAGAACTTGATCGGGCGCTGAACGCCAATGATCCGACAGATGCGCAGCAAGCGGTGCAGACGGGCCGTGAACTTTACCGCGCTTTCGCAGATGGAGTGAAAGCCGGCGACCCCGAGGCGGCCCGCAGTATCGGCATTGCATGGCTGGATTTGAATAGCAGCGCAGGATCTTCGGGCGTGCTGGGCGCAGGCGCAAAACCTTCGGACCGGGTGGCCATGATCGCTGCGAGTGAAGTTATCTCTGACTATCTCGAGCGGAATTACCTGGTCGACGCTTTCGCGCCCCGTGAGACCCTGAGCCCATTGCCAGAGACCGCAATTCTCAGCGGGCGTACGATCAAAGTCACTCCGACCCTGCCACCCGGGTCGGACATCTTCGATCAGGATCCGCTGCCAAGGCTGGTTCTGAATTTCGAGGAACAAGGCATCGACGAAAAGGACCTTCCTCTCGTTGCCTATGGCGACATGCTGTTTGACAGCGCTCAGATCTTCGGTAACCCGGCACGCGGTCTCGGGATCGCCTGTTCTACCTGCCACAATCGGTCGGACGTGAACCAGCGACTGTTCATTCCCGGTGCCAGCCACCAGCCCGGCGCCATCGACGTGGATGGCGCCTTTTTCAATCCGATCTTCAACGACCGGCGCGACGACCCAATCGACATTCCAAGTCTGCGCGGCCTGCGTTTTACCGGGCCTTATGGCCGCGATGGCCGTTTCGCCAGCCTGCGCGATTTCACCCGCAACGTCATCGTCAATGAGTTCGGGGGCGACGAACCAACGCCCTTCATGATGGACGCTCTGGTCGCCTATATGCTCGAATTCGACTTTCTGCCGAACTCGATGCTGGCCCCGGATGGCAGGTTGACCGATGTCGCACCCGAGATGGCGCGGCGCGGAGAGGCGATCTTCAACCGCCCCTTTGCGGGTCTTGGAAACCGATCCTGCGCCAGTTGCCACGTTCCTGACAGCAATTTCCTTGACAGGCAGGCCTACGACATCGGCTCTGCGACACCGGCATACACAGGCGCACGCGGGGGCGCGTTCGACACCCCGACCCTGCTTGGCACGGCCTACACGGCCCCCTATTTTCACGATGGATCGCTGCCCACGCTGGCTGCGGTCGTCGACTGGTTCGATGAGACGAAGGCGCTCGGTTTGACGGAACTGGAACGGGCGGAACTTACCGCCTACCTCGAAATCGTCGGTGCGGCGGACGAGCCCTACGAGGCCTTCGATGCCGATAGTACCGCCTTCCGTCTCGCCTTCTCGGAACTGACGACTTTCGCGTCGACGCTCGACACGCTGCTGCCCCGTCGGGATGCTGAACACATTCTGCTTTTGACCGATACCGTTGCGGCCGACCTCGCTGCGGACGCCAGCATCATGTCCAATCTTGCCGCTCGGCCCGAGGTCTATGCGCTGGCTGAGCGGCTCGCCGAAGTCGGGGCGGCGGTGCGCGCCGAAGACTGGGAAACAGCAGAAGCAAATTGGGCTGCATTTCAGACGCTGGCCGCCACGCTCGACGAGAGGGCGTTCTGATGAGGAACCCTATGAACCGCAGAACCGTGCTATTCCTTTCCGCCGCAAGTGCCCTGGCTCTCGCAACTCCACTCCTTGCGCAGGAAAGTCCATTGCGCCTTGCGTTCATTCCGCAGGAGAACCCAGAGAAGCTGCTTGGCGACATCAAGGCCGTGACCGCCTGGCTTGCAGATGAAATTGGCGTGCCCGTCGAAGGGTTCGTGACAATCGACCATGCAGCCGCCGTCGAGGCACTGCGCAATGGCGATGCGGACATCTCGTTCATGGGCGCGCTGCCTTTCGTATTGGCAGAGGCAGAAATCGGTGCGGTACCGCTTCTTTCTGAAGTCTATCGCGACGCGCCAAGCTACACGGGCCGCGTCTTTGTACGCCGTGACAGTGGCATAACAGCACTCGCTGATTTGCGGAATCGCGACATCGCCTTCGCGGACCCGATCTCGGAGTCGGGATACCTCTATCCACTTGCAGAGTTTGAAAAGGCGGGCCTGATCGAAGGCCCGGGCGAATCAGAGTCCTTCTTTGGGCGCATCTTTTTCGCGGGCGGTTACCAACAGGCGATGCAGGCGATGGCCGAAGGTCTGGTTGATGCAGCAGGGGCGAGCCAATACGCCGACCTGCTTCTCACACCCGAGCAACAGGCAGAGGTTACCTGGATCAGCGAAAGTGATCCGATCCCGAGCCACGTTGTCATTGCGCGCCCCGGACTCGACCCCGATATCCAGACAAAATTCGTCGACGCCATGATGAAACTCAACGAACCGGCCAACCGCGATATGCTGCGATACCTCTATGGTCCTGACGGCTACGTTGTTTCTGACGCTGGTGCCTTCGACGGGGTGCGGGTCATGGCGCGCCGCTATGGGTTGCTGCGATGACTGTCGCCGCGCACATCGACGATGTCAGCTTTGCACACTCCGGAGCGGACACTTCGGCATTGAAGCATGTGTCGCTTTCAGTTTCGGCGGGCGAGATTGTCGCGCTGCTCGGACCGTCGGGGGCTGGCAAGACGACCCTTCTGACGTTGCTGGATGGCAGGCTTCGGGATTGGCGCGGGCGCGTCGCTATCCTGGGTGCGTCGCTTGATCCGGATCATCCGCCGTCGCGCGCCAGTCGCGCGGATACAGGCTTTGTTTTTCAGGAATTTGCCCTGGTCGAGCGTTCCACCGTATTGCGCAACGTGCTCAACGGTCGTCTCGGACGCATGTCGCCGCTTCGGGCGTTTGTTGGAAAACCAGGGAAACACGACCTGCAGGTGGCGAAGAATGCGCTCGCTGATTGCGGCATTGCGGATCTGGCAGAGCGCAGAGTTGACAGCCTGAGCGGTGGACAAAGACAACGAGTGGCGATTGCGCGTTGCCTTGCACAGGAGCCGTTGTTGATCCTCGCGGATGAACCTGTAAGCAGTCTGGACCCGACGCGCGCGGCGGAAATCCTGACGTTGCTGACTGAGGCTGCGCGCGCACGTGGTGCGACTGTGGTGTTCTCTTCGCACCAACCGGACCTTGCGCGGCGTTTTGCGCAGCGCATTGTTGGCATGCGGGATGGACGGATCGCTTTCGATTTGCCGAGGTCCGAATTGTCCGAAGCTGCGACTGCGGACATCTACCGAGACGCCGCTCAGATGCCTGCCATCGGTCTGAGGGCGGTAATCTGATGCGTTCGCGTCGGTTTGGGAGTTTTGCGGCTGCTTCTCTGGTCGCAGGCATCGTCCTCTGGTCGCTCGTCACGACAGATGTCGAACTCAGTCGACTTGCCTCGGCTGGACCACGGATCGCAAATTTTCTGGGCCGCATGTTCCCGCCGGATCCGACGGTTATGGCAGAGATCATCAAGGGCAGCGCCGAAACGCTGCGCATCGCGATATTGGGAACGCTTGGCGCTGTTCTGCTCTCTGTTCCATTGGGGCTGTTGGCCTCCGAGACGATGGCGCCCCCCGCAGCCTACCGTACCGTCCGGACTCTGTTGGCGTTTATCCGTTCGATCCCGCTGATCCTCGTCGCCATGCTGATGGTGGGCGCGGTTGGCCTTGGTCCCCTGCCCGGTATCATTGCGGTCGCCTTTCATGCGACGGGCATGCTGGCCAAATTCTATGCCGAAGCCATCGACGGCGTGTCGCGCGCGCCCCTTGCCGCTCTGGACAGCGCAGGTGCCGGACCGCTTGCGCGGCTTCGATACGCCGTCTGGCCTCAGATGGCGCCTGTTGTGGCGCGCGACACGATCTTCCGGTTTGAATTGAACCTGCGGGAATCTCTGATCCTTGGCATTGTGGGTGCGGGTGGGATCGGGTTCTATATTCAGACCTATGTGCGCTCGTTTCAATATGACAAGGCCGCGAGTGTCACGATCGCGGTGATCGTGATGGTCGTGGCGATAGAGGCATTGAACGTGGTCCTGCGCCGCCGTTTTTCCTGAAAGGTTTCGCGCCTTGGCGCTGGCAAGTGATCAGGCGCAAACCCCATAAAAGTTTGCGCCTGCCATGCCGCGCGGCCAGCGCAATTCCAGCCTAGGATTGCAAAGCCTTCTTGCGCTGTTCAAATTCGGCGACGTCGATGTCACCTTTGGCAAGCCGTTCTTGAAGCAATGCCAAAGCGCCATCTGGACCCTCGGTGGCAGAGGAGTCTTGCTGGGACAGCCACCTGACCGCGACGGCCACCAAAGCGATGGCCAGAACCCAGAACAGGATCATCGATCCGGCCCCCATGATGCCCCAACCGCCATCCCACATATGGCCATAATAGCCCCTGTTGATGGGGTCACCATCAGCCAATGCGGGTCTGGCCACGGTCAGCGCGATCAGCGCGCCGGCGGTGTTGAACAGATGCAATTTTCTCATTGCGATACTCCTTTCCATGCTAAAAACCGGACAGCCTGTCAGTGTGCGTCTTCCATCATTTCACGCATCTCTTCAGGCAAGGATTCGAGTGTCATTTTGTGCTGTTCGTCATCGTCGTGCAAAAACGCGACGATGTCGGCCAATTCGTCACCTGTGAACTGGATCTGTTCGCCAAGCTCGTCTTCCTGAGCTTCAATCATATAGGGGGCCATTCGCCACATCTTGGCGGCAAGTTCGAACGGGTTCATGACCGGTTCCATGTCAATGGCATCAAGTGACGATGCATCTTCACCGCCCACGCCATTGATCGAGTGGCAGACGACGCAACCCTTGCTGACAAACAGGTCACGACCGCGCGCCGCATCCATCTCTGGCATCTGCAATTCGACCGTAAGGGACGGGTGCGGATCATGGGCCTTGATGGTCCCGACATCGGCGCCAACACGGGCCGGCAGGGTCAGGAATGGAACAGCGACTATCAGGACTGGTACGATTTTCATATCAAACTCCTTTTTTCTTCTTGAAGCGTATCGCACAAGGTCCAGCCTGCTGCCTTGTTCCAGATCAAAAAGCCGACCGATTTCAGCAACCGCCCAAAGGCGGGCATGGGCGATCTTGTCACGGCAAAACGAGCCACGATCTTCAGTCAATTCAGCAATGGCGTGTCCGAGCGTGAAAGAACGAATTGCGGCAGCCACGTGATCAGCTTCGGCCACCATGCCAGCAACGAAATGAGCAGGATTTCGATGATGACAAGTGGCCCGGCACCGCGATAGATGTCGGCGAGGTTCACGCCGGGAGGTGCCGCCATCTTGGCAAAGAACAGGGCATATCCAAACGGCGGCGTCAGGAAAGATGTCTGAAGCGCCAAGGCAATCAGTCCAGCCAGCCAGATTTGCGAAAAATATTCGGAACCGACATGATCGGCGAAATCCAACTGCCCGAACACCGGCAACAGGATCGGAAGGAAGACGAGAAGGATCTCGATCCAGTCAAACACAAAACCGAGGACAAGGATGATGGCCAGCAACAGGGCGAGCGTCATCCAGCGCCCAAGGTTGAACCCGTTGATCCATTCAAGCAGAACTTCGCGCCCCTCAATCAGATTGAAGCCGAGTGAAAAAATGGATGCGCCGACAACGATAAAAAATACCATCGACGTCATGGACGCGGTCTGCACGATCGTCTTGTTGAGGCGCGCGAATGTCATCCGGCCGCGAAACGCCATGACGACAAGCCCGCCAAAGACGCCGATGCCCGCCGCTTCGGACAGTGTCGCGATCCCGGCCACGATACTGAGAGGAATGGCCGCGATAACGCCGATGGCAATGATCACGGACAAGACGTCCCGCATGGTGGGTTTTTCCGCATCCGACAGGGCAACGTCGATACGATTTCGAAGCGTGACTGCGTAATACAGAGAAAAAAACAAGACCAGCAGCAACACCGGGATGACGAGTGCGGTGTACATCAACGCGATCCGAAGCTGAAAGACATTGGCCACAAAGAACAGCAGGACAGCCGGCGGAAAGACGACCCCCAACGCCCCGGACGCGGCAACCGCCGACCCCGCCGTCGAAGCCGCATATCCCGAGCGCAGCATCGGCCCATAGGCCACCAGTGCGACCGTCACCACCGAGGCGCCAATGACACCCGCGGCAGGCGCGAGGATCAGGCCAATCAACAGGGTGGCAATCGCATATCGGCCCGGCACGGATTTCAGGACGTGGCCCAACGTCCGAAACAGCGTCGCTGCGACCCCGCTGGCATTCAGGACCAGGCCAAGAAAGATCAGGAGCGGGACACTGGTGAACTGCACCCCCTCGTTGGTCAGGATGCCGCGCACGCGCAGGTAGATCAGGCCCAAATGGCCGAAATCGACGACACCCAGCACAACTGCCGCGACAAAGGCCAGAAATCCGGTAGCGGTCAGGACCAAAGCCACGGGAAATCCACTGAACACACCAAAGCCCAACAGCGCCAGCATGGCGATGGTCAGAAATTCAGTCTCCATCTGGCAAGTCTTCCTGAGAGGTTGGCGCGATGCCGTCGTGTCGCCTGCGCAGGAAGGCGATATTGCGCACCGTGACGGCAAGACCCGCCAGCCCCAGCAGGGCAGGCCCGATCACGGCGGCGATGCGCCGCGCCCAGATATCTGTTTCCGCATATTTCGTCGTCCGCATCAGCCCATCCCAACCGTAATTGGCCAGGATGATCGCCAAAGGCAGCAGTATGAAAAGACAGCCCGCAAGCTCGATCCACGCCAGGCGGCGCGGAGGCCAGTTTCGGCGAAAGACGTCCACGCGGACATGCCCGTCGCGCAGGTATGTAAATCCGAAAGTCATGAAAATGAGGATGAAAAGCAGTGAGGTGGATAGATCGGGAAGGATCGCCGAGACCCCGAGCTGAAGCTTGCGATCAAGCATTTGCAAGCCGGTAAAAAAAGCGATGGGGACCACCGTAAGCCAGGCGGTCCCGATACCTATGAATCGAATGATCGATTCCAGCACATCAAATATGCGCAATGTGTCCCCTCCCTGCCCCTCTTCGGGGGCTTGTTGATGACTGCAGGCACGTGCGTCTCGGTCCTTGATTGCCGCCGGGATTTTCTACCCTTCGAATTTGTTATCGAAGGGCGACACGCGGTCCTGCCGCAAAGCATTTGCAACAGGTCTTCATCCAAGTGTGTCCGCCCGGCCCTTGGTCGGTATGCGCCAGAATTCTTGTGTGATGCACATCGCAGCCTCAGTCGAACAATTCATGCAACCAGGACTTCCGTCGGTCGCCGTGCTTGCCACGGTCTCGGTGGTGTATATCACGTCCGTATCTACCGCTATCCTCGTACCCGCGTGGCTCAACTGCTTGATGAGGCGCAGTATAGGGCTGTGACCGCTCGATGATCTTGTCGAGTTCTCCCCGGTCTAGCCAGACTCCGCGACACTCGGGACAGAAGTCAATCTCGATTCCTTGTCGGTCGGACATGCTTAACGACACTTCGCAAACCGGGCACTTCATTTTGCCGTTCACGCTCACTTTTCTACTCGGCTCCTTTCCGGGTTCCTTCAGTTCAATGACCATGTGCCAAGGCACCTTTCATTGCAGGTTCGCGCACCGGATCGCCGCCCGAAGGAGGCGTCTTGGCCTTATGGCCATTCAGCAACCGCAACGCATTGGCCACCACCAGCAGCGAAACTCCCACATCAGCGGCGATTGCGCCCCACATCGTTGCCATGCCAAAGGCAGTTAACCCCACGAACAGCGCCTTGGTGGCGAGCGAGATGCCGATGTTCTGGCGGATGATCGCCATGGTGTGACGCGAATGACCGATCAACCAAGGCACCTTGCCGATATCATCGGTCATCAACGCGATGTCGGCTGTCTCGATGGCCGCATCCGATCCGACGGCTCCCATCGCAATCCCGTAATGTGCGCGCGCCATGGCCGGAGCATCGTTTACGCCGTCACCGATCATCGCAACCATGGTATGCTGTGCCACCAGCTCTTCGATGGCGGTCACCTTGTCTTCGGGCAACAGTTCCGCGCGCACCTCGTCTATGCCCACCTCGGCGGCCACGGCCCGTGCCGTGCGTTCGTTGTCGCCTGTCAGCATGATGATCTTCTGGACGCCCTGCGCGTGCAGTTGCGCGACGATCCCCTTGGCGTCCGGGCGTATGCGGTCGCGCAGTTCGAGAATACCCGTCACGCCACTGTCATCGCCGACAGCGACCAGCGTGCTTCCGGCCCCCTCGATCCGATCCCGCAGGTCAGATGGAATGGTGTCGCCAAAGCCCTTTTCGACTGCAAAGCGATCCGATCCAAGCCAGACATTCCGCCCGTCCATGCGCCCTTCCAGCCCGCGACCCGGAACCGTGCGGGTGTCTTCGGCGGCCTTGACGGTGATCCCATCCCGTTCGGCCTTGCCAAGAATGGCGCGCGCAAGGGGGTGCGACGATCGCGCTTCCAAAGCGCCGGCAACGGTCAGCAGATCGGACCCGGACACATCCCCCAGAGGATAGACGGCAGCCACTTCCGGTTCGCCCATTGTGATCGTGCCTGTCTTGTCCATGGCGATGGCCGTGGTCCGACCGGGCGCTTCGACATAGGCGCCCCCCTTGATCAGAACACCTGCCCGCGCCGAGGCCGTCAGGGCCGCAACGATTGACACCGGCGTCGAGATGACGAGGGCACAAGGGCAGGCAATGACCAGCAAGACAAGCGCGTTGTAGAACCAATAGCTCCAGACGCCGCCCATGAGCAGCGGAGGCAATACGGCAATCGCGATGGCCAGCATCATGACAATGGGCGTGTAGATCCGCGCGAATTTTGCGACCCATTGTTCGACTTCGGCGCGTTTGGAATGCGCATCGCCGACCATGCGGATGATTTTTGACAGCACCGTGTCGGTCGCCGCCTTTGTCGCGCGGACGGTCAAAGTGCCTTCGCCATTGATCGTGCCTGCGTAAACCTCGTCTCCGGCCTCTTTGGGCACAAGCGCACTTTCGCCCGTGATGGGGGCCTGATCGACGGCACCTGCCCCACCGACCACTTCACCATCAAGCGGAATGCGGTCGCCGCCGCGGACAATGAACCGCGATCCAATTGCCACCTCGGCCGCTGGCACATCCGCTTCTGATCCGTCATCGTTTAGAACACGGGCAGTTGGCGGTGCCAGGTCCAAAAGGGCCGAAACGGCGTTCCGGGCACGCCCCACGCTCCAGCTTTCCAGATATAGCGAGAGCGAGAAGAAAAATGCCACTGTCGCGGCCTCGAAGTATTCCCCCAATACGATTGCGCCGGCCACAGCCACAACCATCAGCAAGTTCATATCGGGTGACAGGCGGCGTGCGGACGACCACGCTTTGGGCGCGACCAACCAAACCCCGAACAGGATCGCGATCATGAAGAGCGCCGCCTCGGCGACGGGCATCGCAGCCTCGCCATGCCCCGAAAACAGGCCAAGCGCACCGCCCAAGCCGGTTTCCACGATATGGTACCCGAACCCCGCGGCCCAGAAACCGCCACTCAGAAGGGTGAACCACTTTTGCCTGGCTAAATGCGCCGCCTGATCAGCGCTGGCATTGCTTGCGTTCCATGGGCGCGCAGTCATGCCCGTGCTGGCAACCAATTCGACAATCTGATTGTCCGTAATCTGCGACGCGCTGTCCAGAACCGTCATGCGCCCATTGATCACGTCAAAGGCGAGGTGTTCCGCCCCGCCAAGTTTCGGACCGACCACCTTGGAAAGAATCGAAACCTCTTCGACGCAGTCCAGTCCACTGACTTGAAAGCTGCGCCCGTTTGCAGGAGGAGGGGCAGGTTCGCCGCTAATCGCACGCGCCGCGTCCGCGCCGCAACATTCCCCTTCCCCGTGGCTGTGCTTGGAATGCTCTGGCGAAGAATGGACTTCGCCGTGTTCTGTCTCTGTATTCAAAGCCATTATTATCTCTCCAGAATCACTCGTTTCCGGGAATGTAGGGTCTACAGTGGCTTTAGGTTCAAGGGATAAGTCAGACCTTTCGGTAATTTCTCAAAGTGACCAAAACGTGATTGTTGCAACGTCGCCCAAGTAATGCGATGGGTATGCTTAGAATCCTGAATTGTGTGAACTGGCTGGGGGTTATTGTGAGAATTGGAACCGGAACACTTTTGGCAGGCGCATTTCTATTGAGCGCCTGTGCCGCCACAACCTCCTCAAACGGGGCATCGAATATCGGAAACGTCCCGGATGCCGTGGTGGAACTGGCCGGGCCAGGCCAGGACGTCGCCACAGCCCGTTTGCTGCCAGAAGACAATTGCTACTGGTACGAACACAATGGGCCTGTCGAAGTCACTCTTTTGCCGTTGCGGACGGCCGCGGGGAACCCGATTTGCGTCGCAAAGGAAACCTGAACCGCGTCACATGCGGCCCGCTTCTTTGAACGCTCAAATGTCTGTGACAATGGTTCGCCATGGCCCCGAGGCCATGGCAAGGCGATCAGCTTCGCGGGGTCACGCTGTCTTCTGCGGAGTAAAGGAATGCCGTCGATCCGAGCTTGACGTTCGGATACAGATCGATGATGTGCGCCATCACCATGCGAACACAGCCCGAACTGGCACGGCCACCGATGGAACGTGGCGAGGGCGTACCGTGTATCCGCAAGTAGGTGTCGCGATTGCCGACGAACAGATACAGCGCCCGTGATCCAAGCGCGTTTTTCGGCCCTGGTTCCTGCCCATCGGCAAATTCCTGATATTCGGGATTTCGCTCGAGCATCGAGGCTGTCGGCGTCCAATGCGGCCATTCCACCTTGCGCCGGATCGAATAAGTACCGGGCTCGTAAAGGTTGCCGCGCGCAATTGCCACCCCATAGCGCATCGCCGTGCCGCCCTCTTCGATATGATAGAGGTAGCGAGCGACTGCATCCACGTGAATGTCACCTGGTACCAAGCCATCTTTGGCAACAACCCGTTGCGGCAAAAGCCGAGCTGGCAGACCCCAGGGATTGGTTGTCGCGGGATCGTAAGCCACCGGGGTGACCTGAGTGTCCCACGCTGCTTTCTGCGCGGCTGTTGGCCAGCTTTTTGCCAGTGCCGGACCGGCGAGTGGCGCCGAAAACAGGGCGGCGGTTGTCGAAATGAAATGACGTCGTGTAAGCATTGGTAATTCTCCGGCTAGTTTTTCGAAAACACAGACTGCCTTGGCCAACATGCTTCGAGAGTCCTATATACAACCTCAGGCAACGATTGATTCAAGCCCTCATCTTAATGTTCTCAATCAAGATTAGTTGAGCAAAACACAGAATCTCGGATATGATAAAGGGCGTATACAGCCGTGCGCTCATCTATTTCCCGAGGAGCGACCGGCCTGCGGATAACGGTCATCCCATTTCGCCCTACTTGTCCGACAGGAGCGTTTTTCGCGTCTTGTAGTCTTCCGCATCGATCTCACCACGTGCGAATCTCAGGTCAAGCTCAGCAAGAGCGGTGGACACGTCTTGCGAGGGTACATTGTCGTCCAGGCGGCGAACAAGCCAGATGACCGCCGCCACCACCAATCCCAAAACGATGATCCAAAGAATTGGACCAAACATCATCCCGGCCCCATAACCCCATCCTGACATGTGACCATACCCGTCCGGGTCAGCCATTGCCGGTGTAGCGAACAAAGCAGCAAAAATCCCGATACGATACATTGCGATCTCCAAGCGACAAGCAGGGCTTATCCAGTTTCAGCTTTCGAGTTGCGCTAATCTATACCCTCAAACCTATGTTTTCACGGAAAGATATGTATCAGATTGTAAAGTTGACCCAATACGGGATGCGGCAGTACCTCGGGGTTGACGTCACAGCCCCAGAACAGGCGCAGGATGGATCCCAAGAAACGATCAACGCTTTTGACGATCGGAGCAATCATCGCGGGTTATGCGGCGGTGCGCACGGTGCCGTCCTTGTTGCCGGAAAAGCTGGAGCTTAAGGCGCTGGATAAGCCGGTGGGGTTTCGAAAATTCGTCGCGGGTGAAACGTCGAGCGGCTTTAATGTCTTTGTCGGCCTGGACGCAGGAGACAGTGCCGATGTGGCCGCGCGAAAAGCCGCAGCCCTGGAGCGCGTTTCTGCGGATGTCTGCGGCGCCCTGTACGGAGATCTCAACACGACGTCATCGCAGATTCCGATGGCGTCCTTTTCGGACTATTATTGCCCCTTTTGCCGGGTTCAGACCAAGCGGTTGGCCGGAATGACGAGCGAGATGCCGGACAAGGTCGCAGTTGCATGGCACGAGTTGCCGCTGCTTGGCGCCAGCTCCAATCTGGCGGCCAAGGCTGCCCTGGCGGCAAAGCGTCAGGGCGCCTATGTCGCGTTCCACGAACGCTTGATGAAAACGCCGTTTCAGGCGTCACCGGAGTATCTCATCCGCATTTCTGACGATCTTGGCGTAGATGGCGCGCAATTGATCTCCGACATGGAAAGTCCTGAAATTGCGCGCGAGTTGGATAACAGCGCGGCGCTCGCTCGGATTTTTGCTTTTGTTGGCACTCCGGCGCTCGTGATTGGGCGAACAGTTGTCCAAGGACTGGTCAGCGATAGAATGATTCGAAAGATTGTCGACCTTGAACGAAAAGAGGGCTGGGATGTTGCCTGTGCGTCGGCCTGAATCGCGCGCGCGATACGCTGTATGCTGCGCCTCACCCATCTGTCGACATTTGGGAAAGAGTGGATAGGCGTCGATTGGTCCCGCCGGCACTGGCGACCGCTTTGACCGCTCGTTCTGTGATGTCCACTTTGCCCGAGGGTTAGCATCGATCACGGGCACGCGCCGATGATTGTCAGGAAATCGTACCTCGTGCTTGGTTGCCCTGTGCTGTCGAACGCGCATCTTCGCCGATTGGGGTTTCTTGCGGTCGTCGATGATCACGCTATTTGATTTGGCCGGCGAGATCACTCAGAATTGGACAGTCCGGGCGGCTGTCGCCCTGGCAGGATTTGACCAGGTGGGCCAGAGTTAGACGCATTGCCTGAAGTTGTGCGATCTTGTCGTCGATTGCCGCAAGGTGTTCCTTGGCAATGGCCTTCACCTGAGCGCTCTCGCGCGTTTCATCCTCGTACAGGCTGAGCAAATTCCGGCAGTCCTCGATGGAGAATCCGAGTGTCCGCGCGCGCCCGAGAAATGCCAGTTTGTGCAAATCGGTCTCGCGGAATGCACGATATCCGTTGCCGCTGCGCTGCGGCCTGACGAGGCCGATATCTTCATAGTAGCGGATTGTTTTTGGCGGGATACCAGACCGCTCGGCAACTTCTCCAATATTCATGAGACGACCCTCCTATTCTGCGGGTTGGGGTATGGCGCCGATCCCGGGTGCGCTCGACTGCGCATCTTCGCGCAAGATGGGGGCGATGCGGCGCAGTCGCAGAGCGTTTGTAAGAACCGAAACAGAGGACAGGGCCATCGCACCTGCCGCAAGAATAGGAGAGAGCAGCAGACCAAAAGCTGGATAGAGAATGCCCGCTGCAACTGGAATCAGGGCAACGTTGTAGCCAAAAGCCCAGATCAGGTTTTGGCGAATATTCGACATGGTGCGCTTGGAGACGTGGGCGGCGTTCACGACGCCGCGCAGGTCACCCGACATCAACACCACGTCGGCGGATTCAATGGCGACATCGGTTCCTGTGCCGATGGCGATCCCCACATCTGCATGGGCCAGCGCCGGTGCATCATTGATGCCGTCGCCCACAAAGGCAATCTTGCGGCCCCCTGCCCGCAGATCGTCGAGCGCAGCCACCTTGCCGTCCGGAAGAACGCCCGCGATCACATGATCGATCCCGGTTTCGCGCGCGATGGCCTCGGCAGTTTCGCGCTTGTCGCCGGTGATCATCGCGACCTTGTAGCCCCGCGCATGGAGCGCTGCGATGGCCTCGCGGCTGGCACTCTTCACCGGGTCCGCGACCGCGATCACCGCCGCCAGTTTGCCATCGATAGCCGCATAAAGTGCAGTCCGACCGCGATTCGCGAGTTCCACTTCAGTCTTTGACAACGCGGCGATTTCGACGCCTTCGCGGGTCATGTAGCGATCGGCGCCAACCATCACCTCCTGACCTTCGACGCTCGCTGCGACACCATATCCCGTGATCGACCGGAAGTCGTTTGCATTTGGAATGGCGATCCCTTCGCGATGCGCGCCGCGCACAATGGCTTCGGCGATGGGGTGCTCCGACTTCTCCTCGACAGCCGCAATCAGACCCAGGACCCGCTCGCGGTCAAAACCGTCGGCAACGACCAGATCGGTCAGTGACGGCTGGCCCTCGGTGACAGTCCCCGTCTTGTCGAGTGCAATGACTTCGACTTCGGACAGCGCCTGAAGCGCGTCGCCCTTGCGAAACAACACTCCCATTTCGGCGGCCCTGCCCGTGCCGACCATGATCGACGTGGGCGTGGCCAAACCCATGGCGCAGGGACAGGCGATGATCAGCACCGACACGCCTGCGACCAACGCGAAAGTCAGTGCCGGATCGGGTCCAAAAAGCAACCAGACTGTAACCGTGAGTGCGGCCAGTACCATGACCGCAGGCACGAACCACAGCGTCACGCGGTCCACAAGACCCTGGATAGGCAACTTGGCACCCTGGGCTTCCTCGACCATGCGAATAATCTGAGCGAGCGTGGTATCCGCGCCGACCCGCGCGGCCTTGAAAGTCAGGCTGCCGGTGCCGTTGACGGTGCCGCCTGTCACGGCCGCCCCCGCCGCCTTTTGAACCGGGACCGGCTCTCCGGTGATCATGCTTTCGTCGACGTTGCTGGTCCCCTCGGTCACCTCGCCGTCCACCGGTATCCTCTCTCCGGGCCGGACAAGGATCACGTCGCCGACGGCAAGGGCGTCTGTATCGACCTCTACCGTTTCACCGTCCCGGACGACGCGTGCGGCGCGCGCCTGAAGACCCAGCAGCGCCTGAATGGCGGCCCCGGTTCGGCCCTTGGCGCGTGCCTCGAGCCAGCGGCCGAGAAGGATAAGAACGACGATCACGGCGGCGGCCTCGAAATATACCGCGCGCACACCCTCCGGCAGTAGTCCGGGAAGAAAGGTTGCGACCACGGAATATCCCCACGCCGCACCCGTGCCGACGGCCACGAGACTGTTCATGTCCGGCGCGCCCTTGAAGAGCGCGGGGAATCCCCTGGTGTAGAAATGCCGCCCCGGCCCGAAGATAACGAGTGTTGAAAGGACGAACTGGATCAGCCAGGAGGTCTGCGTGCCGATGCTGGTCTCGATCAGCAAATGAAAGGCAGGGACCAGGTGTACGCCCATTTCGAGGATGAATATCGGGAGCGTAAGGATTGCCGCCAACAAGACGCTGCGGCGCAGGTGTTCCGCCTCTTCGGCCTTGCGCGCGACACGGGACTGGCTGGCCTGCGCCTCGGCAATCTCGGCCGGATACCCAACGGCCGCAGACGCCGCGATGAGATCGCCTGGGGAAACCGCACCTTCCAGAAACTCGACCGTTGCCGTCTCAGCCGCCAAGTTCACACTCACCGATAGCACGCCGGGCACATCGGCAAGGGCCTTGTCCACCCGTCCGACGCATGAGGCGCAGGACATGGATGAGATGTTGAGGGCAACCTTGGATGTCCGCGCCGGGTATCCCAACGTCGAGAGCGTCTGTACTGCGTTCGAAAGTGAGGAAGGATCATCCAACGAGAGGCGCGCCGTTTCGGATGCGAGGTTGACGGAGACATCGGAGACGCCGTCGACCGCCGCCAATGCTTTTTCAACACGACCCACGCAGGATGCGCAGGTCATACCTTCGATGCTGAGCGTCGTCTGGCTGGTGTCGGTCATGGTGTGTGCCCTCGCTTTCGTCTGAGCGCCTGATATAGAGCTTCCAGTCACTGGAAGTTCAAGGGGTAATCTGAGATTTTTTCTCGGTCGGAACGACGGCAGTCCAATCGGGTCGACGAAACCATCCGGCTCCACGGAGACATGCAGAGTTTTGTAATCTGGAGGCACGTGCGATCATCGCGCAATCGCAGGTCTGCGAAGGTCATCTGATGGACAACCGGACCGGGCAGAACACCCTCAAGCAACCACAGGTTCAAGCGAGTTTGGCACAAGCGGTCACGCCTTCCCGAGCAATGGGGCACGGTTATGGCGCGGTAGTCCAATTTGCTCAGGCGTGCTAACTTGTTTGTGTGAAAAGATATTTCTCTACCGATATGCCCGGGCTGCTGTTTCTGCGGAACGTCTTGCTATTCAGCCTTGCTGCATTGGTGCCGATCCTGCTGGTATACGTGTCGATTATTCCCGGATTTGCATCAGCGTTGATAGACGGCGGTCCGGCCTTGTCGCGGTTCCTCAGACAGGTTCTCACAAATGGGCTGCCAGTTGTTTTCGTCGTGAATTATGTCGGTTTTTTCCTGTACGCCCTGTCCCAAGACGTGCACCGCTCGCACCGGGACCCCGCTGTGTTTCTTCTGCTCGACTTCGTGGTCAGGATCACACTTTTCCTGTTCCTGCACGCCATCATCTATGTTCTTTCGGCAGACTGGTTTGGGTCATTTGGCGGAAACCGCATCACGGCATTGCGCGTTGTGGCCCCAACCCTTGCAAGATCCGCGCTTTTTGAAAACATATCCGGCGTTTACCTCTATGCCACCTTGGTGAGTGCGGTCCCACTTTACGTGTCAGCGATTGGACGGTCACCGCGCCTGTGCCCATTGGCGGCGGCATTTCCCTTTCAGTCAGGAAGAATAGCAATTGCCGTCATCTGGTTTGTTCTGGCAGTTGTCTGTCTCTCTCTTGTGTCAGGGTTCGTCGCGCAGTTGCAGAATTGAAGGCCGCCTTGTCCTTTGTCAGATCCGAGATTGACCGGCTTGGCGGTCATATGGGTCCAAAGGATGGCGGAGCGCATACTGACGAATATCCTGTCGAGGAAGGTTCCATGACCGAAACGCACTGAACCCGGCCTCAGTTCACCGCCTCTTGCCGCTTGATCCCTCCGGGCTTGCCGCGAGACCACAAGATCAGACCCAGACCCACAACTATCATGGGTATCGAAAGGACCTGTCCCATCGTCAACCCCCACATATCCCACTGAATCACATAGCCGACCGGATTGTCGGGCGTGACGAATTGCAGGTCGGGCTGGCGAAAAAGCTCCACGAACGCGCGCGACGTACCGTAGCCAACAAGGAACATGCCCGTGATCTGGCCCGGTGAGCCCAACCAACCGCGCCTCAGCGCAAGAAACAATAGAATGGCGCCAAGCAGCAGTCCCTCCAAAAGTGCCTCGTAGAGTTGAGAGGGGTGGCGGGCACAAATGCCTATAACGTCCGGGCACGTTTGTGCCAGCTCGCCAGGGAACTCGACCGCCCAGGGCACGTCAGTCGGTCGTCCCCAGAGTTCATTGTTCGTAAAGTTTGCCACACGCCCCAGAAACAGTCCGGGCGGCGTCGCCAGCGCGAGAAGATCTGTCGTACCGAGGAAACTTGCCTTCTGCCGCAGGCAGAACGCCAGAGTCGCAACGGTGACACCCAGAAATCCGCCGTGAAACGACATGCCACCCTGCCATATCTTCAGGATTTCAATCGGATTTTGCAGGTAGTATTCGGGCTGGTAGAAAAGGACGAAGCCCAGCCGTCCACCGATGATGACGCCAAGAATGATCCACGTCAGCAAGTCCTCCACTTGTTTCGAGTTTAACGGAGGCGCTGTATTCGGCCAAAGACCCGGTCGCCTGACAACAAGCACGCAAATGCGCCACCCGATCAGAATACCGGCGATGTAAGCCAGCGCGTACCAGCGTAGCGCAAAGCGGAACGTGCCAAATTCAAAAGCAAAGAGTTCAGTTCCGATATCCGGAAAAGCGATTGAGGCAGAGAGCATGACCTATCCCATTCAGCTTGGTCTTTTGGGCGTTTGCGTCAATGGATCGCTCCAAATCCGCACGTGAGTGTTGCCTGGAATTCCGATCTGCTTGCTTTGGTTCGGCGCGCCCGTGGTGACATCGAGAGCCTCACAATACAGCCCTGGCACACCGGCCACGACCGTTGCGGCGCGCGGATACCCTTGCCGGAGACGCATCACGCGCCATGAAATCCCCAGAATCCGGAAAAAAATCGCGTCGCAGAACAGGGCTGCAGATCCCGCCGCCTTGGATTGTTTGCCTGAGTCTTTTGAACCGATTTGGATCGAGGCAGGAGATGCCAATCGTTACCTCACGTTTGTTTCCGACGGTCGGTATATGATTGCCAGCTCGATGCCATCAGCCGAATTGTATCGGATTGTAAGGCCATAGGTTCGCGGGGGTGGTCGTTCCGGCACCGGATTTGATTTCCGAAGTATCGGAAAGACCAGTAGAGGCGCGGCGCGAATTGCGTTCAGTCCCGGTGGCTATGGTGTCATTACGACTTGACAATGTATCGGAACGTCCACATGCATTTTGCATCCGGGCACGTGGGACGAACCCACACAAGGGAATGCAGTGCGGCTTTGGCCAAATCTGTAGCTGCCCCCGCAACTGTAAGCAAAGAGCCCCTCCGAAGAATGCCACTGGGACCACCGGGAAGGCTGGATCGGGCGAAGACATGCGAGCCAGGAAACCTGGTCCGGTAAAACTGATACACAAATTCCATCGGGTGAGATGGCAAGGAGCGAAAAATGACAACAACAACACTGACATCGACCTCAAGCCGCACTATCGCGTTGGCATTCGTGATGCTGACCGGCGCGCTGATCGTCGCGTTTTCCGGTCACGTTCAAGCGTCTTCGCTGCATGCAGCAGCGCACGACGTGCGCCATGCAAACGGCTTCCCCTGCCACTGACATGATCTTGCGCATATTTTCCAGCGCGGTGGTCGCTGGCGGTTTGGCGGGCCTGATCGCAGGTGTGCTGCAACTGACATTTGTGCAACCGGTGCTGTTACATGCGGAACTGTATGAGACTGGTCAGCTCGTGCATTTTGGCGCGTCTGCGGAAGTGTCCGCGCATCAGACGGTCACAACCTTCGACCTGTATCGCGATGGGCTTAGCCTTGCGTTTTCGGCGTTGCTTTTTGTCGGCTATGCGATGTTGCTGCTGCCTCTGATACTTGTGGCCGAAGAACGGTATGGCCAGCCATTGTCTGCAAGGGCTGGTGTGCTGTGGGGGATCGCCGGATTCATTGCCATCAACATGGCACCGGCCTTTTCGATGGCACCCGAGGTGCCCGGCGTAGCCGCCGCCGACGTCGCGGACAGGCAAATCTGGTGGTTCGCAACGGTGATCCTGGCCGCCGCTGCACTTTGGTTGCTCGCGTTTGTGCGCCATCCCGGCGCCGTTGTGCTTGCCATTGTGCTGTTTCTTGCTCCGCACATCTATGGCGCGCCAGAGCCCGCGGTTTTCCTCGGTCCGGTCCCTCCTGAAATCGCAGCCAAGTTTGCGGCGCGCGCTCTGGGTGCAAGCCTTGCTGCTTGGGTGGTTCTTGGCAGCCTGGTGTCAGCCGCCTGGGTGCGGGGTCAAGGGGCCGAACTGTCGGCCTGAGCCGGTTTTCGAAGGGTCAGGTCCGACAGGTTTGCGACGATCCGACCATCCGTGTCGTCGCTGTCGGCAGAAAGAGCCACACCCACCAATGCTCCGGGCGCGGTCCCGAACAAGCGGCGATAATCCTGCGCCAGATCGATGGATTCATCGAATGAGCCGGTCATCGCGACCTGAAGGATTTTTGTTCGCATCCGTGGTGAATACGGGCTGGCAAGATCTTGCCCGACGGCATGGTCCCCGCCCCACACGTATATGATCGCGCGCGTGCTGTCTTCGCGCAGAACCCGTCGCGCGTTTGAGGTTCGAAGCGTGTCGGCGCGGGCGCGATCCACGAATATGAAATACAGGGCGAGGTTTCTGTCGTCTCCGCCTTTTTTCGTCAGATCCGTCGGTACGACGCCTTGCGAAACGCGCCATGACCAGGTTGCCTGGGTCGCATCCCAATGGCTCTTGTCCAGCGGCTTCCAAAGAAGCGAAACGGTGCCGTCCGAAGAAATTCCCAATCCGGTGCCTGTCTGGAGGTAGTCATTCGATGACAGGCGCAGAAATCCCACTTCTTTCCAGCTGCCGTCGAACGCCAACGGTTCGGCTGCTGTGGCAAATGCCCAGACAGAACTGATGCATGACACGACACCAGCGAAAACCATTGCACCCGTGTCCACCGTTCAAAACCACCCCAGCGCACGCATCGGCATCCAGATGCCCATGAAAATCATCATTACGTTTTCGGTCAAAGACACAAATCCCAAGGGGACGTTCGATGCGCCACCGACACAGGCACATTTCAACTCTCGCCTGTCGATATAGACCGCCTTGAAGACCGAGATAGCCCCGATCGTACCGATAACCAGTGCTATGGGTGCGCTGAGCCAGACCAGTGCGCCGGCAACCATAAGCACCCCGGCGATCGCCTCGCCAAAGGGATAGACATAGCCGTAGCGGACCCAGCGCTGTGCCAGCAGATCGTAGTTCAGGAACATCGTGGAAAAGGCCTCGATATCCTGCAACTTCTGGACAGCCAAAAGGCACATGGAGATTGCAATGAACCACTCGAAGCTGCGCAGCGTGAACACCGACCCGTAAAACGCCCAACCCAGACCAAGCGCCATGACGAACGCCATCGACAGGATCGCGATGATCGGCTGGTAGGTCGTGTCGTCCCCGCCCTTGACCTCTTGCCCGAAGTGGACTCGCAAGGCGTCGTATCCGCCTATGCGTTCGCCGCCGATGAAGGCCTGCGGCGTCGTCTCGACGCCATGTTGGGCCTTGAACGCATCGGTTTCCTCGCGCGTGGTCAGATGGTTGTCCTGGACATCAAAGCCTTCGCGTTCCAGCAGGTCCTTTGATTTCAGGCCGTAGGGGCAGGTGTGATCTTGCATCACCATCCGGTAAAGAACCGCTTTCTCGCCGCTGGCTACATCATCTCGTCGCATTGCAATCTCCGTTTCTTCAGGCGTTGCAGGTCCAGTAACCCATGAAACCGACAGCGAGGGGCGTTTCGCCGGTCAGTTCGAACAGCAGCGTGGCATCATCGCCATCATCGCCATCATCGCCAGAACCGGGTGTCACCGTCATCTGGCCGCCATCGGCAGAAAGGATGCCACCTTGCGCGAGACTTCCCGCACCGGCGAAACGAACAAGCGCGCCGGATACTTTGGCAACGCCCTGGCCGTTGCTGTCTGTCGCAAGGACGGGATCAGCGTTCACCGCCCGGATAAAGGTACAGGTCGGTTGACCTCCAAGGGCGCGGGCAATCTCTTCGGTGCTCAGTGGAGCGGGCCGGATACCTGCAAGGACGGGAGTGGACAGAGCCTGCGAAAGGGGCTGCATCGGAACCGGTCCTTCGACTTCGCCAAGCGGCCAGTCTGGCCCTGCTTCGCCATTGGCTTCGATATCGGCGAGCAGAAACCGCATCTCCGAGATTTCCCGGTTCTGTGCCGTAACGATGTCTTCGGCCAGTTTGGAAACGCGGGGGTCGGTTGTTTCGGCGCGCTCGCTCGTCATGATGGCGATGGAGTGGTGCGGTATCATCGCTCTCATCCAGCTTTCGTCCTGAACCGTCACCTGACTGCGCACCAGCCACAGCGCGCCAGCGAACAACACAACGGACCCGGCAAGAATAGCCGTATTCATTGTGCGGTTTCGATACATGCCCCACATGAACAACAGCATGACCACCGCCATGGTCGCACCCATCACAAACGTCATGTAGAAGCGCGTTTCACTCCAGTAGAGATGTTCGATCGAATAGGAATTCAGGTACATGAGTCCGAACATGATGGCCGTGGACGTGCCGACCATCGCAAGAAAGCGGCCATAGTTGCTTTTGTGGCCCTCCTGCTTTTGTTGGCCTGCGGCTTGGGTTTGTGTGTGATAATCGGTATCTGACATCGAGGAACTCCTTTCGTGTGGCATGCCAACCAAGTTCCAGCGCTGGAAGGTTCCAACCAAATGAGATTTTTTATCGGGTAAATCGCACAGGATCATGCAATCCGGGCAGTGATCGCTGCGTCAGGCCTGTGCCAGATGCGCCAAAGCCGCTCGCATGATCTGACGCTGGGATGTCTTCGCGTTGACCTTGGTCACGCGCGTTTCGGCGATGGATCTGACTTCGGCCCTTGTTCGACGCCGGATACACTGAACTTGGATGCGATACCCGGCGTCACAGCCAGCATTCGCGCTGGATGTCCAACTGTTTACGATGCAACTACCACTTTTTCCGGGTTCCGACGGCTTCAAGGCGTGCATCCTTCATGTTTCCCGGTTTACGCGGCAGCAGGCGCATGCGACGCCGTAGATCGGTTTTGTCGTCTCTTGGCCGGATTCCTCGATGAGACGGAACTGAAAAAACAGCTTGACCTTCCCCTTGCTGTAACGCTGAAGACACAAGAAACAGGAGTGAAAAATGAAGTTCCAGATTTCAAAGATGAGCTGTGGCCATTGTGTCTCGACGATCGAGAAAGCAATTGCCAAGGCTGACCCATCGGCAAGCGTGCAAGCCGATCTCGACACAAAGGCGGTCGAGGTCTCTTCAAGTCTATCGCAAAAAGAAGTGATGCAGGTTTTGGAGGAAGCGGGTTATCCGGCTGCATAGTCAGCCGGCAATGATCCCACATGATGCACCGCACAGAATGATTGGTTCTGACGACGTACAGCATTTCCGTCACTCATCCCTGTCCGTGTACCGGGCGGTTGCACCGACCCGAACCAGCCGGTTCTCGTCGGTGTTTCCCGATATTGACCAATGATCACCGGGAAGTGATGGGAATTCAACCAACCTACTATGGTAAATGTCACCAAATGTAAGCTTGACTTGCCCCTCGGTGAAACCTGCATAAGCAGAAGACCGAGGGAGTTCATTTGATGGCTGACGCAGAGGAAAACGGTACAAGAAACGGCTTTGGATTTATGCATGCCGGTATGGCTGCATGTTGTGCAATAATGCTGGTCCCAGTCGCTGGTTTTTTCATCGCTGGCGGGACAGTGGCGGGCCTTGGCGGCAATCTTTTGGTGTTCGCTCCGATCGCGCTGTGCATAGGGGTGCATGTTGCGATGTTCGCAATGATGGGCAAATCATGCCATGGCACGCCCAAGAACACGGCCGAAGATGCATCGTTTGACGATGCTGAGCCGCTGCCTGTCATGGTTCACGCTGAAACATATGATGGTGCCCGGTAGCGCCAGTTATCTTGTTACAGTGTCGATTGCCGCATTCCATTGCCTGGCAGCCAAAGGTGTGGCGGTACTTGGAACCAAATCCTCGATGCTGTTGCGATTGTCGCGAAGGGTACACCCAGTCACAATATCTGTGGCACAGTGGTCTCGCTCGGATGAATCCGACAGATGTGTGAGGTTCGGCACGAAATCGCGATCAGAGGCTGATTGGACAAGGCAAGGATAGATGATGATCAAGTGGCTCACACACTGCCTTTTGGGATTGGCATGGCTGATTTTCCCGATGACAGGCATGGCCGCGGAAACGGACGTGCAGGCGACGGCAACCGGAACTGCGCAACTTGTGACTGCTCAAAACGGGGTTGGTCCGAACGCCGGAACGCTTTCAGCTGCTTTGATCGTCACGATGGAACCCGGCTGGAAGACCTACTGGCGCTCGCCGGGCGAGGTGGGAATGCCACCTCGACTGGACTGGGAGGGTTCAAAAAACCTGGCGGACGCGGACATGTTCTGGCCCGCGCCCAAACGGTTCACGGCATTCGGAATCGAAAATTTTGGATATGAAAAACGCGTTGTTTTTCCGCTTCAGATCGAATTGGAAAAGCCCGGCGAACAGGTCGCGCTGCAGGTTCGCGTCGAGCTTCTCGTCTGTTCAGAGGTCTGCGTACCTGAAATCTTTGAGCTTGACCTGTCCCTGCCGGCTAAGGCCGGTCAGGATGCGGTTGCCGGAAAAGTCATTTCCGATGCTCTGGCAAAGGTGCCGTTGGAAGGTCAGGCTGATTGGATCACATCGCTGTCCGCTTTTACCGACGCCGACCGAACGGAACTGATCGTCACGGCCAAGGCGTCGACGCCTTTTGATACACCCGACCTTTTTCCGGAACTGGGTGCTGGAAATGCGTTGGGTAAACCAGACATCCGGCTGTCAAACGGCAACCGGGATTTGTGGGCGCGTTTTCCCATCCAGAGCGTGAACAGCGAAACGTGGGGCCCATTGGCGGTTACGGTGACCGACCAATCCAGCCCTGCATTCACCCAGTCACCAACCATTCTGAAAGCGCCGCCCGCCGCCCCGTTTGACCTGATCGCCTCGGACGTGACGATCACGACCCTCATGTGGTTTGCCGCAGTTGCGGTACTGGGCGGTTTTATCCTCAATGTCATGCCCTGTGTTTTGCCTGTCTTGTCGATCAAGTTCTCTTCTGCCCTCAAGTCAGCGGGCAAAGCGAACAGCGAGATCAGGGCCAGTTTTCTTGCAACCGCCGGGGGCGTGATGGCCTTCATGTGGCTTCTTGCTGCCGTTCTGGTCGGGCTCAAAACCGCAGGTGCCGTGATCGGCTGGGGGATTCAGTTTCAGAATCCTGCTTTTCTGGCGGTGATGATAACCGTGCTTCTTGCGTTTGCGGGCAATCTGTTCGGCGTCTTCGAGATTGCGCTGCCTTCGGGGTTACAAACACGATTGAGCGTGGTCGGCGGCAGTTCCAGAGCAGGCGATGTCGCAACCGGGTTTTTTGCCGCGATGCTGGCCACGCCATGTTCCGCACCCTTCCTTGGCACCGCCGTGGCCTTTGCGCTGGCGGGGCGGGGCGTTGACGTGTTCATTATCTTCACGGCCTTGGGGGTCGGCCTTGCGGCGCCTTACCTGATTGTCGCGGTGCGGCCATCGCTGGCGGCGGCACTGCCCAAACCCGGGCGCTGGATGCTTTGGATCAAATGGACGATGGGCCTGCTTTTACTGGCGACGGTGCTTTGGCTGGCATGGGTCATGGTGGGTGTTGCGAACCTGACAGCCGCTGTTGGGACTGTGCTGGCCGGTTTGGCGCTTGTCGGAGTCCTCGCGCTGGGGATCCGGCATCCGGCACGGTCGGCCACGGCCGCTTTGGCATTGGTTGTCGGGACGGCGGTTGGTGCGACATATGTCGCCACGCCAAGCCAACGCGTCATCGCATCGACGGACAAGCTGCCGTGGGTCGAATTCGATCGGGTAGCGATCGCGCGCCACGTCTCGCGCGGTCAAACCGTGTTCGTTGACGTGACGGCCGACTGGTGTGTCACCTGCAAGGCAAACAAAACGCTGGTATTGGAACGGGAACCGGTGGCTTCGGCGTTGAAGGCGACGAATGTCGTCCTGATGCAGGCGGACTGGACACAGCCCAGCGATGTCATTTCCCGTTATCTGGAAGACAATGGCCGCTACGGCATTCCATTCAATGTGGTTTATGGTCCGGGCGCCCCCGAGGGAATCATCCTGCCCGAAATCCTGCGCCCCGGAATTGTTCTGGACGCATTGGAAGACGCCAAACCGTCGGAACTGCGCGCGCGTCTGCAGAACCTGGCGCGCGAATAGGACGGCGCCCTACCCTGCCAGGTCTTGCAATGCCTGCGCCACAGTGCGTTTGCGCGGATCGGTGTCTGGCAAAGGTGCGACCAGAGGCTCAGCAGCCTGATACGCGTCCAGTGCCGCATCGCGATCTCCCAGCACCACATAGGCCCGGCCCAGCCGAAGCCATCCATCCAGGTCACCCGGCTCTTCCTTGAGCCTCTCTGCGAGACCGGACACCATCGACCGGATGAACGCCATACGGTCTTCGGGCGACAATTCCTGCGCCGCGGCTATGTCACCTTCTGTGGGGCCTGGTGCGTTCAGCATCGGCGCAAAGCGCGCCAGTGAAATAGGATCGCGCCCGATCCCCTCGCCGATGCGGTTGGCCTGGGCGACCAGCGTTTCCATCCACGGATAAAAGCCATCTGCCGCATCAAGCCGCGCGATGATCATATCGTGAGCCGCCGCCGATTGTCCGGACTGCTGAAGGGCCAGCGCGCGGTAATACGTCGCCGCCGGGTTCTGCGGATCAAGTGCCATCGCGCGGTCGATCGCCTGTTCCGCCAGAGGCGTCACGACACCCTGTTCCGTTGCAATCAGGGCCTCTGCCCACATGGAAAAAACGGCCGAGTCTGCTTCGGGGCGTTCCGCCACGACGGCATAGGCGTCTGCGGCCTGTTTGGTAAATCCCAAGCGCATATAGGTCTGGCCGAGCAACATCCAACCGTCGCTTGGCCCACCATTCGGATCCGAGGTCAAACGGGCCTTGAGTTCGTCCGTCAGACGAATGATACGCGTGCGCTCTTCGAGGGCCGCCTGGCGGTCTGCCGTGGCAACGCTGGAAATAGAGGGGTTTCCGAACACGCCATAATACCCCGCCGCCAAAGCTGGCACAAACACCAGTGCCAGCAAGAGCCCGCCGCGACTTGTCCCGCGCTGCGCCAGAGCCGCCGGCGCTTTCTGGCGTTCCAAAGCGAGAATGCGGCGTTTGACCTCACCCTTGGCGGTTGCGGCCTCGGCCTCCGAGATAATGCCGCGCCCAAGATCCCGGTCGATCTCGGCCAACTGGTCGATGAGGATGTCGCGGACCGGGTCAGGTTCGTCATCAATCCCGTCGGAATTTGTCCGCACGGACAAAGACAAAATCAGGACCGCAATCAGACTCAACCCTGCAAAAATTGCCCAAATCATGGGGTGTCTCCCTTGCGCCATGCAGCGGTGATGGCCTCAACCTCTGCCTCTTCAGCGTCGGACAGGTCTTGCTGGGTTTTCCCGCGACCACGCCGGACGACAACCAAAAAGGCGATCAGGGACAGGCCCGCCAGGCCGATAGGTGCGAACCACAATGCATAGGTTGCAGGGGTCAGCGGTGGAGACATCAGGACGTAGTCACCGTAACGTGCGCGCACAAATTCAATGACATCAGCATTGGTGTCACCTGACTGGAGCCGCTCGCGCACCAAAACACGCAGATCGCGCGCCACACCTGCATTCGAGCTGTCGATATCCTGGTTCTGACACACGACACACCGCAACTGCTTGGATATTTCGCGCGCCCGCGCCTCAAGCACTGGATCCTCAAGGATCTCGTCGGGTTCGACGGCAAACGCCTGTCCGGCCAGCAGAATTGCAAACAGGCATATTCTCAACAGTTTCATGATCCCTGCCCTTGCTTCTTTTCCCAATCCCTTGCCGCCTCCAGCGCCTCGCGGAAAATACCGACTGCCTTTTCGCCGACAATCGGGCCGACATAGCGAAACAGCACCGTGCCGTCGCCGCCGACAATGAACGTTTCGGGCACACCGGCCAGACCCCATTCGATGCCGACACGTCCCGACAAATCGGACCCGATCCGGGCATATGGATTGCCGAGTTCAGCAAGCCAGCGGGTCGCGTCTTCGGGTTTGTCCTTGTAGTTGATGCCAAACAGTATCTGGTTCTCGTCCTCGACCAATTGCGTCAGAACGGCATGTTCCGCGCGGCACGGCACACACCAGGACGCAAACACGTTCACAACGACGGGTCCCTGCCCCTGTGCAAGGTCGGCGCGTGACAACCCCGGAGTGTCGAGCCCCGGAACTGGATCAAGGACGAATTCGGGTGCGGGCTGTGAAATCAGCATCGAAGGCAGCCCATTTGGATCCCGGTCAGGATCAAGGCCCCAAAGAAAGAAGCCGCCAAAGACCACCGCGATGATCAGCGGGGCAAGTGCAAGAACACGAACCATTATGCTACTCCGCCGGAACCTGAGCACCCTGTACCATCCGGCGCCGGGGGGCGCCGACGCGCAAGCGGCGGTCCGACAGAGACAGTATTCCGCCCAAGACCAGAAGGGCCGAACCGATCCAGATGAAGTTCACCAACGGCTCATAAAGAATACGCAATGTCCAAGCGCCCTGTGCGCCCGCAACTTCCGACGCGGGTTCGGACAGTGATGCATAAAGATCCCCGGTCAAAGTCGTGCGGATGGCACTTTCCGTGGTTGTGCTTTGCGCAACAGGGTAGAAGCGACGCTCCGGTTTGAGCGTGGTTATCCACGTCCCGTTTCGGGAAACCTCCAGTGTGCCCTGATCCGCGATGTAGTTGGGACCACGCACCTTTTCTGCGCCGGTGAACAAGACATCGAAACCTGCGATGGAAATTTCGTCACCCGGTTTTACGAACAGGATTTCTTCGGATTTCCAGACGCTGGAGCCGACAAACCCAAAAATGGCGACCGCCAGGCCCGCGTGCGCCATCGTCATACCATGCGCGGAACGCGGCAGGTTTCGGGCACGACGCCACGATGCGCTCAACGGGCCATCGAACAGTTTGATGCGCATCGCCCATTCGCGCAGCACCGCAAATAGAAGCCAAAAGGCCAACAGGATGATCAGATACCCCAAAACCGGGCCGCCCCGAACCATTGCCCAGACCACAAGTGTCGCACCGACCGCGACAATGGCGACATATTTCAGCCGCTGGCCGGATGCCACGAGGTCAGCCCGTTTCCATGACAGGAAGGGTCCAAGACCCATGACAAAAACCAAAGGCAGCATGACCGGAATGAAAGATGCGTTAAAGAACGGTGGCCCGACCGACAGTTTGTCGCCGCCTGTGATCGCCTCGTAGAACAGCGGGTAAAGCGTGCCAAACAACACGGTGCCCGTCGCCGTGGCCAGAATGAGGTTGTTGACCAGAAGACCGCCCTCGCGGCTGACCGGCTTGAACAGACCGCCCCCCTCCATCGTCGGGGCGCGCCAGGCATAAAGTGCGAAGGACCCGCCGATGGACAATGCCAGCAGCCCAAGGATGTACAGACCCCGTTGCGGGTCCACGGCAAAGGCATGAACCGACGTCAAAAGGCCCGAACGTACAATGAATGTTCCCAAAAGCGACAGGGAAAAGGTGAGGATCGCCAACAGGATCGTCCAGCTTTTGAACGCGCCGCGCTTTTCGGTCACGATGGCCGAATGCAACAACGCCGTTCCCATCAACCACGGCATGAAGCTGACGTTTTCCACCGGATCCCAGAACCACCAACCGCCCCAGCCCAGTTCGTAATAGGCCCACCACGATCCCAGCGCGATGCCGGCTGTCAGGAATACCCAGGCGGCCAATGCCCACGGGCGCACCCAGCGGGCCCATGCCGCATCGACCCGCCCTTCGATCAGGGCGGCGACGGCAAAGGAAAAGACAATCGAAAAGCCGACATAGCCCAGATACAGCAGCGGCGGATGCATCGCCAGACCAACGTCCTGCAACAGCGGGTTCAGGTCCTGCCCGTCAAGAGGTGGCGGAAAGACGCGGTCAAACGGGTTTGACGTGAACATCATGAAGGTTAGGAATCCGACGCTGATCCACGCCTGGACTGACAGCGTGCGGGCCTTTGTCCGTGGTGCGATATTGTTGCCCAGCAAGGCCACCAGCGCGCCAAAAATCGTGAGGATAAACGTCCAGAGCAGCAAAGACCCCTCGTGGCTGCCCCACGTCCCCGCGATCTTGAACAACATGGGCTTTAGCGAATTGGAATTTTCTACCACGTTCACGACAGTGAAATCACTTTTGACGAATGCCGACATCAGCGATCCAAAAGCCAAAGCGACAAAGACGACCTGACCCACTGCCGACCACCGCGCGCTGTTCATCCAGATGCGATCGTTTCTGGCCGCGCCCCAAATCGGCAAGACGGATTGGATGAGCGCCAGCGCGAGGGCAAGCCCAAGAGCGAAGTGTCCAATTTCAGGTGTCATTCGGGCGTCTCCTCGACTTGAACGCGGCATTATCGGAGATAACAATCCAATCTGCAAATCAGGATGATTGAATTGTCTCGATTTGTATCAGCCGGAGTTTACAAATTTCTACACCAATCCCGAGTCTCCGCTATTGGTATGGGCTGCGACAAGGAACATGTTTGTGATGAAACAATCAAGGAGCTTCACCATGAAGTCACGCATGACAACCGCCATCATCGTCTCGGTCGGACTGGCATCGATCGGCACTGCAAGCCTTGCCGAAGAAAAGCATCACGGTGCCAATGCCTCAAAGGATCAGGCGCAATCGGCAAGTCCTTTTGTCGGCCAAGGCGGGATGCAGGGCATGGGTAACATGGGATCCATGCAAGGAATGGGTGATATGGGTTCGATGCCTGGCATGGGTGGAGACCATATGCAAATGATGCAGTCCATGATGAAAATGCATGCCGGAATGATGCAGTCCATGGGCGGCGGCGAACGTATGAAAGACCGCCAGATCAAGGCTTTGCTGGAAAATGCCAAGGCCGACGTTGCTGCAGTTCTGGCGACGCATGACGCATCAGGTGACGGGGCCCTTGATGTCGACGAAATCGCACAATGGTACGCTGCGGTGATGCGCCCGAAATTCGTGGACGGGTTTCAGCACCTGGACGCCGATGGTTCGGGTGATGTCTCCATCGAAGAGCTTGAAGCGGCGGTCGAACGTATGTCCCCCGCCGGTGCGATGCCGGGCATGTCCGGGATGTCGGACATGTCAGGAATGAACGGCGCGGACACCGATGCGAATGACGCCGAAGCGAGCGACACCGAATAGCGTGCGACAGTCCCGGATATGCACCCAACGCCGCGCGTTTTTGTCGCGCGGCGCAACAGCTGCGGCTCTCTTCGTCATGCCAGGCATTTTGCAGGCGCAGCAATCAGACGTCTGGTCGGCCGCTGACGCCTACGATGCGCTGTCCGATGACCTGATCCGTTTGATCGACATCCGCAGCCGCGCAGAGTGGACAGAAACCGGGGTGGCGCAAGCGGCCTGGCCAGTTAGCCTGCACGAAGACCGCTTTCCTGAACGTCTGTTCGAGGCCAAAGTGATGGCCAATGGTCGTCCTGTCGCATTGATCTGCGCAACAGGCGGGCGATCGGGCTATGTTCTGCGCAGTCTGCGCCAAGGCGGATATACCGGTTTTATCGACGTCTCGGAAGGCATGCTCGGTTCGGACGCCGGACCGGGGTGGATCAAGGCAGGGCTTCCCATTGTTCCGGCATTCACCGCTCTGCAATCATTGCCGCCGTCGCTTGCCTGAAAATTTGGGCTCGGCGTGATCAGCGTACTTGCACCCGCGTGGCCATGCCGTCCGCCTGATGGCTGAGCGTGTGGCTATCAAACAGCGACGCGCGCCGACACCGGGCCGGGTCACACCTCACCAGGTGGTGCGGCTGCCTGCGAGGGGGAAACAACCGCCAGCCATCCCACCCCCTGCAATGCGCAGGTCAGCATTGCACGCCGCGACACACGCAGTGCACACACTCCGGACGTCACGCCATCATTTTTGGGCAGCGCGAGTCGCTTCAACGTAATCGGCCAGTACACTCGTTTCCACAAAACCCGGAACCAGTTCGTCACCGATCACGAAGGATGGCGTGCCATTGAACCCCAGCGCTTTGGTCAGTTCCATCGACGTCTGGATATGTTCGTCCACTTCTGGTGCCTGCATGTCTTGCCGTAGCTGATCGACGTCCAAACCGACCTCGCGCGCGATACGCAGCACACTTGCTTCTTCGGCGCGTCCCTGCATGCCCATCATGGCCTCGTGGAATTCCTTGTACTTGCCCTGTTCGCGGGCCGCCAACGCCGCGCGCGCGGCAAAGACACTGCCCTCGCCGAGAATCGGCCACTCACGATAGACCAATCGGACGTTCGGATCTGCTTCGATCAAAGCCTCCACTTGCGGCATTGCACGGCGACAGTATGGGCAATTGTAATCGAAAAATTCCACGACAGTGACGTCACCATCAGGATTGCCCAGCACGATCCCGTTCGGGTCGCGCTCCAGTCGGTTCCGTTCGTCCTGAAGAACTGTCTGGGCTGTCGCCTGTTGCCGTTGCTGCTGTTGCTCTTCCAGCAACCGGACCGCTTCCATGATGATTCCGGGATTGTCCAGAATGGCCTCATAAACCAGTTCCTTGATCCGCTCATCGGTCAAGTCATCGGCAACTGACACCGAAGGCACTGCGATGGCCGCAAACAGCATGGATATCAGAATGTGTTTCAACATGATTGGATCTCTCTTTGTTATTGGGTTTCTGCCGCACTGCGCTCGGCTTGCACCGCCTGCACGCGCTCGGGCCAGGTGGACTTTATGTATGCCAGTACATTGCGGATTTCCGCATCGGTCAATTGGTCGCCGAACCCAGGCATGCCGCTTTCAAAGTCGACGCCCTGCTGCGCCATCAGTGCCTTGCCGCCAAGCTTCGTGTAGTCAAACAGCAATTTATCCCCGTGATGCCAAGTGTGGCCGCTTTCGTCGTGGGGCGGGGCCAAAAGGCGACCGTCCTCTCCCGGAGTGCGCCAGCCTTCCTGTCCTTCAAGGTTGGCGCCATGGCACACCGCACAATTGGTTGCATAGAGTGTTTCGCCCTCTGCCAAATCCGTGACTTCAGAAGCACTTGCGCGCCCACGTGACTCGTCCTTGTCTGCAAATAACCATATCAGGGACAGAACGGCCAGAAGTACCAAGAGCGGAAAAGCGAGCCATTTCATCACGCGACCTCAACCGTGCTCATCATGCCGGATGCGGCGTGGGACAACATGTGGCAATGCAAAAGCCACTTGCCCGGATTGTCCGCGACAAACGCAATCTCGCGTGTCTGGTTTGCGAATAACAGTGTTGTATCCCGGAGTGGACCCAACGAACCGTTTTCCTCAACTTCGTGAAAATGCATACCGTGCAAGTGCATGGCGTGGGGGAAGGCGGTTTCGTTGCGAATTGCCAGCCTTACGTTTTCACCGCGGCTGAACCGTGCAATCGGCGGATCCTCGGGTTGCCAGACGACACCGTTGAACGCCCACATTTGTCCGAGCTGTGCGAGTTCCCGCGCGCCCATCCGTTCACCACCCAGCATGCCTGACCGGAATCCGCTCATGGCACCCCCTTCCATGTTCAGTTTCAGAGGGGTCGCGTCAGGAAGTGATACCATTGGATGCGCGTTGGTCGGCAACGGCGTCGGCTCTGGCCGGCGTGTCGCGCTGGCAGAGCCTGAGACATCGAAGACCACCTGCGGCAAAGCCTGACCGTTCTGAACAGCCAATACCTGCGCTGTGTCGCCTTCGTCGACCGTCACGTCGACGATCACGTCCGCTCGCTGGGCGGGGCCCAGCAGCAGGGATTCACCGAAACGCTGCGGCGTTTCCAGCGGCATCCCGTCAAGCGCAACAATCCATCCCTCAAGGCCCACCAGTTGCAATTCAAAAATCCGCGCATTCGCGGCGTTGATCAACCGCAGGCGTATCCGTTCATTCCTGCGTGCCGATTTCGTCAGGCCATAGACGCCATTCGTTGCGATGAAATTGCCGACGCGACCAGCGTGGCTGCGATCGTGAAGCGACGAGAAATCACCGTCGATCTGGGCTGTGTCCGGGTTGATGCGCCAGTCGTCGAGGATAAGTACCTCGTCCCTGTCGACATCGGGCGGGGTCGGTTCCTCGACGATCAGCGCGCCATAGAGCCCGCGCGCAACCTGCTCCATGGAGCGGTTGTGCGAGTGATACCAATAGGTGCCCGCATCCGGCACGACAAAGTCGTAGTCAAATGTGTCCGAAGGGGACACCGCAGCCTGAGTCACACCACTGGCGCCATCCATCGCATTGTCGATGCGGATACCGTGCCAGTGAACCGAGGTCGGTTGCGGCAGGTCATTGACCAACTTTCGTCTGACGCGCTCACCCTGTGCCAACCGTATTTCCGCACCCGGCATCGTGCCGCCATAGCCCCAGATCTGGGTGCGTCCGTATTCCGCGGGCAAGAGTTGCATGTTTGCAACCTGTGCGCGCAGGTCGGACTGTGCGGCAGCGCGCGCGGAAAGCGCCGGCAAGGTTGCCGACGCGGCCAATCCAGCCAAAAGGCTGCGGCGTGTCATGTGCATGGCGTTTCACCTCGTGTGGTTTGAGTCATTCCGGATGATCCATCAAATAGGTCGCTATGGCATCCAGATCTTCGCTAGACAGGAATTGTGTTCCATATGTCACGACCTCACCCATGGCGCTGCCAAAGGCGTCACCTGACGGAGTGATACCGGTTTTCAGTGCGTAAGCGAGGCTTCCCGCATCCCATCCGCGCGCCTTGAGCGTGTCCGAGTGGATCGCGGGTGCCTTGCCCCCTCCCGGCAACATGTCCGATCCGGCAAATTTTCCGCTCTCGACCTTGCGCCCGCCCAACGCATTGCGCTCTGTGTGGCAGGCCGCACAGTGCGTCACTCCTTCGACCAGCCATTTTCCGCGGTTCCATTCGTCGCTCCTGCCCTCGACCGGTTCGGTCTGAGGGTCGAACATATACAACGCGCGCCACAGCTTGAGTGCGGCCCGTTGATCGAATAGAAAGGCCATGTCGTGTGGTGTCGAGGCAACTTCTACCGGCGGGACTGTCTGAAAAGCCGCCCAGAGGTCGGCAATTTCCTGGTCAGTCAAATCGCCGTAGAACGGATATGTAAAGGCCGGGTAGTACGGCTCGCCATCAGGCGAAATCCCCTGCCGGACAGCTACGGCGAACTGCTCGATTGTCCAGTCGCCGATACCATATTTCGGATCAGTCGTCAGATTGGGCGAGTAGAGCGTTCCAAAAGGCGTGTCCAGGGCGACACCGCCCGCAAGCGGTGCGCCGCCTTCGGGGTTGGTGTGGCAGGCGATGCAGCCGGCCGCGCGCGCCAGGTACGCACCGTTTTTCACATCGCCATTCAACGAAGCCAAAGTCGGCAACGGTGCGGCCCCGATCGGCCACACCATTACGATGAGGTAGCCGACCGCCGCAACCGCGGCGATCGACCCCGTGCCCATGATCAGGCTTCTCATATCAGTTCGCTTCCGCGCGATACTTGGTGTGACAGGCAGAGCATGTTTGGCTGATCTGCATAAATACGGCATCAGCAGGCATCGCCGCCAGCATGTCGGGGTCCATCATTGCGGTGTCCGCCTGCCCCATCATGCCACCGGTCGCCGCCTGGCCCCCCATCATGCTGTCGGTGCCCATCATCATATTGTCGGTGCCCATCATCGATGCCCCGGATTGAGCCGCGCCGGAGGCAAGCCCATTGTCCGCCGCCTGGCCCAGTGCCTGGCCCAGTGTTTCGAGTTGCATGGCAAGTTTCTCAAATCCTTCCCAGTCTGACCACACCGAAGCTTTCGCGACCGACGGCATGCCGCCAGTGCCTTCGGGGAACAGTTTGGTCATCGCCTCACCCGAATGCGTTTCGACTGCGGTGGCGAATGCACGTACAGCGTCAGCATTATAGTCGACCGTGCCGCGCATGATTGGGGTAACGGCCTTTGTTGCTTGTTGCAGAGCCGCCATTCCGTCCATGCGTTCCTTGACCACGCCCGTCGCGCCATTATGTGCAACTGCCACGCTTGCCGCGAAAGCGGCCAAGACGGTCAGTGTTATCGTCGTCTTTTTCATTTTGTTTCTCCATTGAAGTGCCTGTGTCCAAGAGCAGTTCAAACGAGAATAATCGGAATGGGTGGATCTCCCATCAGGGGCCAACCGGTGTAGCGTTCGTTCGATGCCAGGGAAGGTAATTCCGGTTTTACCCCGGATGCCGTGCGGGACCGCAACGGTTCAAGATAAAACGTCACCACACATTCGACGGCTTTGTGGCAGTGCGCCTCGGAAGGTTCTGCACTCGCAGAAACAACAACGGACGTCTCGGCAACAAGTGACGTGTGTGCGTCCGCCGCTTGCGGTGCGATGGACAACACAGCTGCAAGAACACTTGCCGCAATGATCACAGAAAGAGCCGCACGCAATCGCGACATGACTAGTTGATCCCGTTGGCGCGCTGCAATTCACGAACATAACTTGCGACCAGCTTCACTTCGCCGTCGGTAATGCCTTCAATCGGGGGCATGTTCCCGAAATTCCAGTGGTGGGCCCGAACGCCGTTTTTCGCCGCAATAACGAATGCCATATCCGAATGATGGGACGGTTCGTAAATCTTGAGAACAAGCGACGGAGCAACCCCATTTTGTCCGGCTGCATTCATCCCATGGCACACCGAACACTTCGCCTCAAAAACCCGCTGACCAAGCTGCGCACCATCCGAGAGCCAGTCCGGCAACGTGACCTGCACAATCGGCGCACCGTCAGCGATACCGCTCAGATCCGGTTGTTCCATTGAGTGCCCCACCGGTTGAGGCTCCTGGACAAGTTGATAGGCAAACACGCCTACTCCGGCGACGAGCACCAGACCGACAAACCATCCCGCTTTTGACATCAGATCAATTTCACCTGAGTGCCTACCGGGCAGCGGTCATAGACCTCTTCGATTTGTTCATTGTAGAGGCCAATACAGCCATTGGATGACCGGCGGCCAATCTTGCGCGTGTCTTGCGAGCCGTGGATCCGGTAATATGTCCACGACAGATACAGTGCCCGCGTCCCAAGCGGGTTCGTCGGGTCTCCGCCCTGGACGACGAGCGGCCACTCCGGATTGCGTTCGCGCATCGAAGGCGTCGGGCGCCAGGTCGGATTTTTTCGCTTTTCGACCACTGTGGTATAGCCGCGCCGGGTCAGTTCATCCGTCAGGGGCACGGAGGTCGGATAGACACGCATTTCGCCGTCCGCGACCCAATGTTGAAGAACACGGGTGTTGGTGTCGGAGATCACGATTCCCTTGCCCAAAGAATCAAAGTGATCGCGCCAGTCGTGCAGCGCAAATGCGGATGCGTTGCGTGCAACGCCGATTACATCTTCCCGCGCGAGCGCAAGAGACGGAGTGGCCAGCGTTGCCGTCGCGCCAATCAACAGGCGTCGCCGCGTAAGACCTGTGCGTGTTACTTTCATGATCATGCCTCAAACGATATTCTTTGTCCCGAGGTAACATCGCTGCGCCCGTATGTGATGTATCAATTTGTAACTCGGGCGGGGTGCCGCCGTCACGATCGCGTGGGCTGTGGTTCAACCCGGTGCTTTGCCTGACCAGCGTCAACGGAATCTTGTTCCGAGGCGACCAAAAA
>CAZITF010000003.1:44548-49784 GCA_964542095.1 uncultured Rhodobacterales bacterium
TCGATCAGGTTGCGAAGGGCCCGGATCATTGCTTTCTGGCGAACAACGACTTCGATATCGTCTTCGGATGCGACAGTGACGACATCGCTGTCCACCGCACTGCGCCGCACGAGGTCGGCCAGTCCTGCGGGGCGCATCTCTTCCTGAGCACCGATCCCCCGGGCATAAGCGAGAGTCGCTTCGACCATACTCGACATTTCATCGGTTGTGCGGCCAAGTGCCGCCCGCGTCTCCGGATCGTCTATCAGTTCTGTTTGCACCCGCATGGCGGTCAGCGGCGAGCGCAAGTCATGCGCAAGGGCCGCAAGCATCAGGGTCCGGTCCGAGACAAATCGGCTCAGTCGGTCCTGCATGGTGTTAAAGGCCTCTGTCAATGCGCGCACCTCGCGCGGCCCTGTCGGGGACAATTCGGGCACCTCGTCGCCACGGCCAAGCCGCTCTGTGGCCCGCGTCAGCGCGGTCAGAGGCCCGGTCAGCCTAGCAATGACGAACCAGAACACGGCAACAACAACCAGCCCGGCAGACAGGACGAACGACGTGATGGACCCAACCGATATCTGCCAGGGCGGGCGTTCGAAGCGCGTGGCGACATTCAGCCAACCGCCGCCGGACAATGCGATGGAAATTTCGAGTTCAACAGCAACAAGGGTTCCCCGCATCATGTCCGCGTGCAACTGCGCCATGTCCGGCGTCAGGTTCGGAACCGGCAGGACGATCCCCTCGACTTCTTGAACCTTGACGCGGATGGCGCGACTGAAACTGTCGCCCATCAACGCGCGGATGCGTGCGGCAACGGTGGCATCACCATGGTGCTCACCGTCTTCCACGCGTGCATTGACCCCGATTTCGAACCGCACCAGTGGCGAACTGGCGGCCTGCACAATTTCGTCATGCAGGTCGGGCGGCGCGGTTTCGATCAGTCGCGCGACATTCGCGGCCCGGCCTGCGGCTTCGGCTCCAAGGGCCGCCTGGACCGCCAACGATCGCTCATCCGCAAAAAGCCAGAGGCTGAGCAGCTGGCCTGTCACGAACGCGATCACAACCAAGATCACGACCTGGGTTCGCATCCGCCATTGACCGAATTTCATGGCAATATCTCGACGTCGCTGGTCAGCGAATATCCACCGTTCCGGATTGTCGATATGATGCGCGGGCGCAGAACGTCCGGTTCGATCTTTTTGCGCAGGCGACTGATCTGATTGTCGATGGTACGATCGAACGGGCCTGCTACCCGACCGGCAGACTTCATCAAAAGCTCATCCCGGCTCAACACGCTGCGTGCGTTCCTGATCAGAATGCAAAGCAGCGCCGCTTCGCCCGAGGTCAACACTTCGTGCCGCCCGTCCGCACGTTGAATGACCCGCGCATCGACGTCGTAAACGACGTTGCCGAACGATACCCGTCGTCCGGCCAGGTCATTGTTTTCCTCAGCCGGTTTTTGTGTGCGCCGCAAAATGGCCTGAACGCGGGCAAGCAGTTCGCGCGGGTTGAAGGGTTTGGAAAGGTAGTCGTCCGCGCCTGTCTCAAACCCTTTGATCAAGTCCTCGTCGTCATCCAGCGCTGTCAGCAGCAGGATCGGGATGTCCGAAGATCGCCTGAGCCTTCGGCTGGCCGACAGCCCGTCCTCGCCCGGCATCATGATATCCAGGACAATCAGATCGAACGAATGCTCTAGCAGCGCTTGATCCATGCAAGCTGCGTCCGGCGCCACGGTGACGGTCATGCCGTTGCGTTCCAGATACCGCGCAACCGACGCGCGGATCTCGGCATGATCATCGACAACAAGAATATGTGCTGCACTGTTCATGTCAGATCATGTGAGGCAAAGTCACACCGGTTGCCAGCCTGGAAATGCCATCGCCGGTCAACGTTCCCATTGCAGCACCGGTTCCCGAAGCATACCGGCCCACAATCCGATACTGCTGGTGTCATCGGGCATCGGTTGCGTCCACGCCAGGAAAACCTCGGCGCCCACGACAGCCATGCGCGGAAAATTCATCGAGCCCGCGGTGCCATTGCGCGCGACAGTCTGGCGCGCGATACAGCCCTGCCCTGGCACAGCGCGACATAATTGCAAAAGCTCGTCGCCTCCGTCCCATTCCAGCCAGGTTACCAACGCCGAACCGTCCGCCAAAAGGGCGGCATCAACGCGGCCCAGCGGTTCTCCTGTGTCGATACGAAGAGGCGTATCGAAAGTGGCGGCGCCGTCTGTGGAAAAGCTGAGGTTCACCGCAGGGATGTCCTCGGCAGCGGTAAACCACGCCACCGCCACGCGCTGGCCCAGTGCTGTGATTGCGGGACCGTTCACGGGGCAGCCCGAAATTTCCCAACCGTCCGCATGAACATTGACCGGATCGGCCCAGAGACCCGCCGACTGGCGCACAACCGATATGTCGCGGATTTCCGCGTCGGTCCGGTCGCGATACGCGACAACCAGCGCCCCATCATCCAATCGCGCAGCCGAGGTCTGGCAGCACGAACAGGTCTGCACATCCACGACAGCGTCCCTACCAGGGCTTCCATCCGGTGCGATCCGCGTGGCGCGCAGTTGCATCGCATCGGGCGTTGGGTTCAGGCCGACGCGCCCATATGCGCGCCCGTCCAGCCAAAGTACGTCCAGCATGCCATCAGGGGCAGCTGACATCGCGACGAAGCCGTGTTGCGCTTGTGAACGGTCAGAATGCGGGATGACCGGGGCAGACCAAGTTTCACCACCATCTGCGGACAATGCTATCTCGACGTTGTAGTCAAAGCTGCTGCGACCCACCTTGCGCAACCAGTGCACCGCCAGCCCACTTTCGCCAAACGCTGTCACGGTCGGAAAATCCGCCCAGTTTACGAAAAGATCCTTGCCGATGGCGACAGTTGCAGGTTTTGACCATGCACCATCGCGGTGCCGGGCGACCCGCACTTTTGTCGCCAAGTTGCCCGTTTCCATCCAGGACATGACAAGGGAATTGCCATCAGTGGCAAGCGAGGGCTCCTGCGCGATAGCTCCGGACGGTACGGCAATCGGCGCAAGGGTTCGGAACACAGGCGGCAATTCGTCAGCCTGAGCTGTCGAAACCATCACCGCACCTCCCATCACCAACGCGCCGAGGCAAGCCAGCCCCGTCTTGCTCAGGTGAATTGGCCGCCAACCCATACGCTCCTCACGCTCTGTCGCTTTTTGGGTAAAGATACACCAACGCACCGATCTCGACACGGTCATAAAGGTCTGTCACGTGTTCGTTGGTCAATCGAGCGCACCCGTTTGACACATCAGAGCCGATCGTTTGCGGTGCATCCGTGCCATGGATTCGCAGGTAGGTGTCCCGACCGTTTTCGTCATAAAGATACAACGCCCGCGCCCCGAGTGGATTGTCCGGCCCGCCCTTCACCCCATCCTTGAATTTCGCGTATTTGTGTGGCTCGCGACGTATCATCGCGTCCGTCGGACGCCACCATGGCCACTCTGCCTTGCGCGCGACCGTAAAGGTACCGGGTTCATAGAGACCTTCGCGCCCGACACCGACGCCATACCGGATCGCCATACCGCCCTCGAGCATCAGGAATAGGAAATAATCGTCCGGAACCACGTGAACCGACCCCGCTTGCCAGTCATCCCGGCGTGTATTTACCAGCTGCGGCAGAAATCTCTCGGGAAGAACGAACGGATCTTTCTTGTGTGCCTGTGCGATGCGTGGGAGTGCAAGGGCCGCAGCCCCGGAAGCGATGATGGAGCGTCGTGTCAATCTCGGCAATGAATATGATCCTTTGAAGTATGTTAGCGCTGCAACTCAATAAGCCAAGTCATCACACACGACAATCGCCCGCATTCTGGCCGATGTCCCGAACATGTCGTCCCGAGGACACGGGTCGACGGTTGGCCAAACGCGTGCGAAGCTGGCGTTCGTAAAGGTAAGACTAGGCCGTGTGTTGTCGGCAGAACAAACCACGCTTTGTCGCAATTTGTATCAATCGAAAGACACTCACTTGACCTTCCAGTCACTGGAGGCAGTAAAGCCCGATCATGGCGTTCCCATCTCTGATTCCTTGCAAAGTGGGCAATCCCGGCTCACAATTCCCGGCCCCGGCATTTTTGTGGACCGTCTCCTTGTGTTGACCCTGTCGCTTGAACCGATGCCCAGCGTCACCGCAACGATGGCTCTGGCCTCTGTTACGCTGGCGCTGATCGGCAGTGGCTATGTCTGATTTGCCGCAGTGGACAGTCGAGCGCGGTTGTCCCGGAGCGAATTGGCGGCCACCCGTTTTTCTGGCGCTGGCGCTCATCCGGCATCGGGCTGGCTTGCGCGTCAGGCGCGTGCCGCACACCGTGTCGGACACAATTCTCGACCTCGCGCAAATGCTCCGTTCCTGTGGCCGCCACACTGCGTGGTCTGAGATCTGTCACCGGCAGGTTTTCTCGTGCACTTCCTTGCGGAGCAGTTGATGGCCGCTCGCATCCTTCTTGTCCTTGGCGCGCTACTGTTGCTTTTTGCCTTGGTACGGCCTGACCTGCTGGGTCTGTCCTTCGCTCTACCGGACCGCAGCCAACTTCTGAGTTGGATCGAGGCGTCCGGGATCTGGGGGCCGGTCGTCGTCGTCTTGGTCATGGCGCTCGCCATTGTGGTAAGCCCCCTGCCCTCGGCTCCGATCGCACTGGCTGCGGGAGCCGCTTATGGTCATTGGTTCGGGACGGCATTGGTCATTCTGGGTGCTGAACTTGGTGCTCTCGCCGCTTTTCTGATGGCGCGGTGGCTCGGGCGACCGATCATCGAACGGTATCTCGGCCAGTCGCTCGGCACCGGCCTGCTGGGTTCGCAAAACATGCTGACCTTTCTCGTATTTGCCAGTCGTTTGCTGCCATTCCTTTCGTTTGACCTCATCAGCTATGCAGCCGGGTTCAGCAAATTGCACCTGTGGCGCTTTGCGCTGGCGACGCTGGCCGGGATCGTTCCGGCAAGCTTCTTTCTGGCACATATGGGCAGCGTTGCCATGAACGGCGATGCGCGCACGATGTTATGGACAGTTGCAGTGCTCGGCCTTTTTTCGGGCGGTTCATTGCTGTTCGCAATCCTGCGCAAGCAGCGATCAGCACCCTAGCAAAATCCTTTTTAAACGCCGTTTGAAGCAAACGACACGGACCGTTCCGCCACGACGGCGCCAATCTCCGCTGCCAGGTGCACGGCGAAGCGCAAGCAAGGCAGCAAGGAAATTAGACCGGACCCTCCCCCGGGTGAAGTGGTCCTCAGAG
>CAZITF010000004.1:0-10957 GCA_964542095.1 uncultured Rhodobacterales bacterium
TATTAGTTGGGAAATAAGTTCGTCGTGATAGGTTTTCAACAAGCTTTCTTCGTCAGCCGCGACAAAGACACTCGCCACATCGCCGCCAACGGTGGTGACACGAACGAAACCGCTTTGGCCCACGTTGAGGGCGCGACTTGCAACGGCAAGATCCGTCGCATCATCGGGGACGACAGACGTCAGGTAAGACGCCGGGCTTTCAAGGCCAGGTGTGTATTCCCGGAAGGTATCGGCCAATGTAACATCTCCTTGGATAGAACAGGCCCCGGTGCAGGGCGCAGCGCCGGAAAAGATGTTACAAACTGATTAACGCAATCTTCAGCCACCGCGCGGTCCCGGCGCGCGGCAACATGTCGGCATGACAAGATGTTGTTTTCCCAAAAGCATTTGTAGTAATGACGCGGCAAGACCATCCTCCTATCATCACGCGCAAAGCGCACCGGGATATGGCGGTGCAAGGGTAAGGGTCAAAGGCATGTTCCCGACAATTGCAATTCTCGGCTGGCCGGTTGTCGTCATCATCCTGTTTCAGAAACTGGAACGCCCTGCCGCCGTGGCCATCAGCATCATCGCAGCCTACCTGTTGCTGCCCGTGGAAGGGGGCATCGACCTGCCGCTGCTGCCTCCCATCGACAAGAACACGGTTGCCGTGATCGCGGCCCTGACGGTCGCCTGGCAGATGAGCCGCACCGACATCAAGGCCACTGTCCTGGACGGCTGGCTGCCGCGCCATACCGGCTTGCGGATCCTGATCTTCGTCGCGGTCGCAAGTGCGATGCTGACGGTCGTGCTCAACGGCGATCAGGTGTCCTACGGCCCGGTCGTCCTGCCCGGCCTACGGCTCTATGATGCGTTTTCGGCGATGATGGGCGCAGCCCTGATGATGCTGCCCCTGATCCTGGCGCGCAAATATCTCGCCCATCCCGAACAGCACGTCCTGCTGCTGACCATCCTGTGCGTCGCCGGGCTGTGCTATTCCCTGCTGGCGCTTTACGAGGTGCGCATGTCGCCGCAACTCAACCGCATGGTCTACGGCTTCTTTCCGCATTCCTGGGCCCAGCACCTGCGCGGCAACGGATTCCGGCCCATCGTGTTCCTCTCGCACGGGCTGCAACTGGCGATCTTCTTTACCGGCACGATCATTGCGGCCTGCGCGCTGATGCGCATCCATGCCGAAAAGCAGCGCATGCTCTACCTCTGCGCGGCGCTCTGGCTGTTCATGACGCTGGTCCTGGCCAAATCCATCGGGGCGCTGGCCATCGCGCTCTTGCTGGTGCCCATTGCCGCCCTGCTCAGCGTCAGGATGCAGATGCTGGTGGCGGCGGTCCTGGCGATTCTCGTGGTGTCCTACCCGCTCAGCCGGGGGGCGGGCTGGGTGCCGATCGAGCGGATACAATCCATCGCCACGCAGATCGACCCCCAGCGCGGCGCCTCTCTGGGCACCCGCCTGCAGAACGAAGAGGCGATGCTGGAAAAAGCCTCCGTCAGACCGCTGTTCGGCTGGGGCAGGTGGGGGCGCTCGCGGATCTATGACGAGAACGGAAGAGACATCAGCATCGCCGACGGCTACTGGGCGATCTCCATCGGGGTCGGCGGCTGGGTCAAGTTCCTGTCCGAATTCCTGCTTTTGGGCGGCGCGGTTGTGCTGCTGGCCTTGCGGCAACGCATATACAATATCGGGATAGAAACCTCGGCCCTGGCCCTGATCGTGGCCGGATGGATGGTCGATCTGCTGCCCAACAGCGCCCTGACGCCCCTCTTGTGGCTGGTTGCGGGGGCCCTGTGGGGGCGGGTCGAACTGGGCAAGATCGCCCAGACCGCGGATGCGCCCGAGACACAGGAGGTCACACCCCGGATCAGATATTCCCGCCAGTCACACAAAAACCCTGTACCGGACCGACAAGTGACATATGCACGGGCCAAGCCAGAACCACGCAAACACTGACCCCGCCCTCCGGGTCCACAAGGCAGCCCCATGTCCGCCAGGATTTCCGTTTCCATCATCAATTACCGCACCGGCCAGCTGACCATCGACTGCGTGCAATCGGTGCTCGATGCCGCGCGCGCCGCCCCTGACGTCACGGTCGAAACGGTGGTCGTGGACAACGCTTCGGGCGACGGATCGGCCGAGCAGATCGCGGCCTGGATCGACGCCCATGATCTTGGCGATCAGGTGCATCTGGTGCGCTCGCCCACCAACAGCGGCTTTTCGGGGGGGCACAATCAGGGCATTGCGGCCCGGAACAGTGACTTCGTGCTGGTGCTGAACTCGGATGCGGCGCTGCGCCCCGGCGTGTTCCCGGCCCTGATGGACGCCGCCGCCGCCCGCCCCGATGCCGGGTTTTTCGCTCCCCGCCTCGAAGACCCCGATGGCACGCCGCAGGTCAGCTGCTTTCGTGCCCACTCCCCCCAAAGCGAGCTGATCCGCGCCGCCGGCACCGGGCCCGTCACCCGGCTGCTGCGCAGGCACGAAGTGGCCCTGGGCCTGCATCCGAGCCCCGACAACATCGAATGGGTCAGCTTTGCCTGCGTGCTGCTGCGCCGCGAGATGATCAAGGACGTCGGCCTGATGGACGAAGGCTATTTCCTCTATTTCGAGGATGCCGAATACGGCCTGCGGGCGCGCCGGGCCGGGTGGGGCTGTGCCTTCGTGCCCGCGGCCCGCGTGATCCACTATCGCGGCGGCAGCGGGCCCGTAAAAGCCCTGCAAAAGGCCAGGAAACGCCTGCCGCACTACTATTACTGCGCCCGCACCCGCTTCTTTTACCAGCTTTACGGGCGCATCGGACTGCTCGCGGCCAACCTGGCCTGGCATCTGGGGCGCGCCATCGCGCAATTGCGCCGCCTGACCGGGCGCAGCCCCGCACCCGCAGCAACGCAAGAGGCCCGCGATATCTGGACCAATTTCACGCAGCCTTTGGGCCCGCGCGGCGCACCGGGAGAGTGACATGGCACGGCCTGACTTCCTGATCATCGGCGCGATGAAATGCGGCACCTCGACCCTGCAGGCCCAACTGGCCGCGCAAGAAGGCGTCTTCATGACCACGCCGAAAGAACCCAATTTCTTTTCCGACGATCCGGTCCATGCCCGCGGCATGGGCTGGTACAGCACCCTTTACGCCGCCGCCGGCCCGGATGACCTCAAGGGCGAGGCCAGCACACATTACACCAAGCGGCCCACATGGCCCAACACCGTGGCGCGGCTGCAGGCGGCCGTGCCCGACCCGCGGCTGATCTACATGATCCGCAACCCGGTGCAGCGCTGCGTGTCGCACTATATCCACGAATGGAGCGAGGGGCGGCTGACCATGTCGCTCGATGACGCGATCCGGGACGTGCCCGAAATCATCGCCTACAGCCAATATGCCATGCAGATCGCACCCTTTGTCACAGCCTTCGGCGCCGAGCGGATTTTGCTCACCAGCCTCGAGGCCCTCAAACGCGACGGGGCGGGCGAACTGGCGCGGATCGGGGCCTTTATCGGCCTCAAACATACCGCCACATGGCAGGAGACCATCGAGGCGCAGAATGTCTCGGCCCGGCGGGTGCGCAAACTGCCTTTGCAGGGTCTGTTGATCGACAACCCGGTGGCGCGCGCCCTGCGCCGCACGCTGGTGCCCAAGGCGCTGCGCACCCGCATCCGCCAGGCCCGCACCATGGATGTGCGCCCGACGCTGGGCGACACTGCGCGCGCCACGCTCGAGGCCACGTTCCTGCAGGACCGCGCCGCGCTGGCCGAGATATTCCCGGACCACCCCGCATTGACGGAGTGCTATCCGTTTGCCCCGACATGAGCGGGGCGCCGGCCATAGGGGCCGTCACCATCGGGCGCAACGAGGGCGCGCGGCTGGTGGCCTGCCTGCAGGCGCTGCAAGGGGTGGTCGATCACATCGTCTACGTGGATTCCGGCTCGGGCGATGACAGCGTGGCCGCCGCCCGCACCCTTGGCGCTTTCGTGGTCGAACTCGACACCGCCATCCCCTTCACGGCTGCGCGCGCGCGCAATGCCGGGCTGGCCGCCCTGCGCGCACGCGCGCCGGATCTGACCCACGTGCAGTTCCTCGACGGGGACTGCGTGCTGCAACCGGGCTGGATCGACACCGCCAGCCGGTTTTTGCAAAACCATGCGGATGTGGCCGTGGTGTGCGGGCGACGGCGCGAGAAATTCCCCAAAGCCAGCCTCTACAACCGCCTGATCGATGCCGAATGGGACACGCCCGTCGGACAGGCCAGGGCCTGCGGCGGCGATGCGCTGATGCGGGTCGATGCCTTGGCCGAGGTCGGGGGGTACAATGACAGCCTGATCGCCGGGGAAGAGCCCGAGATGTGCCTGCGCCTGCGCGCAAAGGGCTGGAAGATCTGGCGACTGGACGCCGAAATGACCCTGCATGACGCGAACCTCACCCGCTTTGGCCAGTGGTGGCGGCGCGCACAGCGGGGGGGCCACGCCTACGCCGAAGGGGCCGCCATGCACGGGGGACCACCCGAATTCCACAAGCGGCGCGAGATGCGCAGCGCGCTGCTCTGGGGCGCGGCCCTGCCGCTGCTGGCCCTGCTGGGGGCGGTGCTGATCAGCCCATGGTGCCTGGTCCTGCTGGGGGCCTTCCCCGGCCAGATCCTGCGCCAGCGGGCCAGGGGCACACCCTGGCTGCGCGCCAGCTTCACGACGCTCGCCAAACTGCCCGAAGCGCAAGGCGTGCTGCACTACTGGCTCAAACGGATAAGCGGCGGCAAAAGCCGACTGATCGAATACAAGTGACGCCCCTCAGCCCGGCAAAAAGGCCAGCAACTGGGCATAGACATCCGGTTTCAGCCACAGGATCAGACCACCCGCGACCAAAGACAACGCGGCGAACCCCAGATCATGGCGCGGATCCCAGGCGGCGTAGGGGCGCAACAGCCAGACCAGCAGCGGATAGGCACAGATCGCCGCCGCACCGGAGGCAAACACCGCCCCCAGCACGCCGATCTGCTGTGCCCCCAGGATCAGGAACCCGGTCTGCAACACCGCCGTGGCCAGCAGAATGATCGCAAAGCCGCGGGAATTACCCTGCGACACCAGCAGGTTGGCATAGGATGTCGTGATCAGCACCGGCAGGGACCCCAGCGCCAGCGCCACCAGCAAGGGGGCCGCCATATGATATTCAGGCGTATAGAGAAAGCGCACCAGCCCGTCCCCGATAATGGCGAGCACAAGCGCCGAGGCGATCATCGCCCCGGTCAAGAGACCGCGCGCCCGCGAGACCGCGCGGCGGTTCTGCACAGAGTCGCGCGTGGGCTTTTCACGGTACAGCGGCAACATGATCTTCTGCACGAACTGGTGGGTCAGCATCAGCGGCACGGTCGCAAAGAAAAAGGCGATGTTGTAAAAGGCCAGGTCGCTGAGCGAGACGAATTTGCCCAGGATCGCGCGATCCCCGTAGTTGATGAAAAACCCGCAGATCGAGCTGAAGAAGATGTATTTGCCGAAATGGAACAGCTCGAGGAACGCGGGGCGCTCAAAGGCAAGGCGGTTGCGCGGGCCCGGCAGGTAAAGATGCGACATGGCCACCTTGAACGCGGTGCCCACCACGGTGCCGATTACCAGCGCCCAGACCGATTTCAGCACCAGCGCCAGCGCGATCATGGTCAGGATACCGACCAGCTGCGCGCTCAGCTCAAGCACGGTCAGGCGGCCCAGCACCAACTGGCGGTTGGCGCTGGCGATCTTGGTCGACACGAACCCGTTCACCAGCGCATTTATGGCCACGACGGGCAGCAATTGCGTCAGCATCGGCTGGTCATAGAATTGCGCCGCCGGGATCGCCAGGGCCACGGCCACAAGGGCAAGGCCCGCGCCGCGCACCACCTGCATGGTCCAGCCGGTGTTCAGAAAGACCGGGTCGTCGCCGCGCTTGCTCTGGATGATGGCCGACACCAGACCGATGTCGGAAAACATCTGCAATCCGGTCACGAACACCTGCACCAGCGCCATCAGGCCAAAGGCCTCGGGAAACAGCAGCCGGGTCAGGATCAGGTTCGAGATCAGGCGCAGCAACTGTCCGCCCCCGAAGGTCAGAAAGGTAAGGGCTGACCCGCGCAAGGCACGCGCCTTGAGGCCGGTGCCGGAAAACAGCTGTGTCAGGCGACCGATCACGGGGCAGGTCTGCTCAGGTCGTAGACATCAAGGCGGATGCGCCCGGACGTGGCACTGCGCAGCAGGGCGCGGTCCCCGATCACCGTGTCCAGCGCCCCGGTGACCATATCCTGCGGGCCCGCCTGCCGCCCGGCCGGCACCGGGTCTTCATAGACGACAAACAGCCGCTTGCCCTGTGGGTCGATCCGCCCCGCATCCGCGCGTTTCACAAAGACCGAGCGCAACGCCGCATCGATCACGTTGCGATTGCGATCCCCGTAGATAAATCCATAGGCCGCCCCGTCAAAGGCCTGCGGCACATGCCAGCGCAGGGCGGGCTCCATCATCTGATAGCCCAGGATCAACACATCGGATTGCGGGTCGAAATCCTGCATCCGGGCGGCAATGTCGCGTTCCGGCGTGCGCTCGGGCTCCGGCGGCAGGAAGTCGCGAAAGGCCACCAGCTGGGCAATGACCAGAAACGCCACCCCGCCCCAGCGCAGCGGCGCGCGCAAGGGGGCGAGCCCCGCGGCCAGCACCAGCACCGACACGAAACTGCCCCAGGCGATCACCCGCGCCATGTAAAGCGGTTTGAAAAAGCTGACGATCAGCACCAGCGTGGGCAGGCCGATCACCATCATCCCCAGCAACCACGCGATATGGGGCTTGCCGCGCAGGGACCACAGCCCCCACAGGATCATCAGGGCGACGACGGGCTTGGTCCATTTGGGATAGGGATAGGCCGCCGCCGTCTGCTTGTAGATATAGCCGACGCTCGGTTCGGGCACCCAGAAACTGCCCCCGACCGTGCCGGTCAGATGCTCGAAAAACGGCACAAGTGCCGGAATGATAAGGACAATATAAAACACCAGCGCCGCCAGCGCCTGCCACAGAAATCGCAAAGGCAGGATCCTGAGCGCCACGCAGATCAGAATCCAGAACCCGAACAGGGCGGTGACGAACAGCCCCATGGCCTGGGCGTAAAAGGCCGCCGCCAGCGCCGCGGCAAAGCCCGCCCAAAGCCCGACCGGGGCAGGCGCGGGGGCACCGCCCTGCATCTCGGCGCGGGCGCGGGATGCCAGAGTGACGGCCAGCCAAAGGGCAATCGCCAGCGCCAGGTTGGCCAGGCAGTACATGCGCACTTCGCGCCCCTGATCGACGAACATCGGCGCCGAGATCAGCAGAATGATCGTGATGGCGGCCAGCGGGCCCGGCGCGATCCGGCGCGCCGTCAGGAAAAAGAACGGCACGATCATCACGGTGAGGGCGATGGGCAGGCTGCGCACGGCCACGGTGCTTTCGCCAAAGACGCCGTTCCAGAGCTTTTGCAAAGCGTAATAGACCGGGCGGTGGGTATCGGTGCCCCAATGCTGGATCATCAATTCGTACCAGCCCGCACGGGTGAACATCAGCGTGACATGCTCGTCCCACCAATAGTCCTGCCATCCCAGCCGCACCGAGAGCAGCGCCGCCCCCAGCCCCATCATCAGCGCGATGAGGGCCCGGTCGAACCCGGACATATGTGTTCTGTCAGACGTCATCGCGTGATCTCCGGCATCACAGGGCGCGCCACGAAAGGCAGGCACAGGTCGCATGCCCGCCTCTTAACAGCCTGTATCCGGTGGCAAAAGCGGCAGATGCGGGGGCATGTTTGAAATGCCACACCCTGTCGGGCTGACGCCGTCATCTGCCCCGGACCGGCAAATCCCGCACGGACGGGGGTCGACATGGAGGCCAAAGGGGCACCGAGCCATCACCCGTTGGCGGGTTCCTGCACAAATCAGGAGGCGCTGCCAAATGCTTTTCCCTCATAGATGGAATTCAGATAAAGGCCGAATCAGCGCCCCGGAAAGCACGCTTCGTTTCCGATCCACGGACAAAGCCGCCAAATCACGCTCAGCGTGCGCGAAACCGTTTCATAAAAGTTAAAAAAAGGCGAAAGGATGGCGAAAATCGGGCCGTCAGCAGTTTATTGCTGCCCGGGTGTGTTGTATAAAGGCACCAAGTCACTTGTATGTTCAGGTAGCAATCAAAGGTAGAAATTGTGAAAAAGTCATTTTTCCTCGCAGGCGCTCTCATTGTCGCGCTGAGCACCGCAGCAAGCGCTGCCACATTCTCAGTGATCGGCGGCAGCGCCGGTAACATCCCCGAAGCCGGCCAGACCAACGAAGTGCTGCTCAATGTCTTCGGCACGAGCAGCGCCGCCGGGTATTTCGGCTCGCAGGTCTCGCTTGATATGGACGCCGACATCGAAGTGGCCTTCTTCGGCTACGAAGCCGGGTTCTTCAACACATTCGAAATCACCGGAACCGGCGGCACCGAGACCTTTTCGTCCACAGTCGGTGTGACCAAGAAGTATGCGCAAAACGCAGCCACACCGATTTCGACGGCGACCATCAGCGCAACCGCGGGTCTGCTGAATTTCAGATTCACCTCTAATGGCATCGTCAACGGCAGCCCTGTTGCTGACGCGGTCAACGGGTCCAACCCCGACAACATCCCGAACGGTGCGTCGAACTTCTTCACGTCCTTCGCACGGGGCGACAAGGGCACCGTGTTCCTGTTCTTTGATGACACAGGCGCCGGTGACGACGACAACCACGACGATTTCGTTGTCCGTCTGAGCGTAAATGCCGGTGGCGACCAGGACCCGTCGCCTGTTCCGCTGCCCGCCGGTGGCATATTGCTGCTCGGTGGACTGGGCGCGCTGGCTGTCACACGCCGCCGCAAGACCAAGTCGTAATCACATATACCAGATCATGTGACAGCAGGGGCCTTCGGGTCCCTGTTTTCGTTTCGGGGGCCGACATCCCGCGCCATTGCGACATGATCCGCGGGGGGCACCTGCCGCCGCGCACAAGATTCAGCCCTGTAATCTTCGTTATGGTATTTATGGACCAAAGAAATACTACTCATCCCGGCGTTCTTGGGATATGCGCCCTCGCAACCGACCCTGACAAGAGTGGCCCATGAAAATCCTGATCACCGGCGGCGCCGGCTATGTGGGCAGTGCCTGCCTGCGTTACGTGGCCGCGCAAGGGCACGAGGTGATGGCCTATGACAACCTGATGATGGGGCATCGGGGTGCCGTGGACGGGCACGCTCTTGTGGTCGGGGATATTGCCGACACCGACCTGCTCACCCGAACGCTGCGGGACTTCGGCGCCGACGCCGTCATGCATTTCGCCGCCGCCACCTATGTGGGCGAAAGCGTCGAGAACCCCGACCTGCATTACCGCAACAATATCGTCGGCTCGCTGAGCCTGCTCAACGCGATGCGCGGGGCCGGTGTCGGGCGGCTGCTGTTTTCCTCGACCTGTGCGACCTATGGCATGACGGCCGCCGACACCATGTCCGAAACCACGCCGCTGGACCCGTTCTCGCCCTATGCGCGCACGAAACTGGCCGTGGAATGGATGATCCGCGACTTTGCGCGGGCCTATGACATGGGTTTTACCCTGCTGCGCTATTTCAATGCGGCAGGGGCCGACCCCGACGGGCGCCACGGCGAGGATCACACACCCGAAAGCCACCTGATCCCGCTGGTGCTGCAGGTGCCCCTGGGCCAGCGGGACCGGATCAGCATCTTCGGCACGGACTATGCCACGGCGGATGGCACCTGCATCCGGGATTACGTTCACACCCGCGATCTGGCCGCCGCCCACCTGCTGGCGATCGAAGCCACCGGCCGGGGCAGTGACGAGACCTACAATATCGGCACCGGCAACGGGCAGTCGGTGATGGACATCGTCGCCGCCTGCGAGGCGGTCACCGGCCAGCCCATCCCCCGCACGTTCGAGGCGCGCCGCCCCGGCGACCCCCCCCGCCTCGTGGCGGATGCCACGAAACTGAAAAACCGACTGGGCTGGACACCGGAATATACCGACATCAGGGACATCGTCGCGACCGCCTGGGCCTGGCATCAGGCCCACCCGCACGGCTATGGCACTTTGGCAGGAAACACGACCCCCTGAAGCGCGCCTGACATCAGGGATTTCAACGCGTTACATGGCGGATCATTTACAAACCATTACAAAAAAACGCTTTTTCGAAACAGCCCTTCCCGCGTCGCGGGAAATGCGCGAAAATGTCATCTCCGCTGCATGAGGTTTTCCTGTCTTTGCCATATTTGCTGGTGTAAACCGAGTGCAGTTCCGCGCGGCTGGGCTCGCAGCCGACACGTATGTATTTGCAAGGGCCATATTGACCAATGACCTATATTACCCAAAACGACCGCTCGCTTGCCGCATCCTTTTTCACTCCGGGACTGTTCTGGCTGATCATCGCGGTGATTTCGGCCATCGTCTTTTACTGGGAAGGCCTCGAGGCCCTGATGGTCGCCTGGCAACTGCCCGAATACAGCCACGGACCGCTGATCCCGGTCCTGTCGGCCTTCCTGTTCCTGCGCCAGCTCAAGGGGGTGCCCGTCCAGTATGGCGAGGTGCCCGACCGGACTCCGGGCCTGTGGCTGCTGGCGTTTTCGCTGCTCTTTGCCCTGATGGGCAAGCTCAGCAATATCGACGATATCGTGGCCTATGCGCTGATCCTGTGGGTCGGCGCGATATTGCTGATCTCGTTCGGCTGGAAAACAGGCAAGCATTTCTGGCCCCCCGTGCTGCACCTGGTCTACATGCTGCCGCTGCCGGGCGTGTTCTATTACAAGCTGTCCACATGGCTGCAGATGGTGTCATCGGAATTCGGCGTCTGGCTGCTGCAACTGATCAATGTGCCGGTTTACCTCGAGGGCAACATCATCGATCTGGGCGAGCTCAAGCTGCACGTGGCCGAGGCCTGTTCGGGGCTGAACTACCTGTTCCCGATCCTGTCGTTCTCCTACATCTT
>CAZITF010000004.1:11057-40679 GCA_964542095.1 uncultured Rhodobacterales bacterium
AGGCCTGTTCGGGGCTGAACTACCTGTTCCCGATCCTGTCGTTCTCCTACATCTTTGCCGTGCTTTACAAAGGGCCGATGTGGCACAAGGCCGTGCTGCTGCTGGCCGCCGCCCCCATCACCGTCGCGATGAATTCGGTCCGGATCGCACTGGCGGGATGGATCGCACAGAACTGGGGCGTCGAATACCTCGAAGGGTTCACCCACTTCTTCGAAGGCTGGGTGATCTTCATGATCTGCATCGTGCTGCTGTTCCTGCTGGCCTGGATCATGCTGCGCTTCAATCCCGAGCGGATGTCCCTGCCGGATGCGCTGGACCTGAACACGACCGGTCTGGGCACACAGGCCATGCGCCTGACACTGGTGCAGCCCTCGCGTGCCCTGATCATCGGCGCGATGGTCACCCTGGCCAGTGTCGCGGCATGGACTGTCAAACCCGAGGTGGCGCAAGTCGAAGTACCGCGCGACCCGTTCGCCATCTTCCCGCGCACTCTGGGCGAATGGCGCTCCTCGCCCAACATCCCGCTTGAGGAAAGTGTCGAGATTGTCCTGGGGGCTGACGATTATCATTCGGTCCAGCTGGTCAGCGACGCGGCCGCCGCGCCCGTCGGTCTGTTCATGGCCTGGTATAATGATCAATCCGATGGCGGCACCCACTCTCCCGAAGTCTGCCTGCCCGGCGGTGGCTGGGAAATCGCCTGGCTGGAACGCGTGGATGTCGCTTCGGAACTGGGCCTGGGCGAAGAGTTCAATCTGAACCGCGCCGTGATCCAGAAGGGCGAGACCCGCATGGTCGGCTATTACTGGTTCGAACAGCAGGGCCGCCGCATCGCATGGGATGTCGAAGCCAAGTTCTGGCTGTTCTGGAACGGCGTCACACAGGGGCGGACCGATGGTGCGCTGGTGCGCCTGCTGACCACGATTCAGCTCAACGAAACCGAGAAAGAGGCCGAAGAGCGCCTCAAATCGGTCTTCCTCGAAATGAACGGCGTCCTGCCGCGGTTCATCCCGAACTGATCCGGATTGGCCCGGGCCGGATCGGCCCGGGTCAGCCGTAATATTCGTATTGGCTGTCCACCGCCTCGTAGCGGCACTTGTTGAGCACCACACCCAGCACATTGGTCACATTGGCGATCTCGCGCTCGCAGGCATCCAGTTCGGGCATCTTGGTCTTTTCGGCCGCCGCCACGATCATCACGCAGTCCACCTTGTCGGCAAAGGCCATCATGTCGTCGCTGATCTGGAACGGCGGCATGTCGAACAGCATCACCGTCGGATCATAGGTGGCCTCGATGTCGTTCAGGATCGTGCCCAGCCTGGCATCCTGCAACAACTCGGCGGGCATCATCACCGGGCTCTGGGCGGCGCCCATGGCCAGGTTGGGGCGCAGGCGCAGGCCGTGATCGGCAAAGGGCGCATTGCCGTTCACCACCTCGACGAAATCGCGCTCGGTCCTGAGGCCGCAGATCTTGTTCAGCGACGGGCGGCGCAGATCCATCTCGCACAGGAGGGTCCGGCTGCGGCTCTGGCGCGACAGGCTGAAGCCGAGGTTGAGCACGATGGTGCTCTTGCCGCTGGTCGGCCCGGGCGAGGTGACCGCCACACGACGCCAGTTGTTGGCCTGCATCTGCTGCAGCATCCGGGTGCGCAGCTTGTCGAATTCGGCCGCCTCGCGGTTGCGATCCAGGGTGACGATGCGCTGTGCGCGCAAGCGGCGCAGCGACACATCCGCGGAAGGAAGCGCATCCCATGCCGCGTCGCTGGCCAGCGATGCCGCCTGGGGCGCCTGGGCAGGCGTGCGCTGCATCGCGGGGGCCGCGGTCTGACCGTCCCGCTGGGCGCGGGCCTTGGCGATGGCGGATTGAATTTTTTCCATGGGGAGCGCCTTCCGGTCCTTGTTACACTAGCCAAGCAGGTCCGTGACCGAGCTTGGCAACCTGTCCGTGATCTTCTTGAGCAGCAGATCGAGCGGCATCACATAGGTGTCGATGGCCCAGAGCCCGCCCACGATCACACCGGCGATCCCCAACAGCAAAAGCGTCAGTGCCAGGCGCCGCCGGATGCGGTCGCGCCGCGTGCGGATAAAGGGCAGCACCCCGAACGGCGTGATCTCGAGCTTCTGGACGATGTCCTTGGGACGGCGGATCGACGTGTTCAGCAGTTCCAGCAGAACGATGAAGCCGAACCCGGCCATGATCCCGCCGCCCATGCCGGCGATGGCCAGTTTGGGGCGGTTGGGGCTGGTCGGTTCGGCCGGGGGCACGGCCTGTTCGATCACCGAAATCCGCTCGCCCTTGGACAGCGCCTCGATGATGTCGCCGGTCTCGGCGCGACCCTTGTTGATGACGGCCTGATCATATTGCAGGCGGGCGGCGGCAAAGTCGCGCTCCAGCGTGTTCAGGGCGATGGTGTTGGCCGGGGTGGCGTCGATGCTCTCCTGCAGATCGGCCATTTCGGCCTCGATTTCGGCGCGGCGGCTGGCGAGGAACGCCAGCTGGTTGTCCAGATCGGCGATCTGGATGTCATAGATAGACAGCACAGTCCCGGTCGCAGAGTTGATCTGGCCCCCGGTCTGGGCCTCCAGAAAGGCCTGCTGTTCCTCGGCGACGATCTTTTCCAGCGCGTCGATCTGCTGTTTCAGCACCCGGTTGCGCGGGTTGTCCAGCGACAGGACGGCCACGGACGAGGAATAGCGTTCGCGCAGCTGGCGCAGCCGGGCCTCGGACGGGCTGAGCCCGGCCTGGGCGGACTGCTGGGTCAGCCCCGCGACATTGCCGGTGGCCTCGTAAAACGCCTCGAGCCCGGCGCGCCGGTCATTCAGCGCCGCCTCTTCGCGGGTCAGTTGCAGCAGGCGTTCCTGGGCGGCGGCCAGCTGGCCACGGCGGAATTCGAGACTGTCGGGCAGCGCCTCCTTGTTGGATTCCTGAAAGGCGATGATCTGGGCGCCGCGGCTGGCCAGTTCCCGATCCAGACGCGCCACTTCCTGTTCAAAGAAGTCGAGGGTCTGGCCCGACACCCCGGTGCGCATGCGCACGTTCTCCTCCAGCATCGCGGTCACGACCTCGTTGGTGACCTGGGCGGCCAGGTTGGCCGAGGGCGCGCTGAAGCTGATGTTGACCAGCGTGGCCGCCCCGCGGCCGCCGGTGGTGCGGATGCGGATGCGCGAACGCAGGTCCTGCACGATCTGGTCAGGACGCAGCCGCTCGCCCGGGCCGCGCCCGGCATAGATGTTGAGCCGGTTGGCCATGTCCAGAAGGGTGTCGCGGGTCAGGATGCGCTGCTGGATGATCTGCAACTGCTCGCTGGCCTCGGTGCGCACGGTCGAGGCCGCCAGCTCGTCCGGGATCTGTTCGGATTCGACCACCAGCCGGGCCTGCGCCTCGTAGCTGGGCGGCAGGGTCAGCGCCAGCGCCACGCCAATGGCGGTGCCCGCCACCACGAAGATCAGGAAATAGGGCAAACGGCGCAGAAACAGCGCAAGATAGAAAGCAACATCGAGCATCAAGGTTTCCCCGTAACCGGACTGACCAGACGCAGCGCATCCCCCGAGAGGCTGCCTGCAAAGAACACGCCGTCATCCAGCACCTGCTGCACCGTGTCGGGCGTCACGTTCTGATCGCCGTTGGCAAAGGCATATACCATGCACAGGTCCGCCAACTGGTTCACGACACGCGGGATGCCCCCGGAATGCGCATGCACCATGGTGCAGGCGTCGGGCTCGAAGATATCGTGCCGCCCGCCCGCCTTGACCAGCCGGTGCTGGATATAGGCGCGCACCGTGTCCGCATCCATCGGACCAAGGTGGAAATGGGCCGACACCCGCTGGGCGAACTGGGACAGGTCCGGGCGCATCACGATATCGCGCAGCTCGGGCTGGCCGACCAGGATGATCTGGAACAGCTCGTCCTTGTTGGAATTGATATTGGTGAACATGCGCAGCTCTTCAAGGTTCTCGCGGCTCATGTTCTGGGCTTCGTCGATGATGGCGATGGCGCGTTTGCCGTCGGCATACTGTTCGATCAGAAAGGCCTGGAAACGGGCGAACAGGTCGACATAATCCGTCGCCCCCTCGGTCTTCTGGCCAAAGGCGGACATCACCCAGCGCAACAACTCGCCCCGGTCGCCCTGCGCATTGGACACCAGACCGATGGTCACGCTTTCCTCGATGGATTGCAGCAGGTGATGGACCAGCGTGGTCTTGCCCGCCCCCACCTCGCCGGTGATCAGGGTGATGGGCGCACGGGTCACGATCCCGTATTCCAGCACCGCAAAGGCCCGCTTGTGGGCCGTACTCCAGAACAGGAAATCAGGATCAGGAACAAGCGTGAACGGGCGTTCGCGCATCTGAAAGTGATTGGTATATATCTCTAGCGTATTCATTAACCCTGCTGTCCGTATCCGACACATTCTGCACCTTCACAGGTGCCGCACCCCAGCCACCAAGCACTCTGTCTCATATAGGAAGCATGACACCCCGCCTATAGCCTGTGCCTGTTATTTCAACAACCTGCGCCCGGAATCGCACGGTCCGGCGGGGCCGGCCACCCGATTCCGGCGCCCCGGGCCCCGACCCGCTTTGGACAATTTCAAAACTGTGATAGGCTTTGATTACGATTTTGGCACAATGAAACACACCGACCTCAACCCATGGATGAAACTGCGTAAAAATTATCCAAAATTTCAGTTAAACCTCACGCCAGACATGAAAGCGCCATAGAAACTGCACACCATGTCTGGTATCCATAACTTGTCTACCATTTATCTTAAACCACGGGTTTCCCCGTAGAACTGTGACCTGACGAGTGCCCATTGAACCAAATAATTTGCTTATCGAGCATCGACCGACATCCGCTGTGCTCTCCCGATCTGCCGGGGCGGCGCGGATACAGAAATCGAAGCGAACGGATCTTTTAATGACTGCCCATGATGTATATTTAACCGATACCTTGAAATCCGCGAACGTCCTGTACAAGGAACCTGCGGGCGTCGCCGCCCCCAAAAACGGCGCTTACCGAAATTTTATCAAGCGTTTTCTTGATGTTAGCCTGATCGTGCTGAGCGCGCCCATTGTGCTTCCGATCATCCTGGGCCTCGCGTTCCTCATTGCCCTGAACGGCGGCAAGCCGTTCTATGCACAGGAACGCATCGGCAGGAACGGACGCATCTTCCGCATGTGGAAACTGCGCACCATGGTGCGCGACGCCGAAGACGAGCTGCAATCCCATCTGAATGCCGACCCCGACATGCGCGCCGAGTGGGACAGAAACCAGAAACTGCTGAACGACCCGCGAGTCACCCCGATCGGGCGATTCCTGCGCAAGACCTCCATCGACGAGCTGCCACAGCTCCTGAACGTGCTGCGCGGCGACATGAGCCTCGTGGGTCCGCGTCCGATGATGGTCGAGCAGCAACTGCTCTATCCGGGCCGCGACTATTACGACCTGCGCCCCGGAATCACCGGGCTCTGGCAGATTTCGGACCGGCACCGGACCTCGTTCAAGGAACGCGCGTTCTATGACACACGCTACAATGCCCGCGTCTCGATTCTCACGGATATCCGCATTCTGTGGCTGACCGTGCGCGTTGTCCTGCGCGGGACGGGGTGCTGACCCACCCGCCGGGGCAATTTTATTGACAGCGACGTGAACTTTGCATTGTTTTATCTTTGTTTTGATCACCCGTGCCATGTAACAGGTTGCTCATGTTCAAACGTATTCTGACCGCATGCGCCGTCTCGGCATTTGTTTTCCTGGCTGCCTGTGACAGTCCCGAGGAAAAGGCCGAGGCATTCTATCAATCCGGCCTCGAACTGCTGGCCGCCGGAGACCCGGACCGGGCCGCCGTCGAGTTCCGCAATGTGTTCAACTACAACGAGGAACACCAGGACGCCCGCCGCCAGCTGGCCGAGGTCCTGCGCGCCAAGGGCGACCTGTCCGGCGCCTTTGGCCAGTACCTGCGTTTGACCGAACAGTACCCCGACCTCGCCGATGCGCGTCTGGCGCTGGCCGAAATGGCCATTGGCGGACAGCAATGGGAAGAGGCCGAACGCCATGGACGGCGCGCCCTGGAACTGGACCCCACCGCGGCAGGAGCGGATTCGGTACGTGTTTCCCTGGATTTCCGCCAGGCCAGTATCGACGAGGATACACAGGCCCAGGGCAAGCTGGCCCTCGAGGCCCGCGCCCTGGTCGATGCCGACCCCAACGACATCCTGAGCCGCCGGGTCCTGATCGCCTATGCGCTGACCCAGAACAATCCGGCCTCCGCCATCGACGACATCGACGCCGCCATCGCCTATGCGCCGGAGGACCTGACCTATTACGTCATCAAGATCCAGGCCCTGAACGCGCTTGGCGAACAGGACGAGATCGGCAACCTGCTGCGCCAGATGTACACGCAGTTTCCCGACAACACCGAAGTCCAGCAATCCCTGATCACCTATTACATCCAGCGTCAGGACTATGCGGGGGCCGAAGCGTTCCTGCGCGATCTGGCCGGGGACGACACCTCCGCCCCCGAGGGCTTCGTGCCGGTGATCCAGCTTCTGGAACAGACCGGCGGGCGGGACGCGGCCAAGGCCGAGTTGCAGCGCCTGGCCGATGCCAATGCGGGAAATGCGGCAAACAACTCCTTTTACCGGGCCCTGCTGGCCGGATATGCCTTTGACGAGGGCGAGCGTGACTCCGCCATCGCCAAAATGCAGGCGATCATCGACGCCTCCGAACCCAGCGACCAGACCCGCCGGATCAAGGGCACGCTGGCCACGATGCTGCTGGCCACCGGCAACCAGGTCGGCGCGCGCGCGCTGGCCGAAGAGATCCTGACCGAGGATGAAACCAACGTCACCGCCCTGAAACTGCGCGCCCAGATGCTGATCGATGCCGACCAGCCCGCCGATGCCATCGTCGATCTGCGCCGCGCGCTGGATCAAAGCCCGCGCGACACCTCCATCATCCTGCTGCTGGCGGCCGCGCATGAACGCAACGGCAGCACCCAGCTGCAGGGCGAACGTCTGGCCACCGCCGTCGAAGTGTCCGGATCGGGCGTGCGCGAATCGCTGCTCTATGCCGATTTCCTCGTCCGTCAGGGCCGGGACGGTGCCGCCCGCTCGGTTCTGGCCGATGCGCGCAATGCCAATCCGCGCGATCTCGACATCCTGGCCCAGTCCGCGCGTCTGGCGATGGCCGACAATTCCATCGGCGTGGTGCGCGGCATCATCGCCGATGTCGAAAAGCTGCAGGACCAGCCCCGCGCGCCCGAATTGCTGAAATCGCTGCGCACCGCGCTGTTGCTCAGCGAGGACCGCCTGGACGAGGGGCTTGCCCTGCTCCAGCAGCAGGCCGAAGAGGCGGGCACCGCCAATGCGGTCTTTGCCGTGCTGCAGACACTGCTGCGCGCCGGCAAGCTGGACGAGGCCCGCACCTATCTGGACGCACAGATGGCCGCGGCCCCCAACGACCCCAACCTGCGCCTGATGCATGCGGCCCTGCTGCTGTCCGAAGGCGATGCGGACGCCTCCGAGACCGAGCTGCGCAAGCTCGTGGACGAGAACCCCAACGCCGTGAACGCGATCAACCAGCTTTACGTGCTGCTGCGCCGCACCGGGCAGACCGACGCCGCCAAGGAAGTGCTGGCCAAGGCCCTCGCCGACAACCCCGGCGCCCCCCGCCTGCTGCTTTACAAGGCGGGCGATCTGGAACAGGAAGGCGACATCGAAGGCGCGATCGCGATCTACGAAGATCTCTATGCGCTCAACTCCGGCAACGTGACCATCGCCAACAACCTCGCCAGCCTGCTGTCCGCCTTCCGCGACGATGAGGCGACGCTGGAACGGGCGGCGGCCGTGGCGCGGCGCCTGCGCGACACCGACATCCCGCCCTTCCAGGACACCTATGGCTGGATCGCCTACCGGCAGGGCAATTTCGAAGAGGCGCTGACCTATCTCGAACCCGCCGCCGCGGCCCTGACGGACAACGCGCTGGTGCAATACCATCTGGGCATGACCTATGTCGCGCTCGAGCGGCCCGAGGACGCCAGGGCGGCCCTGACCCGCGCCCTTGAGGTCGCCGGGGAAAACAGCACGCTGCCGCAGATGAAAATCGCCCAGGAGACGCTGGCCACGCTGGACGGCGGCTAGGTCGGGGCACAGCCCCGCCCCAAGGCGTTGCCCATTCGCAGCATGGCGGCGAAACTCGGCCCCCGCACCGCCAAGAGCGTTGTGCGCAGGGCGGCGACCTGTGCTATGAAAGCTGAAAAAAGTGGCTCAATTTGTGGGTGACCACATGCGGCATACCAAAAGGGCGATGACATGATACAGCGCAAACGCATTTTCACCTGGCTTTTGTCGATCCTGATGCTGCTGCCCGTCGCGGCGGCGGCGCAAGGCTACAGGATCTCTCCCGGCGACGTCCTGCGCATCGAGGTGATCGAGGACGAGGCGCTGAACCGCTCGGTTCTGGTCGACCCGCAGGGGCGCATCAGCTTTCCGCTGGCCGGCACCATCCTGGTGCAGGGCAAGACCGTCACCGCCGTACAAAGCACGCTGGTCGCCAACCTGACCCCGAATTTCGCCGCGCCGCCCAGCGTCTTTGTCGCGCTGGAACGGGTGGCGCCCGCCGACCCCCGCATCCCCGCCGAGCCCGAGCGGATCTCGATCTATGTGCTGGGCGAGGTCGAGCGCCCCGGCAAGGTCGACATCGAGCCCGGAACGACCCTGTTACAGGCCTTTGCGGCGATGGGCGGGTTTTCGAACTTTGCCGCCACCAAGCGGGTGCAGCTGCGCCGCACCGACCACAAGACCGGCATCGAAAGCGTGACAACCCTGAACTATGACGCCATGTCCAAGGGGCTGACCACCAACGCGACCCTGAAACTGCATGATGGGGATGTCATTCTGGTCCCCACACGCCGCCTGTTCGAATAGGCGCGCCTTGTGCTGCGCCTGACCCGCCTCCTTTTCAGGATACGCCCGCACAGGGCCGTATGGGCGCTGGCCGTGGCCTGTGCCGCGACCCTGCCCGGCGGTCTGGGCGCCCAGCAGGCGGGCGCGCCCCCTGCCCTGCGCTTCGGGCTGACCACCGAGGCGGTCTACAGCAGCAATCGCGGGCTTGATGCGCCCAGCCAGGGCGGCACCTTCGAATATATCGCCCGCCTCGATTTCGGCGTCACCTTTGCCACCCCGGTCCAGCAGCTGGAGATTTCGGGCGATTTCGGCCTGCGCCATGTCACCGGCGCGGAACGCGGCACGCTCGACACCGGTCTGGTCGAACCCAACCTTGCCATCCGCTATGCGCGCCAGTCGCGCGATGCCGAACTGTCCCTGGCCCTGCGCAGCAACGAACTGGACGTATCCTCGGCCAGCCTCGAAGAGGTGCTGGGCGTGCCCGTCCCGGTTCTGGTGACCGAGGAAGGCACCCGCCGCACCACCGTGTTCGACACCGAACTGGACCTGCGCCGCCGCGCGCCCTTCGGGATCACCCTGTCCGCCGGGTTCACCGGCCTGAGATACAGCAACACCACATCCCCCACCCTGAGCGATCAGGACCGGTTCCGCCTGAAAGCGCTGCTGCGCCTTGATCTGACCCCTTCGATGCGGGCGACGCTGGATCTGGGCTACTCCACCTTCGAGGATTTCGGCACGGCACAGGGCCTGCGCGAAACCTACACCCTGAACGGCAATCTGCGTCAGGACCTGCGCAACGGAGACGCCTCGTTCAGTTTCCGGGCCACCATGACGGAAGACGGCGAACGCTATACGATCGGGGCCGGGCGCAGCATCACCACCGCCCTGTGGGAGGTCAGCGGCTCTGTCGGGCTGACACGCGACATCGCGGGCGACGTGCTGCCCGATGCCAGCCTCGATCTGGTCCGGACATTGCCGGCGGACGGATCATTGGCGGCCCGCTTCAGCCGACGGGTCGCATCGGGGGTGGATGATGACGAGGAACAGATCACCTCGCTGAGCGTGACCTATGCCAAACAGCTCACCCCCCTCACCAGCTTCAACACCAGCCTGACCTTCAGCGAAACCAACCCCACGGCCGCCGGCAGCAACTCCAGCAGCGTCGGCACCCTTGGTGTCGGCCTGGAACGCACCCTGGCACAGGGCCTGCAGCTGAACCTCGGCTTTCAGCACCGTGTCACCGAGAACGTGGCCGGGACGCGCGCCCGCGACAACCGCCTGTCCGTCAGCCTGCGCCGCGACCTCTCTGCCCGGCGCTAGGGCGCAGGGTCGCACCCCCCGCGACCGCGCCGCCAGAACCACGCAATATCATGGCGTTGGATCACGGCGCATTGGCGCAATTTGCTTGCAGCGCCGGGGGCGGTCCGCCACTCATGGGGTATGAAACCCCCTGCCCCGCCCCTCGCCCCCTGGCAGACCATCGCGTGGCCCGGCCCCGTGATCGGTGTTCTGATCCTCGTCACCAGCGGAGTGGAACTGGCGGTGACGGCGGCGGATATGGGGCTGATCGGCTCGGTGCGCTGGCGGTCCCTGCTGCTGCAATACGCGGCCTTCTGGCCGGGCCTGATGCAGGACTGGCAGCCCAACTATCCCGCCCAGCCCTGGACGATGTTCCTGAGCTATTCGCTGCTGCATTCCGGGATTCTGCACCTGCTGGGCAATATGGCGATGCTGCTCTGGGTAGGGCCCGGGCTCGCGGCACGGGTTGGCCAGGTCGGGTTCCTGCTGTTGTGGATCGGATCGGTGCTGGGGGGCGGCATCGCGTTCGGGACCATGGCCAGCGCGACCACGCCGATGGTCGGGGCGTCGGGGGCGTTGTTCGGGCTGATCGGGGCGATCGTGATGCTCGACTATGTCCTGACCGGCCGATACGGCAAGGCCCTTGGCATCACCGCCGGGCTGGCCCTGCTGAATGTGGTGATGCTGATCGCGGAAAACGGGCTTCTGGCCTGGCAGACCCACCTGGGGGGCTATCTGGCGGGCGGGCTCATCGTGCTGTGCCTCACCGACAGGCAGCCAGAGCCCGCCCGCCGCGATTGATCCGCCAGTCCGTCCCGCTGCGCGAACAGCACAGCGGCCTGCATCCACGCATGACGCCCTGCCGGGTTGCCGGATAGCCCGGCACAATTAAAGTCGAATTGCGCACAAACAGTGAACCGGGAAGCCCTCTTTGTCAGTGGCTGTTAACGAATTGGGCGTCATGTTGAACAGGTCCGTTCTGTCATTGTCACGCTCTCGGGGGATCCTGTTCTTGGCCGTTGTCCTGCTTCTTGTCAGTTTCGTGTTTGGCCTTGCCGGTGCGATCCTCGCGAACCTTGCGGGGTTCGGTCCGGGGATGGGCGTTCTTGGCTATGTCCTTGGCGGCATGATCGGTGCGGTGGGGGTCATGGCCACCGCGGCCCGGGGCGGCCCCCCTGCGCGCCACACAACGCACCCGGCCCCCGTTCCCCAATCCCGTCACACCAGCCGCGCCTGAGCGGTCATTTGCCCCGTGCCGCCCGAAGCGGGCCATGTTTCGCGTGCGAAACATGGCTGAATTGGCGATCCCGGGGGGTTTCTAGAGTCTGCCGATCAGCCAGGCGCGCAGATCCGCCAGCAGCGCCGCATCGACGCGGGCACCCGCCAGGGTCACCTTGCCCGCCTGCCCGCGCAACTCGAGCCCCTCGGCCAGTCGCTCGCGGGCCGCGCCCGTCGTCTCCTTGCCTGGCGCGCGCAGGCTCTGCTCCAGCACTTTGCGCTCTTCTGCCGGTCCGGCCATCGGGCCTGCACGCTCGAGGGCGCGGATCAGGCGGTCTGTGAAACCGGACGTGCCGCGCATCGCGCCCACCAGCGCCAGACCCAGCCTTTCGGGAATGGCCGCCGGGAAAGACAGATGATCGTCCAGCACCACCAGATCGGTAAAGCTGAGGATCTTTGAGCGTTTGGCGCGGCGCACAGAGGAAAACAGGCTCTGTACCGCCTGTTTGGGGCTGTCATAGACACCTTCATCCGCCGCCTTCACCGCGATCCGCGCGCGCTCGTAAAAGCTCAGGTTCGCGCGCAGCTCGTTTTCCTCGACCATGGCGCGATAGGCATCGGGCGCGCCGTCGGGGCTGCGCACCAGCGCCTGTATCCGGGCAAAGCGGGGCTCGTCCGGCGCCTCGGCCTGCAACGCCTGCATCGCCATCAGCCGTCGCCAGCCCGAGATCAGCCCATAGCGCTGCCCGGGCAGTTCCACCACCTCGATGGGGGTCTGCTGGCCCCGGTCGCGCAGACTGTCCACCAGGCTGTCCATCTCGTCGCTGTCCACCGCCACCCGGTCGCGCACCAGATGATCGGCCTCGATCACATCGAGCGGCAGGCGCAGCACCATGCGCCCCTCGGCGCGGGCGGCCTGCAATTCGGCGCTGACCTCTTCGAATGCCGCCTGACGCGCCGCATCGCCGGCCACATCGGCGATGGGCGCGCGGGTGCCGACCCAGCCGTTTATCGCCTTGGTTTCCAGATCGCCGCCATCCAGCGGGTCGGGGATTTCAAAGGCCGGGGCAGGGCTCAATCGTTTGCGTTTGGCCATGAGGGGTTCCTTCCTTGGGGGCGCGTGATGCGAAACAGTCTCTGACACGGGGGGGTTGCCCCGCGCCGGGCGCAATATAGCATCACTCCGCCGCCGTTGCCTCTGCCTGCATCTCATCGCGCCGCCAGATGCCGTAGAGCAGGCGTTTGAACCCGGCATAGGTCTCGTCGAAGGTGGCGCGCCCGCGGGCATAGGTGTCGCGGTTGAAGTCGCGGTAATCGGCCTCGTAGATGCCGTTCACGCTCTCGCCCGCCTGCCCGATCAGCGCGGTGAAATCCTGCCGGTAGGGGCTGAGCGTGCGGCCCATATAGGCCTGCATGAGGCTGGCCAGTTCGGTCTGCTGGCTGGCATCGAACCGCGTGATGATGGTTTGCACCGCATCCCACTCGAACCCGATCTCGGGGCGGCCCAGGGCGCGCGCGGCCACGTTCTCGCCCTCTTCGATCGAGGAGAACGTGGCGTGCAGCATGTCGAAAAACCGCCCCGTAGAGTCGAATTCCATGAAGGAGGCACCCACCGGCACCAGCAGGATATCCGCCGCCGACAGCCCGTTGATGGTGAGGTAGCCAAGGGCAGGGGGGGTGTCGAGAAAGATCAGGTCATACTCATCCAGCACGCCGCCCTCGGTCAGCGCGTCGCCAAGCGCATCCCACAGCTTCCAGCTGCGCGCGGCCATGCGCCAGACCGGGATCTGGAATTCGGACCAGTAAAGGTTCAGCTGCGCGCCGATCAGGTCGATATTGGGCCAGTGGGTTTTCTTGATCACGTCCGAAGCACTGATGGTGAGCGCATCGCTCAGCGCATCGTCAAAGGGCAGGGGCGGGTCGCCCCGGTCGATGCGGCGCTGGTTCTCACCGCGCAGATGCAAAGCGTAATGGCGCGCGATCAGCGGAAAGGCCGTGTCCCATTCATCCTCGATCCGTGCGCCGAAGATCGAGGACATCGAGCCCTGGCTGTCGAGATCCACCACCAGCACCTTGTAGCCGTCGAGTGCCGCGGACATGGCCAGATGCGCACAGGTCGAGGTCTTGCCCACGCCGCCCTTGAAGTTGGCGACCGCCACGACCTTGGCGGGCAGGCCCGCAGGCCGATAGGGCAGATATTCCTTGGCCTTCGATCCCTCCTGCCCGAAATGGGCGCGTAAGGTAAGCACCTCGTCCAGTGTGAACCATTTGGCGCCGCCTTCGGTCTCGCTGACGCCTTGCGGCAGATCGGGGTTCTGGCGCAGCACCCGGCGGAAATGGGCCGAGGCGATGGGGATCAGGTATTTGGTGATTTCCCAGGTCGAGAACGGGCGCAGGGCGCGCGTCCCGGCCTCGTCCAGCCCGCGGGATTTGAGATCATCGCAGCCCTGCGCGCAGGCCCGCGCGATGGCGCTCAGGTCGCTTGCGGCCACCGGCGGGGCCAGTTCGGCGCGGGCGCGGTCGGGAGAGATGTTGAAATAGGGGGGAAGGGTGTCCACAGGTCTGCCTCATGCTCGGGGCGCGTCTTTTTCTGGCGATGTCACGCGTTTTGACCACCCTGCCACGAATCGTGATACATGGGAAGATTTTTATCTATTCTCGGCAATACCGGCAGCCGTGACGCAGGTTTTGCCCTGTAAATCCGGGGTCTTGGCCCTGCTGGCCCAATGATTCCAGTTAAATCTGTGTTATATGATTAGTTACGGAAGCCCGCTTTTTTCAACTCTTCTTTTTTTACAGGGGCTTGAGGCTGATATTTTCGCGTATGGTGACTCTGAAACCCCGATGGGGCGACTCTGATCCCACGCTCGCCTGACTCCGAAACCCCGATGGGCGGGGCCTTTTGCTGGACGGAGTTATCCACAGCCCCTATGGTCGGTGTAAATGAAACCCCGAAGCCGGATTCGGTGCGGATGCACGGTGATCCTGGATAAAACGGGGGACGATGAGGACAGGCAGATGATCACATCATGGCGGCTCGGGTGAGCGGGCTCATGACCGCGCGAGGCGGTTCCGGCGTGCCGGGAGGCCCGCGGTCTCAGGGCGATTTCTTCGTCTGCGATTTCTTTGCCGCCGTGCCCAAGCACGACCTCGCCTCGATGGAGCATCCGCTGTTTTCGCTGTCCACCCGGCCCGACCGGCGTATCCTGGAATATGACCACAACGGCACCGAAATCCGCATCACCCCCAGCGTGAAGGGGCGGGCGACGATATTCGATGCCGACATCCTGATCTTTTGTATTTCGCAACTGATGGCGGCGCTGAATGCAGGGCGGCCCACCTCGCGCCATCTGACGCTGACGGCCCATGATCTGCTGCTGGCCACCGGACGCGAGACATCCGGTGACGGATACCGCCGGTTGCGCGATGCGTTCGAGCGGCTGGTGGGCACGCGCATCACCACCAATATCGTGACCGGAGAGAGCGACACCACCAGCGGCTTTGGCCTGATCGAGGCCTGGGAGATCGTGCGCCGCACGCGGGCGGGGCGCATGGTGCGGGTGAGCGTGACCCTGTCGGACTGGCTTTATCGTGCGGTGCTGAGCAAATCGGTGCTGACGCTCAACAAGGAGTATTTTTCGCTGCGCCGCCCGCTGGAGCGCCGCATCTACGAACTGGCGCGCAAGCATTGCGGGCGCCAGCCCATGTGGCGGGTGTCGGTGGATACCCTGCTCAAGAAATCCGGCTCCACCAGCCCGCGCCGCGTGTTCCGCGCCATGCTGCGCGACATCATCGCGCGCGACGGCCTGCCCGATTACAGTGCTGCCGAAGTGCCCGGCGATCTGATCGAGATCCGCCCGCGCGACGTGATCGAGCGGCCCACCCGTGTGCCGCAACTGGGTGCCGACGCGCTGGAGCAGGCCCGCCGCGCAGCGCCGGGGATGGACATCTATGCGTTGCAGGCCGCCTGGATCGAGGTCTGGACCGCCTCGGGCCAGCCGTCCTTGCGCAGCCCCGACAAGGCGTTTCTGGGCTGGGTGAAAAAGCACCGCGCAGGCTGAAAACCCCTCGGGTCAGAGACGGTTTGGCACCGCCGCGCGCCGCACCGTCCAAAGGCGCAACAGCACCCCCAGCCCGGCCAGGGCGATCCCGCCCGCCTCGATCAGGTCATCGGTGCGGAACGGCCCCCATGTCCCGCTCAACACATCGCGCAGCTGGCGCAGGCTGATCGCCACCACCAGCGCGCAGCCGATCGACAGGGCGACCCCCGCAACGATCAGCAGGTGGCTGATCAGGTGCCTGCGGAAATGGATCAGCAGCCCCGACAACAGCAGGGCAAAGAACACCACCGTGAACATCAGCGCCCCCATCTGCACGGCGCGCCGCGCCTCGTACCAGCCCTGCGCATGGGACAGGCACCGCCCGAAGGTCCACACGAAGGCATGCAGGTCGAGCGGTGTGTTGACGAGTTGGGCGAAGACCAGCGCCGCACAGAGCAGGATCAACTGCCGTTCGCGCCCCGTGGTGCAGTGCCGCGCCACCCGCACAAGGCCCCAGCCCAGCAGGCCATAGCCCGCCATCAGCGGACCGGCGATCAGCGGCGGATCCCCCCAGATCCCGGCCCAGTCGCGCACCCCGCATTGCGCGGCCACGCCGATGGTGGCCAGTTCGTTGCCAAGCCAGTTCATGGGCGGACGGTCAGGCGCAGGCGGCCCGTCACCGTCTGCCCGGAAGCAGAGGCGGAGAGCGCGATGTCGACCGTGCCTGCAAACCCCTCTTCGGGCAGGTAGTGCCAGCCGGTGGCGCGCAGCCGCAGCTTGCCCGTTTCGGGCGGGCGGAGCGGGGCCAGCAGCACGCCCTCCTGCTCCAGCGACAGCCTGTGGGGGCCGGGCCCTGTCACGGTCTGTTGCAGATCGGGGGCAGGGGGCAGGGCGCTGCCGACGCGCGCATAGATGCCCTGCGAAGCGGTGAAGAACGAGCCGGCATAGACTTCCTGCTTTCCCAGCGCGCGCAGTTGATAGCGCGCGCCGGGCACCGGGCTTTCATCGACAAAGCGGGTCGCGCCGGTGATCGTGGCGAGATGCGCAAAACCGCCCCCGGCGGTGGCGCGCAGCAGCTGGTAGCGCGCGGCCGCGCCGTCCCAGTCCAGCACGACCTGATCGCCCTGTTGCGTGGCGCGCAGGGCGCGCGGCGGGGCCAGCGGAAAGGCCGCCAGCGTCGGATCGCCCAGCAGGTTGACCCAGATCGGCGCGCGCCACGGGTAAGAGCCTGTGGGGGCGTAATCCATGCCTTCGGGATAGGTCCGCGCGCCGGCGCCGTTGTTGGCGGTGATCTGCTGTATCTCGCCGATGGTGCGCCCCAGCGCCATCGGGTGCAGCCGCCAGGACGGCCGCGCGCCCCAGGCCACGGCCACGGTGTAAAAGGGCTGGGCCAGCAGCGCGGTCATCGCATTGCCCCGCCGGTCGATCTTTTGCTTGCCGCTGCCGAAATTGATCGCAAAGACCGGCTTGATCTCGTAATCGGCATATCTTTGGCCCTGGTGCTGGCCGAAATCCACGCCCCAGAGCCAGGGCTGGCGTTCGCCCGCATCGTGGTGCCCGCCGGGGGTGATCGCATCGGGGCCGACGATGTTGCGCAGATCGAACCGTTCGACCCGCAGGTGATCGGACTGGCCATAGGCCACGCGCAGATCCCCCAGCAGGCCCTGTCGCCAGTGATGGGTCTTGTCGAGATAGGCCCGCAGATAGGCCAGTTCGAGGTCACGGTCTCCCTCCGAGATCAGGGCGAAATCGACCCGGCCCACGGGCAGTTCGATACGGCCGTCCGGCAACCGGTCAGGGATCAGCTGCCCTGCGCCATCGTCCGCCCACTGGCCTGTCATATCGCCGTAAAACAAGTCACTGACATGGGGTTCCGGGTCATGTCCGTCCGGGGCCACGCGCCCGCTTGTGACCATCGGCACATGGCCCAGGAGCAGGATCATGTGGCGCAGCCCCTTGGGTTCAGCGGCCACGGCGGCGCGCAATTGTTCCCTGAGCGTGCGGGCAGGGGGCAGGTTGGCGACCGGGTTCAGGTAGGCATGGCGCGGAGCCTTGAGCCAGCGCACCTGCCAGCCCGCCCCCACCAGATCGTCCTCGAGTCGGGCCAGACGCGGTTGCAGCGCGTCGCTCAGGCTCTCCTCCAGCGCGATAAAGACCGTGCCCTGATCCTGGCGCGCGGGGATGTCCGTGCCCGCCGCCCAGTACCCTGCCGAAAAGAACGTGCCGTGATTGCGCAGCACGCGGTATTCGTAAGCGATGCCGGGCAGGATCGTGTCGTCGCGGGTCTTGATGAAACGGCCCGAGCGCAGCTCCAGTTCGACCCAGCTGTCCGCGCCGGTGGCCCCCAGCACCCGGCGGGCCAGCCGCGTGTCGCGCCCGCGCAGGGGCCGCGCCTCTTGCCAGACCAGTTCGATCGAGCGCCCGTCGGCGGCCAGCGTTGCGTCCAGCGGGATCGGCTCTCCGCCCGGGGCCTGCGCGGCGGCCTGAAGGGCTGCGGCCAGCAGAAACGCGAGGGCCAGGACCGGTTTGATCATCATGCTCCTCCGAAAATGTCCACGCACCGCCCTGATGCGGCCAATGCCCGGACGGCTGACGCAGCGGCGGGCTTGTGTGGTGTGGTGACGTGCGGACACCCTGTATTTCAACCCTTGTTCCTCATCGCCCCCAGACTGTGACCCGGACTTGGGGTTCTGGAAACCCCGAATGTCCCCGACGGGCGTTTTTCCGGGTCGGCGCCCGCAGGGCACAGGGGTGTCAGGGTCCAAAACGGCCTCTAACCCTATTTATAGACCCACAAATAGGACAGCGCGAAAGATGTTCCGCCATCGCCTTTCGCAACGCCGAGCGGACCGTGCTGCCAGAGGGCAGCATGCAGGCCTATCTGGGTCGCAGCCGGGGGTATCCCGAGGCGTCCGGCGATGCCGAGGCGCGCGCGGCGCGGGTGGCCCGTCATGTCGCGTCCCGCCCGGACATGACCGCGGGTCCGGCCTATGACCTGCTGGTTGACGGGGTTCAGCTGTTGCGTCAGATCGACAGGGCCGGGCAATACGGCATCGCATCGGTGGGGTCGGGCATCGTGTTTTCCTTTGCGATGCAATCGCCACCAATCGCGGATTTCCCGGTCTGGCCGCATCTCTACGCGCCGGAATTCCAGCCGGGTCAGACGTTGTCGGGAGAGGTTGATATCCTCCTGATCTCGCGCTTGACCGACACGGAGCTGGGCGCGGTTCTGCGGCAGAAAATGGGGGCGGATTTTTCTCTCTGCCGCCAATCCGGTTTGTGGCAGCTCTATACCCGCACCGCCAGCGGGATCACGGGCTGTGCCGACTGACTTTCCACAATTATCCGCGCCGGACCTGCTGTGCCGGCCTGTATTTGGGGCCGGTTCCCGGTGATCTCGCGGATGGAATTGCCCGCAGCGCGGCATTTCTCCTGACGCTCTCTTTCCGGAATCCTCGCATATCCGGGGTTTTAAGCACGCTGAGCCGCCGCAGGAACGCCTGATACAGCGCCGTGTTCATGTGATGTTTATACATCACATGCGCGCCGGTTTGACTGAAAGCCATCCGCAACAGGCAGAAGGTCGCCGCTTTCATGCGGGTCCGTGACGGGTGCGTTGTTTTTTGTTGCGAACTCGCGTTTCCCGTTCCTCGGCGAATCGAGGATGTGTCTTTGAAGGGACACGGAACCGCCATCAAAGGATCAAAGAATAATCAGGATTCAAGGTTAGTAAATAATCCGTAAAGATAAAAGAAAAAGCCGAAAACCAACATAGAGTGGCAGCGGGAACAGAGCAGATGGCAGCGACAGCACGGTCGAGAATGACCCTTTTCACATCGGTTGAAAGGGGCCACAGATGAATCCCCTTGCCGCATTGCTTGCGCTGCTTGGCGTCGCCGCCGGTATCGGTGGTGGTGGCTCCAAGGGCAATACCACGCCCGCCCCCGAGCCGGTTGCCCCGCCTGTCCCCGCCCCCGAGCCGGTCACGCCGCCCGCGCCCGCGCCGGAACCGGTCATCCTGCCCGAACCCGAAGATCCCCCGGCGACCGAGCCTACCGAGCCGCAGCCCACAACCGGCATCGAGCCGGCCGAACTGGGCAATGGCACAGTCACTGTGACGGCGGGCCGTGTCGCACATCTGGCCCCCGAGGATCACGAGACCGCGCAATCCGTGCGGATCATCGAAGGTCCTGAATATGGCAATGTCACGGTCAATCCCGACAACACGCTGGCGCTTGTTCTCACGGGCAGCACGCAGACCGGTGAAATCAGTTTTCAATATGAAGTCACCCATGCCGATGGCCGCATCGAAACGCTGGAAAGCACGCTGAATGTGCAGGCCGGCACACAGGCTGCGGGCTGGGGGCAGGGCAACCATTACCTGCTGGAAACGGACGAGAACAACGACCTCATCATCGAAACCGGCAACGATCACCGCAAGATCTATATATCCGAGAGCGAGGACGCGCTGAGCCGTGCCGATATCGCAGCCCTGGAAGGACTGGACGAAAGCGAGATCACCCGCGACTGGCTGATTGCAAACGGTACATATGGCGCCGACGAGGAAATGGCGCTGGCCACCGATGTGGGCATGGACCTGTGGTATGGCATCACCGGCGAGACGGTGGAGCCGAATTCCAACTGGCTGCTGTTCGAAAAAGGCTATGAATACGGCGATCTGGGTCGCCTGGTCACCCGCGGCCTGATGGGCGAGGACGAATTGCACCCGGCCCTTATCACCTCGTGGGGCGAGGGTGAAAAGCCGATCATTACATCGCAGATCGATATCTATCAGCGGGATACGGAAAATCTTGTGTTCTCGGATGTGCATCTGCAGGGCGGTATTCGCGCGCTGATCGGCTCGAATATCATATTCGACGATGTCGAAGTCACCAAAAACGGGTTCAACCTGCAAACCATTGACAATGTCACCATCCGCAACTCCGATATCTATGACGTTTTTCTGGAGGAACCCGCAGATGGCGAAACATGGCACCCGCATTCCAATCGTCTGTCGGGCATCTTTTCGGCCAACAACGAAGGCCTGCTGATTGAAAACACGCTGATCGCGCAGGTGGGCTGGGAAGAAGGCTATAGTGAGGACGCGGACGGTGCGTTCCCCCAGCCGCCCAACCAGTTCAGCCAGAACGTCTATCTCACCGACAGCTCGCTTGATTTCACCTTCCGCGACAACGTGTCGACCCATGCGGCGTCATGGGGTCTGCAGGCCCGTGGCGGCGGCTTTATCGAGGACAACCTGTTTTCGGAAAACAACGCAGGCTTCATCACGACCGGTGGTACGTCCGAAACCGAAGGGTTCACCGGCAACTACATGCTGGCCAATGGCAACGTGGTCACCTCGGCGGCCTACAAGATCGCCCCGCAGATCGGCGCCCTGTCCATCGGGTTGCAGGACAACGGGACCAACAGCACGCTGCTCAACAACATCGTCGCCCACCTCGCCGACCCCAACGATCCCGATGATATCGCGCTCAAGGTCTTCAACAATGGCGGCGTGCGCAACATGGAAGAGGCCTTCTTTGACAACACGATCCAGTACAACTGGTTCGGCACCCGCGAGAACCCCGTCAACGATCCGGATCGCAACATCGAGGGGCTCGATCCGACCCGGCTGGATGCCACCACGCTGAACACGCTGGCCCAGAGCGTGCTGGGCGACCCGAACGCCACCGGGGACGATCTGGCCGAATATCTCAAGCACAACGCATTCGACACCGACAGTCTGCTGGCCTTTTTCAAGGACGCCTTCGGGATCGAAACCGTCACTGCACCGGAGGGTGTGACCCACAGTTTCGTGCCCGACGTGCTGGGCGGCGGCATCCGCTGGGACAACCGGATCAACTGGGACACCGAGGTGGTGCCGGGCCAGAACGCGCTCGACAGCGTCGATCTGCGCAGCAACTTCGTCAACTACGCGGCCAATTCCAGCCTCAGGGATCTCACCTTTGGCGATGGCGGCGAGCTGACCCTGTTCAGCGGCAAGCTGACCATCGAGGGCCAGACCTTTGTCGGCACCGGCATGGCGGAAGTGAACGTCGTGAACGCGGGCCAGTTCTGGACCAATGGCGTGGCCGAGGATGGCAGCCTGCTGGTCGACATCGATGCCGGGCGCTTTGCCAATACCGGCGAGATCACGGGCGGTGTGTCCTTTGACATTTCCGGCGGCGATGCGATCCTGGCCACGGGCGGCGCCTCCACGACGCTGGGCGCGGAAGATACGCTGAATATCGAGGGCACGGACGCCGATGTGGGTTTTGACGGCAACACCGGCGAGACGGCTGTGCTGCGCCTGTCCGAGGGGACGAAGCTGAACTTTACCGCCGATGAAAACGGGATCGAGACCATCGAGGAGTTCCGCTCCGGTGCGTTCGGCGACGCCCCGAACGTGCAATCGGGGATCAACCTGGGCCTGAGCGATCTGCAGGTCGACATCACGGCCCTTTCGGGTGAAGCCTCCGAACATGTGCTGATCAGCGTGGACGAGCTGATCGGCGGGTTCGGCGGGATCGAGTTGATCGGGCTGGGCAATACTCAGGATGCCGAAGTGGTCATCGACTATGAAACGGACACGGTCCTGCTCCGGCTGAACGCGGTCGGCGCGGGGACAGGCCAGACCAACATGAGCACGATTGGCGATGAAAACGACGCCCAGTCCAGTGCGGCCCTGTGGGCTGCGCTGACCGCCGGTCAGGGGACCTTTGACGAAACACTCGCCGCCCCGGTCGCGGATGAAGAAGAGATTCCCGACCTCAACGCGGCCTGAGGCATGCGGGCGGGCCCGTGCCCGGCCGGTGCATGTTCAAGGATGGCACGCGGCGCTGCTTGTTCCGCCGGTCGGCGCTTGTTATGCGACGCCTATTGCCAAGCGTATTGATGGGCCGTTTTTTCGATGAACGTCATGACGTATTTATTTCCCGCCCCGGCATCCTTGGAAACGGGGCAGGAAAAAACGCTCACCTGGCGTTTCTTCTGGCCTGTGCTGCTGGTGGCCTTTGCCCTGCGCCTGGTCTTTGCCCGGTGGGCCGACCTGCCGCTGCATCCCGACGAGACATATCAGTATTACGAACAGGCCTATCGGCTGGTGCATGGCTATGGGCTGATCCCGTGGGAATATGTGTTCGGCATCCGGTCCTGGCTGATCCCCTTGAGTCTGGCGGGGCTGTTGGTCGTGGCGGATGCGCTGGGGCTGGATCAGCCTGATGAATACGCGTTTTTCCTCAAGACGGTCCTGAGCCTGATCAGCCTGTCCCTGCCCATCGCCATGTACCGGCTGGGCCAGGTGCTTTGGAACGAGCAGGCGGCGATCTTCAGCCTTTTACTTGGCTCTTTCTGGCACCATTTTCTGTACGTGGCGCATAAACCGATGCCGGGCATATTGGCGATGTATGGTCTGGTCTGGCTGATACTGTGGATGGTGCGGCCGCAGACAAGGGCCCGCATGTTCGCCTTCGGGCTGCTGCTGGGGCTGGTCTTTGCGCTGCGCTACCAGCTGGTTCCGGTGCTGGGACTTTTGTGGCTGATCGCGCTTTACCGGCTGCGCGGGGCCGCACTGGGGCTGATGCTGGCAGGCAATGCGCTGGCGCTGGCGCTGGCAGGGGGGCTCGACTGGATCTTCTGGGGCGGGTTCCTGTCCTCTTTCATCGACAATTTCCGCCTGAATTTCCTTTATGACATCGCCTCGAATTTTGGCGAGCAGGAGGCGCTGTTTTACGCCAAGCGCCTGCTGGTCGAAACCGGCGGGCTGTTTGCGTTTGGCCTGATCGGGGTGGCGCTGCTGTGGCCGCGGATCTGGCCGGTGGCCCTGGCCCTGGCCATCGGTGTGCTGGCCTTTCACATCCCGGCCCACAAGGAGCTGCGCTTTGTGCTCTGGATCCTGCCGCTGGCGCTGATCGGGGCGGCGGTTCTGACCGCCTGGCTGGGCGCGCGCGGCGCGCGCTGGAACATCGCCGCCCCGCTCCTGCTGTGCCTTTGGGCCGGGGCGGTGACGGTCGGGTTTTCGGCCCGCTATCTCGGGGTCCTGCCCTGGCAGCCGACCTTGCGGGACGGGGCGGCGGTGATGCACGCGCTGGGGCGGAGCCCGGACGTCACGGGGGTCGATTTCCGCACGCCCTCCCTGCCGTGGTGGCACACGCCGGGTTACTATGCGCTTGGCAAGCCCGTGCCGCTTTATCTCTGGGGCTGGGACCCCGACCTGCCGGAGGCGACGCGGCTGGCCCATGCCTCTCATATCGTCACAGAAGCAGGCAGCGCCGCGCCCGAGGGCTACACCCAGATCAGCCGTCACGGCATGTTCACCCTCTGGCAAAGCCAGACGCCCAAGGCCGATATCGGCCTGGAGGGCTTTCCCCTCAAGACACCCCTCTACCCGGCCCCGATCCCGCCCGATTACAGGACAGTCGGACGACGCACCCCGTTGATGCTGGAGGGGTGGTGACATGAACCTGCCGAGCATCACCTCCAAGCGGCCCTTGTTTCGCCATAAAAATCACGACACAGGCAGCATAGATATATTGAACTCCACGAGCCTCTATTCCTTATGACCCAAACCCTGGCCTCTTCCCTTTCAGAATTTGCGGATATCCGGTTCACCACCGGCATTTCGATCATCATCCCGACCTATAAGGAGGTCGAGAACATTCCGCATATTCTGGAGCGCATCGACCGGTTGCGCCGGGCCCATGACCTGACGCTCGAGGTGCTGTTTCTGGACGACAACAGCCAGGATGGCAGTGTCGAGGCGGTGGCCGCCTCCGGGTTCGACTGGGCGCGCATCATCGTGCGCACGCAAGACCGCGGGCTGAGCCCGGCGGTGATCGACGGCTTTGCCGCGGCGCAATACCCGGTGCTGGTCTGTATGGATTGCGATCTCAGCCATCCGCCCGAAAAGGTGCCGCAGATGATCCTGGGCCTGAACACCGGCCAGCAGATGGTGATCGGGTCGCGCTATGTGCCGGGGGCGTCGACGGATGATGACTGGGGGTTCCTGCGCTGGCTGAACTCGGTGGTGGCCACGCTGCTGGCGCGGCCCCTGACCTCGGTGCGCGACCCCATGTCGGGTTTTTTCGCGATGCGCAAAAGCGACTTTGACGGGGTCAACGACCTCAACCCGGTGGGCTACAAGATCGCGCTGGAACTGGTGGTCAAATGCGGGTTCGAGAACGTGGGCGAGGTGCCGATCCACTTCACCGACCGCGTGCATGGGACCAGCAAGCTGACCTTCATGGAACAGCTCAAGTACATCAAGCACCTGCGCAGGCTCTACCTGCACCGTTTTGCCAATGCGATGTATCTGGCGCAGTTCCTGGTGGTGGGGGCCTCGGGCGTGGTGGTGAACCTTGCGGTGCTCAGCCTGCTGTTGGTCATGGGCCTGCCCGAAACGGTCTGCCTTGCGGGCGGGATCGCGGCCAGCGTGGTCAGCAATTTCCTGCTCAACCGCCGTTTCACCTTTTCCTATGCGCGCGACGGGCATCTGGGCAAACAGTTCCTCGGCTTTCTCGGGGCTTCGGCGGTGGGGGCGGGGGTCAGTTTTGTCGTGTCGGTGTTTCTGCGCAGCCAGATCACCGACGGGCTCAGCTATGGCTTGTATCTCGCGGCCCTCGGGGGCATCGCTTCGGGCATGATCTTCAACTATCTGGGGAACCGGTTTCTGGTCTTTCGCAAGACGCATATCCGCAAATGATGTGTCTGCGGGGGCCATTGTGTACTGAAGGCGGCTTATGAAGATCACCTTTCTTCATCCCACGGTGAACCTGTCCGGCGGTATCCGGGTGGTGGCGACCCATGCACAGGCGCTGGCGGCGCGCGGGCACGAGGTCCGGCATTTTTCCGTGGCCCCACGCCGCCCGAGTGCCGTGCTTCAGCTCAAATCCCTGCTGCATGGCCGCGGGTTGATCCCGTGGAGCGGCGACAGGCCGCCCTCGCATCTGGACGGGACAGGGGTGGCGCACACCATGCTGGCAGGCCCCACCATCACCGCCGATCAACTGCCGGATGCCGATGTGGTGGTGGCGACCTGGTGGGAAACGGCGGAATGGGCCGCCGCGCTGCCCGCCTCCAAGGGGGCCAAGGCCTACTTGATGCAGGATTACGAAATGTTCGACCACCTGCCCCGCGACCGGGTGGCGGCGACCTTTCACGCCCCGCTGCACCGCATTGCGGTCTCGGACTATATCCGGCGCATGCTGCGGGATCATCACGGGGTGGAGGGCATCGACCTGGTGCCAAACGCGGTCGATCTGGATCATTTCACAGCGCCCGCGCGGACCAGGACGGACGGGCTGACCGTCGGCGTGGTCTATACCGAACGGCCGCGCAAGAACCTTGGCCTTGCCATCGCGGCGCTGAGTGAGGCGCGCGCGCGCCTGCCGCACCTGCAGGCTGTCGCCTTCGGGGTGCTCGCCCCGGTGGCGGGTTTGGCGCTGCCCCCTTGGGTGCGCTATCACCGCGCCCCGGCCGAGCGGGACATTCCGGGGATCTATGCCAGCGCGGATGTGTGGCTTTTTACCAGTGACAGTGAAGGGTTCGGCCTGCCGCTGCTGGAGGCCATGGCCTGCCGCACACCGGTGATCGCCACCGCCGCCGGGGCCGCGCCCGAACTGATCAACGGGCGCAACGGGGTGCTTGTGCCGTCGGATGCGACCGCGTTCGCCGATGCCATGCAGCGGTTCGAGGCGATGACACAGGAGGAATGGGCCGGGTTCTCGCAGGCGGCATATGACACCGTGCACAACTATACCTGGGAGGATGCCGCCGACCTGTTCGAGGCCGCCCTGCACCGTGCAATGACGCAGGCCCCCTCCCAGCCCCTCACTGCCGGGCCCGTCGCATGATCCACGCCCCCTACACGCTGTTCACGCGCATCCCGCTTTATGCGGATGGCGACGGGGCGGTCCATGCGGACGATCTGTGGGCCAAGGATCTGGCCTGTCATCTGCACTACATTCAGGATTTCCGCATCTGCTGCCCGCTGTTGCCCATGGCGGCGCGTCCCGAAAACGCGGTTATCGTCAGCGGCCTGCGCCGGGACCAGATCACGCCGCTGGCGCGCGATCGCGGCTGGCTGTCGGTGTTGCGCAACCTCGTGCCGAACTTCTTGCAGGTGCGCCGGGCGGTCAGCCGCAGCCGGATCGTGCATTCCGGCGGGGCCGGCTGGGCCTTTCCGCTGTCCTATTACGTGCTGCTGCTGCGCCCGTTCCTGACCTTTCAGTGGATCATGGTGATCGAATCCTCGTTCTGGATGAAGCCGGATCGCGGGCCGGTCAGCCTGCGCCAGAGACTGTCGCACAGCGTCCATGGCCGTCTGGTGCGCGCCTGCGTGCGGGCGGCGGATGCCCATATCTTTACCCAGGCCTGGTATCGCGACCTGTTCCTGCCCGCCGGGGTGCCGGCGCATGTGGCCCCGGCCGTGTGGATCGATGCCGAGGATATCCTGAGCGCCGAGGCCCGCGCACCCAGGCGTCGCGATGGTCCGGCGCGGCTGATCTTTCCGGCGCGGCTGGTGCCGGAAAAGGGCGTAGAGACTGTTTTGAAGGCCATCGAGGACTTTGAACACCGCCATGGCGGACAGGATCCGAGCGCGCCGCTGTTGCAGGTCGATCTGATGGGCGCGGGCGCGCTGGCCGCGATGTGCCGTGATTTTGCCGACCAGCCGCGCAAGGCCGTCAAGGTGCGGTTTCTCGAACAGGTGGCCTATGGCGCGCCCTTCTTCGAATTGATCCGCGACTACGAGGCGGTGCTGGTGGCCAACCAGCAGCCCGAACAGCCCCGCATCATCTTTGACGCCGCAAGCCAGGCCCTGCCGGTGATCGCCACCCGCACGCCGGGGATCGAAACCTGCGTGACGCAGGATCGCACCGGATGGCTGTTCGATGTGGACGACAGTGCAGCGCTGAGCGCTCTTTTCGAGCGGGCGATTGCACAGCCCCGGGATTTGGCGGATATGGGGGCGGCGGCCCGCGACGCGGTGTCGATGCGGACCCACGCCCGAATGCATCAGGACAGAGAAGTCTTTTTGAAAACGCGTCTCGATCTTGCCGCACAGGAAAACTGTTGATCCGATGCCAAGAAATTACCCGATTTCCACTTTAGGTCCCGATACCATCACCACCCCGGCCTGCGTCGCGGTCCGGTGTCACGAGGCCCCGAGCACAATAAAAACAATGGAAACCCATGTCTGAACCTGTTCGTATCGCCGTTGTCGGTCTTGGCAAAATGGGGCTGTCCCATTTTTCGCTGGTCCAAGCCCATCCGGATACCGAAACCCTGGCCTGTGATGCCTCCGGCTTTATGGTGGATGTGCTGTCCAGGAACACGCCCGCCACCTTTCACAAGGATTACGACCGCATGCTGGCCGAGGAAACGCTGGACGCGGTGGTGATCGCCACGCCCAGCCGGGCCCATGCGCCGATGGTGCGCGCGGCCCTTGAAAAGGGCCTCCATGTCTTTTGCGAAAAGCCGTTTTGCCTCGATTGGCAGGACGCCGTGGCGCTTGCGGATCTGGCCGAACAAAAGGGGCTGATCAACCAGGTCGGCTATCACTATCGCCATGTCGGCGCCTTTCAGGAGATGAAGCGCATCATCGACAGCGGCGCGCTGGGGCGCATCACCCATGTGATGGCCGAGGCCTATGGCCCCGTCGTGCTGCGCCCCAAACGCCAAAGCTGGCGCACCACCAAATCCGAAGGCGGCGGGTGCCTTTATGATTATGCGGCCCATCCGCTGAACCTGCTCAACTGGTTCTTCGGGGTGCCGGCACAGGTCACCGGGTCGGTGCTGACCTCGATCTTTTCCGAAGGGACGGATGACGAGGTGATGTCGACGTTACGGTTCGAAAACGGGCCCACGGCGCAACTGTCGGTGAACTGGTCCGACGAAAGCCACCGCAAGATGTCGACCAAGATTTCGATGATTGGCACCAATGGCCGGATCTTTGCCGACCGGCAGGAATGCCAGCTGTATTTGCGCGCAGCCTCGGAGGCGCTGCCGCAATACACCAGGGGCTGGAACGTCAAATACACCACCGAACTGACCAGGGAGAGCTGGTTCTATCTGCGCGGCGAGGAATATTCCAACCAGATCGACGATTTCATCTCGGCCGTGCGCGACGCCAGAACCCGCGCAACAGAGAATGATTTCCGCTCGGCCGCGGCCACGGACCAGAGCATCGCGATGATCCTGGAAAACAGCGACACCGGCATTCCCGTGGGCGAGGCCCCAAAGGTCAGCCCCGTCGCCCCCCCCCGGAAACGCAGCTGGTTCGGCCGCTGAAAGGAGCACGATCATGGATAAACTTCTGTTCGGCGACAACCAGTTCTTTGGCATCAACCACATGTCCGAGGAAAAGGCCCGCGCCCAGGCGATGCGGTTCCAGGACACCTCGGCCATCATGGAGGTGCTCGACATCGCCTATGAGGCGGGCATCCGCAGTTTCATGTGCACCACCCACGACCGCATCGCCGAGATCGCGCAGATCGTGCGCGACAACCCGGCCCGCTATCCCGATTTCCGGTTCTATCCGTGCATGCCTTACGCGCACAAATACGCCAATGCGGTCACTGACCATGGCATGATCGGCGCGGTGCAGCATTTCATGCCCGAGGGGGGGGTGCTGAAAACCGCGCTCAAGGGCGGGGCGGCGCTGGCCACCAAGGACGTGGACGGGATCGCCCGGATCCTGATCGATGCCGAGATGAAGATGTTTTCCGGCCTCAAGACGCCGGTGATCTTCATGCAGAACGTGTTCACCGACCTGCTGCTTGGCATGGGGTTCACCGGTGCGCTGAAGGTGTTTCACGATCATATCCTGGACACCTATGACGCCGAACCGGCCTTTATCACCATGAACATGCCGATGCTGGTCGAGGCGCTCGAGGCCGAGGGCATCACCAACCCCATCGTGTGTTCCAACATCAACAAGATCGGGTTTCGGATGTGCGGCGGGCTTGAGGCCTATACCGACATGATGGCATCTGGCCGGGTGCGCGCGATTGCGATGTCGGTCTATGCCTCCGGCGCCATTCCTCCGGCCGAGGCCATCGAATGGGTGTCGGGCCTGCCGGGCCTGAAATCGATCGTGTTCGGTGCCTCGAGCCGGGGCAACATCATCGGCACCCGCGATCTGGTGGCGCAGCATATGGGTGGACTG
>CAZITF010000005.1:0-40354 GCA_964542095.1 uncultured Rhodobacterales bacterium
ATCACGCAGGTGCTGTCGTAATTCAGCTTGGCGATCCGGCGCGCCATCTCGGGCGTCAGTTCATCGCGCTTGGCGCGGCCTGCGTCCTGCACATGGGAATACTGGTGCAGCTTGGAATGATCGTATTTGCGCAGGCCCCGCGGATCGAGATAGATCATCTGCTCGAAGTCCGGCAATTCGCCCTGCACCTCGATCACCTTGTCCACCTGCTCCTGATCGCCCGCAATGACAAAGCGCGCACCGCAATGGCCGAGAGTATAGGCCATCTCTTCGGCGGACGCGTCCTGATAGAGCGGCACCGGAACGGCACCGCACATCTGTGCGGCCATCATCGCCCAATACAATGTGGGTCGGTTGCGCCCGATCACCGCGACGAAATCGCCTTCGGCGACGCCAAGGTCGATCAGTCCCAGCGCGAGGGCTTCGATCTCCTCTCGGGTTTCGGCCCAGGTCCAGCTTTGCCAGATGCCGAATTCCTTCTCGCGGTACGCGGGTGCGGTTCCGAATTGCGTGGCATTGCGGTTCAACAGGGCCGGAATGGACTCCAGACCTGTCCCGCTTTGAGGCGTTTCGACCAAATTATCTCCCTCCCATGCGCGCCCCAATCTTTGTGCGAGGTCGCGCACCACCGTTCATACGATTCTGGATTAATATAAGGATGTTCATCCAGAGCGCCACACACAGTTTTTCCAAATATTTCACCGCACTGTCAAAACGCGCAACGATCATAGTTGCAGCCCGGGATGTCTTCGCAGCGCAGGCCAGCAGGCAAAGCTGCCTTCCCGCACCACAGGCGGTGCGCGCAGAGGGATCAAACCGCGCCGGGCACTCCCGCGGCAAGTGCAAGAACACGCAGTCCTGCGACAAGGTCAGCATCCGCGGTGTCTTCTTCGAAGGCGTGGCTTATCCCGTTGATGGACGGAACGAACACCATTGCCACCGGCAGGACCCGCGCGACGTTCGTGGCGTCATGCAAGGCCCCCGAGGGCATGCGCCGCCATCTGCCTGGGGCAACGGCATCTGCCCCCGTTTCCAGCCGGGCACGCAGATCGGCATCCATGGCGACCGGTTCCAGCCCCAGGAGCGAACCCATCTCGACTTCCAGCTGCATGTCTTCCGCCACCTCGTACAGTGCTTCGTGGATCACCGCCTGCATGCGTCCGAGGCGGTCGACGTCCCCGTCACGCCACTGCATCGAAAATCGCGCCGTTCCCGGCACGATGGAGGACGCATTGGGGCTGAGCGACACGTGCCCGATGGTCCACACGCTTTGCGGTGTGACCACGTTCTGCAGCCGGTCGTTGAGCCGGGTGTTGAAGGCGCTCAACCCCTGAAACGCATCCCGGCGCAGAGCCATCGGCGTGGTGCCCGCATGGTTCTGCTGCCCGCGCAACGTGATCACCTGATCGCGAATGCCCACGATATCGGTGACGACGCCGATCTGTTCGCCCGCCGCGTCCAGGGTCGGCCCCTGTTCGATATGCATCTCGATGAACCCGGTGAACTGCGCCGGGTCCACATCCGGTCCCGCGCGGGACTGCATCACGGCACGTGCGTCACTCAAAAGTACCCCGTCGTGATCGCGCAACGCATCGGCCTCTGGCAGTGACAGGCCACCGGCCCAGACCGCTGACCCGGTGGTCACCCCGAACCGACCTTCCTCATCCTGAAAGGACACCACCGAAATGGCAGGGCCGCCCGTCTCGCGCGCGGCGCGCGCTATTTCCAGTGCCGCCACAACCCCAAGCGCCCCGTCCAGCCAGCCACCGGTGGGCTGACTGTCCGAATGCGAGCCCAGCAACAATGATGGCCCCGCCGCCAATCCAAACAGATTGCCCATCGCATCGAAACGCGGGGCCAACCCCGCATCGGCCATTTCTTCGGACAACCAATCGCGTGCCGCCATATCCGCCTCGGAATATGCCGGACGCACCACACCCTTGCCGACACCGGATGCACCAAACTGACGCAACCTGTGCAAATCGGCCAAAAACCGCGTCGGATCAATCGCCATCATGCACCCCTCTTCTGACCGGAAAGTACCGCGAAGAGTTTGAGGGAAGTGCCCTCGGCACGCCAGAGTGAAAACCCTCTGTTCGGTGCCCTTCCGTCAAACCGGATAAGCGTGTTCAGCCCCGGTGAGCGGCCCAGGCATGGTGTTCGTGCATCAATGGTCCCTGGTGCATCCGGACGCTGTCGCGTTCGCGGTATCCGTCCCCGCGGGGTTGAGCCATGTTTGATTCCACCGGCAGGTTCGTCAAATGTCGAAAGACAAAACGATGTACGGCCGCCGCGCTGCCGGAAATCATGATTGCACGACCCAGAAATCGGAATTGGTCTCAGAGCGGGACGCATCCCTCAGCAAGATGAATTTCACCCCGGCGCATGCCGACGCGGTCACGTAGTTTGCATTGTGTGCGCCAAACCAGCTCCATCTTGCTTTCCACCTCAAATAAATTCATATTCGCATAAAAGAATTTAATTGGAGAGACTCTGTGACCGTTTCGCGCCGTACAGTCTTGCGTGGTGTCGCTGCACTGCCGCTTCTGCCCTCTTTCCCCCATCTCACCACCGCTGAACTGTCTTTTGGCGACGCCAAACTGACAACCGTCAGTGATGGTAATCTGATGCTGCCTGCCGAGTTCATCTTTGGCCCCATGCCGAAAGACGAACTTGCACCGATCCTGACGGAATTCGGGATCTCAGCTGAACGCCTTACGCCGGAATGCAATTTGGCGCTTTATCGGGATGGGACAAACACAGTGCTGTTTGACGTCGGGTCGGGGCCCGATTTCATGCCAACCGCGGGAACCATTGCGGACAGTCTTGACGCACTCGGTCTTTCGACCGGGGACGTGACTCATGTGGTTTTCACCCATGCCCATCCAGACCACATCTGGGGATTGCTCGACGACTTCGACGAGCCGTTGTTCAATGAGGCGACTTACATGATGGGACGCGCCGAGTGGGACTATTGGTGGAACCCAGAAACCGTAGACACCATTGGTCAAGCACGGGCCGCCTTTGCGGTCGGCGCAAAACGGCGGATGGAAGCGATTGAAAACTCAGTCGTATTCTTTGACGATGGTGACGAAGTCATTCCCGGCATCGCCGCCCTTTCAACGCCAGGGCACACGCCCGGTCATATGGGATTTGAAATCCGTCAGGGTTCCGAGACCGTTCTCATTGTCGGAGATGCCATCGGCAATCACCATGTCGCGTTCAGAAAGCCGCAATGGGAAAGCGGGTCCGATCAGGATGCGGCATTGGCTGTCCAGACGCGCAAAGTGCTGTTTGATCGCCTGACCTCGGAACAAATGAAGTTGGTCGGATTTCATCTTCCCGACGGCGGGATGGGTCGGGTCGAAAAGGATGGCGATGCGTATCGCTTTGTGAACCTGTGATCATGCGCTGGCTCATGACACTGATACTTTTCGCTCATCCTGTGTCTGCCAGTGAAGAGATTCCAGACCAGTATCCCGGTTCCCCGCTTTATTCAAAACCTGTAGAGGTTATCCCGTACGTCTGGTCGGCCATCGGTGCGACGGCACCACCAACCTATGAAAACTCGGGCCACAACAACAATCTGAGTTTCATTGTCACCGGTGACGGTGTGATTGTCATAAATGGTGGCGCGGCTTACGTGCTGGCCGAAGCGCTTCACAAGGAAATCCGCGCGGTTACGGACCAGGAGGTAAAACTGGTCATCAACGAAAACGGTCAGGGCCACGCGATGCTGGGCAATTCCTATTGGGCAGAACAGGGTGTTCCCATTCTTGCTCATGCCGATGCGGCAGAAGAATTCAAGGAAAATGGCCACCGTATTCTGGAGAGCATGAAACGTTACAACCGTGAGAAAGCGAAAGGCACCTTTGTCGCATTTCCCACCGAGACGTTCGAAGAAAAGCGCGTCATTCAGATGGGAGATTTCACAGTCGAAGTTTTGTATCTGGGGCCCGCGCATAGTCCGGGGGACACCCAGGTCTGGCTGCCGGATCAGAGTCTGGTGATCGCGGGAGATATCGCGTTTCACCAGAGGATGCTGCCGATTTTTGAAGATACGATTGCCTATGATTGGATTGAGACCTGGGACACTGCGTTCGAAGCCCTGAACGCCACCTATGTGATCCCCGGCCATGGCACCCCGACCAACATGGCGCAGGTGCGCCGCTATACCCGCGACTACCTTGTCTATTTGCGCGAAAAGATCGGCGCGCATCTGGAAGAAGGTGGCGATCTGGCGGACGCCTATTACATCGATCAAAGCCCCTACAGCAATCTGGACACCTTTGATGACCTGGCCACCCGCAATGCGGGCCGTGTGTATGAACAGATGGAGTTTGAATGACCGGGGCGTGGCCCGGGGCACATGAAAACCTCTCCAACTGCGGTGATACAGCCAGTCCGCCCGCCCGACGCTACTCCGCCGCTATTGGTCGGCGCGCCAATGCGCATTGCGTCCAGAGCGTCTCCAGGGCGTCGATCAAACACGCGACATCCCGGTCCGAATGTACCGGTGACGGCGTAATCCGCAGACGTTCGGATCCTTTGGGTACGGTGGGGTAATTGATCGGCTGGATGTAGATTCCGTGGTTCCGAAGCAGCGTATCCGAGATGAACTTGCACTTGACCGGGTCGCCCACCATCACGGGAATGATGTGGCTGGGATTGTCGATATGGGGCAAACCAATTGCGTCAAGTTTCGCGCGCACCTGCGCGACCCGAAGCTGTTGCATCGCGCGTTCGGTTCCACTTGACTTGAGGTGCCGGATTGACGCGGCCGCTCCTGCCGCGATGGCGGGCGGCAGCGCCGTGGTGAAAATGAACCCGCTGGCAAAGGAGCGGACAAAATCACACAACGCGGCTGAGGCTGCGATATAGCCGCCCATAACCCCAAACGCCTTGCCCAGCGTCCCCTCGATCACGGTAAGCCGCGCCATCAGCCCTTCCCGCTCTGCAATACCGCCGCCGCGCGGGCCATAGAGACCTACGGCATGCACTTCATCAAGGTAGGTCATCGCGTTGTAGCGATCGGCGAGATCACAAATCTCGGCGATGGGCGCGATATCACCATCCATGGAATAGACGCTCTCAAAGGCGATGAGCTTTGGCTGATCCAATGGCAGTGCGGCCAGTTTGGTTTCCAGATCGGCCAGATCGTTGTGTTTCCAGATCAGTTTCCTGGCGCGGCTGTGTTTGATCCCTTCGATCATCGACGCGTGGTTCAGCGCATCGGACAGCACGACGCAATCAGGGATTTTCGATGCCAGCGTACCAAGGGCCGCCCAGTTCGAAACGTAGCCAGAGGTAAACAGCAGCGCGGCCTCCTTGCGATGCAGGTCCGCAAGCTCAGCCTCCAGCCGCACGTGTTCGTGAGTGGTGCCCGAGATATTCCGTGTGCCACCCGCCCCCGCGCCGGTCCTGTACAGTGCGGCGTGCATGGCGGCCAGAACATCCGGGTGTTGCCCCATGCCAAGGTAGTCATTGGAACACCAGATCGTCACCTCGCCGGGCCCATTGTAGCAGGTCGCGTGCGGGTAAGCCCCACGGTGGCGCTCCAGTTCCGCGAATTCCCGATAGTTGCCTTCGTCTTTCAGGGCGGCCAGTTGATCAGCAAAAAACGTGTCGTATTGCATCAAAACTCAGTGGCCTCTGCGACGATCTCTTTCAATAGCGCCTCGACCTTGTCCATTGGTCCGGCCGGAAAATCGCGGTGGCCAATCATCACGCCATCTGCGGTCTCCGCGACAAAGATGCTGTAGGGGCAATGCACGATGTTCATCGGATCCTCTTCCATCACCTCGCGGCTGATGACAGCAGAGCAAAAGATGAAGATTTCGGCGTTCTCGAAGAGTGTCTTATCAGAGCCAACATCCGTGCCGGTGCGGTTCAGCATTTCGCCCACGCGGCTGACATAGTCGATGACCAGACCCTTGTTGACGATGGCATTCTCGACCGAGAACCGTGCGTCCTCAAAAGCGCCGTCATATTGTGTGACAATCGCCTCTTCCGCAGCGACGGAAGTGGCCAGTATGGTAAGGGCAGTAAGTGTCTTGTACATGAGTTCCCCCTTTCGTTGTACCCCGGCCAGACCATCCGGCCGGGGCAGTTCTGCTCAGGCCTTGGTACCAGACATGTCGGCAGTGATGCCCGCATACCTGCCTTCGGATTCCTCGTTGGTGGCCTTGCCGCCATGCGGTGTCGCGGTCCGGGCCGAGATGTCCCGACCGGGTAAGGCCCTGTCGATCAAGTCGATGCCGCGGCCGAGTACGACGGCCGGGACGGTAAAGCCCGCGTCCACCCGTGCGGCCATGGAACCGCCCGAGAACGTCGCAAGATACGCGACAAGATCGCTGCGGTCCGCTTCTCCCAGCAGCCCGCAATAGGTCATCCTGGTCCTGGGTATCATATCTTTGGGCACTTGCAGGAAGGCGTCCAGCGTTTCCGCTGTCCAGTGCAGCCCGTCGGTGGCGGCGTCCCTCATTGCTTTGGAGTACTTGAAGTCGGCATCGCCTGCGGCCCTTGCCGACGTGATGTAATTCAGTCGTGGCCCGGCGCGGTTGCATGCGTCGGCTCCAACCACGTGCCGACTGGCGCATTTCTTGAAAACATGTTCGCCGCGCTTGGGGTCACCTGTCATTTCCGCCGCCGCGCCCATGCAGAGCAGGGACACGGCAACCGAAAGGGGAAGGAGCGTCAAACGTGCCATGTGCTCATTTGGCGAACGTCGAAATGTAGGCGATGATGGCCTGAACATCGGCCTCTTGTCGCAGTCCGGAGAACGCCATTTTCGTGCCTTTCATATAGGTTTTGGGATTGGCGAGAAATTCGGCCAGTGACGCCTCATCCCAGGTGCGGCCCTCGCTTTGTGCTTCCTGAAACACGTTCGAGTAATTGAAGCCTTCGGACCCGCCCATGGTGCGCCCGATCAATCCGGTGAGTTGCGGGCCGGATTTGTTCTTGGCGCCGTCGCCGATGGCGTGGCAGGCCTTGCATTTGCGGAAGACTTTCTCGCCTTCCATGATCAACGCGCCACTTGCGTCGGCTTCTTCAACCGGTTCGACTTCGGGTGTTGCCGTCTCATTTACCGCAGGCTTCGTTGCCGCTGCGGGGATGAAGGACGGACCAGCAGCCGAAAATGTCGGCAGTCCTTCGATTGTCGCGGGGTTCATAGTTGATTCAGAGCCACCTTCCGGGGGCGTTTCGACAAGGAAAACCGAGCGCATGGTGATCTCCACCTCGTCCTTGCAATTCTCCATGCAAGGCTCTGCGCGCCATGTGGCGTATTCCCGCTCTGGCCGGTCGTCGATGACGAAACCGTCCTTGTTATACATTTTGAACTCACCCAGGTTCTCGTGCGTCAGTTCAAAGTCATCCTCGATCAAATCGTTGGAATAGAGGATGTAAGCGACAATCGCATAGGTTTCATCTGGCGTGAGCGTTCCGGCCTCACCAAAAGGCATGGAGCGATTGATGTAGTCCCATGCAGTCGAAAGATGTTCCCAATAGGAGCCCACGGTCTTGACGGGATCCTTATCTGCGAGTGTGTCGAAACCGCCCGCCAGAACCGGCCAGTTGTCCACGCCCTCGGCAAAGTCGCCATGGCAGGCTGCGCATTTTTGCGCAAAGATTTCTTCTCCGTCATAGGCGTTGCCAGTGCCTTCCGGCAAACCGCGGCCATCCGGCAAAACGTCCACGTCCCAAGCTGCGATTTCCTCGGTCAAAGCCTGACGGCCAAGCCCGTAAGTGCCCTCGATCGAAGGCGCTGGCTGGGTCATGTCGCGTGCACCATTTAACTCAGACGCAACCGCCGCGGCCTGCACATCTGCGATCTTGCGCTCAAGTTCGGCCGCCCGTTCGATCTCTGTCGCGGCTGTTTGACTTGCGGCCGACGCTTGCGCCTCGACTTGTGCGACGCGCGATTCCAGCAGTTCGATCTTGTCAGAGCCATAGTCACGCGACGAGACCCCGAACGCCAAACCCAAGGCCAGGGCGGTTCCTCCAATCGCTGGAATGAAGAAATTAGGAGACTTCGACATTCTCGGCGATCCCTTCTGCGTTCACGTACCATGTCTGGATACAGTTGTTGTGATAGACTGAATTCGTTCCGCGCTGCTCGCGCAGTTGCTCCTTGGTCGGTTGGACATAGCCGGTCTCGTCCATGGCGCGGGCCTGTAGAAGCATCGGCGCACCGTCCCAGTCCACGTCGAGATAGAAGCGGGTGAGCGCCTTGGTATCGCCCTGCTTTCCAAGACGCGCGGTCTCCCACGTTACGCCGCCGTTGCGGGATACATCGACGCGGGTAATCTGCCCGTGGCCAGACCACGCAAGGCCCGAAATGACCAGTGGCCCCGGCCCATGTGTGATCGGCATCTGCGGCGAAGGCGAGGTGATGACAGATTTCGCATCCATCGCCCAAGTCCATTTGCGCGCAATGCCATCGGCGTAGACGTCGGTATATTTCGAAGTCTCCTCGCGGCTTTCCACGGCGCGGTCGACAACCTCGATGCGGCGAATCCACTTGAGCCACATGTTGCCTTCCCAACCCGGCACCACCAGTCGCACGGGATAGCCATGTTCCATCCGCAGCGCCTCACCATTGGCCTTGAAAGCGACAAGCACATCGTCCAGTGCTTTTTCCATGGGGATGGAGCGCCCATTGGAAGATGCATCCGCGCCCTCGACGTAGACCCATTTATCTGCGGACATGTCCGCGCCCGCTTCGGCAAGCAGGATGCGCAGGGGCACGCCAGTGTATTCCATGTTGTGGATCATGCCGTGGGTGAACTGCACACCATTCAACTGCGCGCCTGCCCATTCCATCCCGGTATTGGCCGCACATTCGCAGAAGTAGACGTGGTTCTCGCGCGGGAAGCGTTCAATGTCGGCGTAGGAAAAGACCAGTGGATTGTCGACCAACCCGTTGATCATTAACCGGTAATCCTCCTTGCGCAGCTCGATCGCGCCCGAATGGTGCCGCTCGAACGCGCAGCCCTGCGGGGTGATTGTGCCATCAAGTGCATGGATTGGAGTGAAATTGATTGACGAAATCGGCGACGCCGTCAGCCACTCCACGTTGCGCCGCACCACATTGGCTTCGTACTTGATCGGCAGGCCATACGGCACCTCGTCCACGCCGACGCCGGTGTAGGACGCCCAGTCCTGCAACTCGGTGATCAGCGGATCCGGCCCGTTCTGCGCCACCGCTGCCCCCGCCACCGAACCGGCAGCGACGGCTGCGCCTCCTCTCAGAAAGGCGCGGCGCGAAGGTTTGAACTTATCGTCCATCTGTCAGGGTCTCCTGTCTGTCAGGTCACGGGCGGATATAGGCAAAGCCTTCTTCCTGAAGCTGGATCAGCCGCACCACACCCGAGGGCACCATCTGCGCCTCGTCGATCAGCGTAATCTCCTTGCCCGCCTTTTCGCTCATCGCGCGGTGAGTGTTGCCACAGGCAGCAAAGCTGAGGTTGTCCATCTCAAGCGACATGATCGCGATCCGGTCCGCGACCGGGCTCTTGTCGGGGACGAACATGTTCAGGCCCGGCCCATAGGCCACAAGTTCCACGATCACACTGTCGCCCTGGCTTTCGTAATAGTTGACAACGTTCTGCACGTTGTTCAGCGCCATGTTCATGACCTTGGGATCGTCTTCATCAACATGCACGGCAACCTTGTGGGTCACGCCTTGTGCAAATGCGGCGGTGGCGGCGATGGCGATGGCAGCAGCGGCTAGAATAGTCTTCATGATGGTCTCCTCCTAAATGCCGACAACCTCGACACTGTGGTTGTCCGTCACCGTGACGGTCCCCAGCCTGGCGATGTGGCTTTCCAACACGTCCCAGATCTGCGGCCCTTCGGTGCCTTCATTGACACTGGCCCAACCGGCCACGACATAGGCCCGCGCGGGGTCGATGGCCTCGCCGGTGCCCAGCAGCGTCATATTCGAAATCCGCTCTCCCTGCGGTTTGGACACGTCGATCCGGTAACCGAGGCCGCCGGTGCGCACCATGTCGCCGCCTTGCTGATAATAGGGATCGGGGTTGAAGATGTTGTCGGCCACATCCTCCAGAACAACCTTGAGGAACTCGCCCGTCATTTCCGTGCGATAAGCCTGACCGTAGGACATGGAGGTGACGCCAAAAATATCTTCGCGGGTGATGTCCTGACCGGGGATCAGCGACGGCCCCCAGCGCACGCCGGGACTGAGCGCGATTTCTGCATCCCGCTCGCTGATCAGCGCGTCGCAGATCACGTCATCCCAAGTGCCGTTGAAGTTGCCACGACGGTAAAGCAGGCTGTCCGTCCGCCCGATCACCTCGGCCATCTCTGCAGCATAGGGCGCGCGCTCGGCATCGATCAAGGCTGCGACCTCGGCATCCGGCTTGATCACGTCGGAGAAAATCGGGATCAGCTTGGTCTTGTAGCCCATCATGCGCCCATCGCGGATATCGAGATCAATGCGGCTGACGAACTTGCCGTTCGAACCGGACGGTACAATGATCGTCTTTCCCACCACGGCGGGTTCAGGCAGCGCGTCATGGGTATGACCCGACAGGATCACATCAATGCCAGGCACAACGCTTGCCATCTTCTTGTCGACGTCAAAACCATTGTGGCTGAGCACGACAACACATTCCGCCCCAAGGCCGCGCACTTCCTCGACCATCGCGGCCATGTTCTCGTCCCGGATACCAAAGGAGTATTCTGGGAACATCCAACCCGGGTTGGCGATCGGCATGTACGGGAACGCCTGACCGATCACCGCGATCTTGGTGCCGCCGCGCTCGAACATCTTGTAGGGTTCAAACATCTCCGCCGGTTCGTCCCATTCGGCGTCAAAAATGTTCTGGCCAAGGGCGGCGAAGGGCAAATCTTCGACAATTTCAGTGACCCGTTCAGAGCCCAACGTGAACTCCCAGTGAAAAGTCATCGCGTCAGGTTTCAGCGCGTTCATCACGTTGACCATGTCCTGGCCTTGCGTCTTGAGACAGGTGTAGGAACCGTGCCAGGTGTCGCCGCCGTCCAGCAGAATCGCGTCGGGCCTGTCCGCGCGGATCGCGTTGATCACGGTTGCCATCCGGTCCAGCCCGCCAACGCGACCGTAAGCCTGCGCGAGCGAGGAAAAATCGCCCGAGCTGAGCGCATAGTGGCTTGGGCTGCCATCCGCGATGCCATAGAGCTTGCGGAAGTCCGCACCTGTGACATGTGGCACAGCGCCCTTGTTGTCCCCCACCCCGATGTTCACGGAAGGCTCGCGGAAATAAAGAGGCTTGAGCTGCCCGTGGATGTCCGTGATGTGGATCAGGGAAACGTTGCCAAAAGTGTCAAACTGCAAGAGCTGATCTTGCGTCAACTGCTGCTGCGCCGCCAGTCTCGCCCAGTTGCCAAAGCCGGAAGCCCCGACAATGGCCGAAGCAGCCATACCCACCTGAAGAAAATCACGACGCGAGATCATCTTGTTGATACTCCCTCAAACACATGCGCATGTTTGAATTTGAATGAGAGCAAAATGGCCCGCACTATGTGGGGCCATTCACCCTTCTACTGTCGGACAGCGGGGGTCTCGATGGAAAGACCGTTCGCACGACTGGCGACATAAAGTTCCAGAGCCTTGAACTCCTCAGAACCTTCGTCAAATGTCTCAGCACGTGTGTCCCGGATACAGCCGCGGAAACGATTGTGTCGGGAGATCAGCTTGGCCTGTTTCAGACGGTAGGTCGGAAAGCCGTTGATCTGACCCTGGCTGAGGTGGTCCGCACGGATCATCCGACCATAGTTGTCCTCATGGCAATTTGCGCAGGACAGTTCCAGTTGGCCATAGCGGGTGTAGTACATTTCCTTGCCCTGCTCCCAGAACGGGGCGGCCTCGCCATCAATCGCGACATCCATCGGCATCCCTCTGGATTGCAGACCAATAAGAGCAACCATCGCCTGCATGTCCGCGCCGGACCACTTCCACGGCTCGGCACCCATGACCTCCTGCCGATGAGTGTTGATCAGGTCTTCCATCACAACGATCTTGCCATCGACGACTTTGGGCATGGTGGCGTGCAGCCCCGCAAATTCCTCCGGACCGTTTGTGTGGCAAGACGCGCAGGACTTTCCCTCGGTACCATCAACGGCATTGAACAGGTCCAAACCCTGATCCACAAATATCATCGCCGGGTTGTCGAAATCATCAATCTGCAACGCCTGCGTTTCCGGTGTGCGGAAGCGCCAGCCTGAATAGATCGTGCTCAGCGCGTCGAGATGCGCCGGTGCGGCCGTCTCGGTAACCAGCGTCTCTCCGTCGATCGAAAGCGTGCTATTGTCCTGCGCCAAGGCAGTGCTGCCAAGCGCCATCACGGCAACCAATGCAAGTGGTCGTACACCCATTATTCTTCTCCTCCGGTGGCAATGACGCGCCTTTTCCTCGCAGAGCACGCCAAGGTGGTGTTTCAGGACACCGTGATTTTCTTTGCCTCGTCGTAGACGGAGCCATCATCGTCGTACCAGGTGAACTTGAACTCACCGGATTCAGGCACAACCGCCTCGAACTGGAAGTACGGGTTGGTTGAGATCGCAGGCTCAAGCTTGATATCAATCACATTTTCGCCGTTAAAATCTGCTGTGAACCGGTTGATGATCGAACGGGGAATGACGTTGCCGTCAGCGTCCTTGCGCTGACCGCTCTCCATCGTGTGGCTGATCAGAGTCTTGATGGTGATTGTTTCACCTGCCGCTGCCTGCTTGGGGACTTTGACTCTTGGTTTGACATTAGCCGCCATTGGTTTTCTCCTTATATCTCCGATCAGCCGCCGCAGCCGCCGATGGTTACTTTCACATTGGCCTTGGCCATCAGAAACGAGCCGTCTTCCATCTTGGCCACCGCAACCACGTCCTGGGTCTTTGCCAGACGAATGCGGGTGGAGGCACTGCGCGAACCGCTCAGCGGGCCAAAATTGAAGGTGGCAACATTGGGCACCGGATTGCCATCTGCAAAAAGCGTGATTTCGACAGCGCCCGGAGCGGCCACTTCGATTGGCACCGTGTTGCCGTTCTCGGCGATTTCCGGCGCGGTGATCGTGACACCGCCCTCACCGAGTTCCGCGCCCCCGGTAAATTCCGCGATGGCATCATCTGTCAGGCTCGCGAAGGCTGGCAGGCCGGCAATGCTGGCGAATGCCAGTGTGCTGGTGCCAAGAGCGAGCATCTTTCTTCGTGTCAATTGCATGGAAGCCTCCAATTTATCCCGTGTCACTCTTCTTTCAGAGTCATGAGGAATGCGACAACATCCTCAATGTCTTGTGCCGTCAGAAGGGGCTGCACTTCGCCCTCCGGATGGGCCTTGCCCGTGTAGGCGTCGCCGACCCGAACAAATCCTTCGGTTTTGTAGAATGCAGGCATCATCGTGCCCTCGAACATGATTTTGGCGTTTGAAACGATCCCGCGCAGCTCCGCCTCTGACCAGCGATCGGCGGCCCCATCAAGCGGCGGACCGATTTCACCGTGAAAGGGCAGATCGGACAGGGCGCTTACGTAATGACAAGCGATGCAGTTGCCTGCTCCCTTGTTCATCAGAATGGCTCCATTCTCGACATCGCCGGGTGTCCCGCTGAGCGACGTCGCCACCGCACCATCCTCATAGACAACTTCCGTTGGCTTCACGGCCTGCGCGAGCGCGGCACTTGCGGCCAATGCGCCAACCAAACCAAGTCCCAATGCTTTTCTCATGGTCCCTCCCGAGAACGATTCCTGACTGTCGTTTTCGGTACACTAGTGCACACCAAAGCAGCGACGCAACATTAAATTCAACTAATTGAATTTTACAATCTGTTCGCAGATGCAGCATTATTCATTCAGAAAACTTCGCGCGTGCGGCATCACTGGGACTGTTCCGCCAATTTGCGGGCGTGGTACTTCTGGAACGGTTCGTCCTGATTGTAGCCTTCTTCGACCACCCAATTCAGCATGTTGAAGGTTGTCCACCGCCCGAAAGCTCCGGGCATGATCGCGACCGCCGCCTGCACCATGGTCTGATCATCGTTCACAACCTGCGGGAGGAAATAGATGCTTGGCGTGAACAGCGCACCCCAGCGTTTCACCATATCCTTTTCTGGCAAGATGGTGCCGTCAAAATCGGTCACGTCCACATCGCCGAACATGTTGATCTGCACAACGAAATAGTTATCCTCAATATACTGTGCGATCTCGGGCACGACAAAGACCTCTTCGTGCATCTTCTTGCAGTAGATGCAGCCACGCTGTTCAACCATGATCATCAGGCGTTTGCCTTCGGCATTCGCCTCTGCCAGATCCTCGGTCAAATCCTTGAAGGTGTCCCGCATCCATGGGGTCTTGTAGAGTCCGTCATCTCCCAACTCTGCGGCATGCACGCCGGTGGCAAACAAGGCAGCCGCCAGAAATGTGATCAGTCGTTTCATGTCAAATCCTCCTCATCCGATGGAATAGAACCACGGGAATGTCTCCAGCATCCATTGTGCGATGTAGTTGACGGAATTGGTGGCGATCAGCACACCGAACAGGATGAGCAACGCACCCATCAGTTTCTCGACCAGCCCCAGATGCCGCCGGAATCGGGCCATGAACCGCATGAAGGGCCCAATGAAAAGAGCAGCGATCACAAAGGGCAGCGTCATTCCTGCGCCGTAGGTGAACAGCAACCACGCGCCTTGCCACGCCGTTTCCTGCCCTGCTGCCGTGAACAAGATGGTGGCCAGCACAGGACCCACGCAAGGCGTCCAGCCGAACGCAAAGGCCAAGCCGATCACAAATGCCCCGACATGTGTGACGTTCGACGCGTTCCCGGCATCCGCGCGGAACTGGCGGTACAGGATGCCGATGCGCAAGACCCCGAGAAAATGCAGCCCCATCGCGATTATGATGCCCGCCGCGACCCAGCGCAGAATGTCGAAGTATTCGCGTACCACCTGGCCAAAGACGGTGGCCGTTGCTCCCAGCCCCACAAAAACCGTGACGACGCCCATCGCAAAGAACAGTGCCGAGATGACCGCCTTGCGGCGGACCGCCGGTGTGATTTCCGACTCGGCGCTGATCTGATTCATACCGACACCCGCGAGGTAGCTGAGGTAGAATGGCACGATCGGAAGAATGCAGGGTGACAGAAAAGACAGCAAACCTGCCAACAAAGCGCCGAAAAATGTGACATCGAACATGCTTCGTGGCCTCTTGGCTTGAGATATTCACAAATTAGATTATGTTGAAACTTATCGTTTCGTCAATCTGGACCTTGGCTCTCATGCTTAAATCACTGGCACTGACATTGGCCGTCGCCTTGCCAATACCGGCCATGGCGGAACCCTATCTGCTAATGGCGGAGGAGGTTGGATGCATTTGGTGCGCCAAGTGGAACGAAGAGGTCGGTTATATCTACCCCAAGACGGCAGAGGGCCGCGCAGCCCCGCTGAAACGCTATGATCTGCAAAGCGAAACACCCGATGTCGTTTTCGAGAGACGGGTGCTTTTCACCCCCACGTTTATCCTTGTCGATGAGGGCAAGGAAATCGGTCGTATCGAAGGATACCCGGGTCAGGATTTCTTTTGGGGACTGCTCGGGATGTTGCTGGAACAGGCCGAAATTCCCTTGGATCAGGAAAGCTGAGCCGCTATGACCGTTCGTATGACCATGGACGCCAGCCCATCATCCGCATCTGTACCCCGCCTCCCGGTGTTCGACAAGAATATGTGCGCCGAGGACATCGAGAGGATGATGCGCAACGCGCAGGAGGCGTCGAATTTCCTCAAGGCAATCAGCCATGAGGGGCGGTTGATGATCCTGTGTCATCTGGCATCGGGTGAAAAGTCGGTGACGGAACTCGAAGAGCTGTTGTCCGCGCGTCAGGCCGCGGTGTCACAGCAGCTTTCCCGCCTGCGGCTCGAAGGTATCGTGAAACCCCGCCGTGAGGGCAAGGCTATTTACTACAGCTTGACAGATGACCGCCCGAAGCAAATCATGGAAGTCGTCTACGACCTGTTTTGCAGGCAAGACTGACCGGACGCCGCGCCAGCCTTCGGTACTCTGGGGGGATCCATGATAGAAACAATTGGTGAAGCCAACACCGTTGCGCTGATCGGACTTATCGGTGGCGTCTTTCTTGGGCTGGCTGCACGCATCGGTCGTTTTTGCACCCTCGGCGCCATAGAAGACGCCCTGTATGGCGGCGATGACCGACGGTTGCGGATGTGGGGCATTTCGATTGCCGTGGCAATCATCGGTACGCATGTGGCGATATCATCTGGATGGATGGACGGTGCCGAGACGGCCTATCTTGACCGTGTCTGGAACCCGCTCGGCTCGATCATCGGGGGTTTGATGTTCGGCTATGGAATGGCGCTCAGCGGCAATTGCGGCTACGGCGCGCTGGCGCGCATGGGCGGCGGCGATCTGCGCTCTTTCGTGATTGTGCTGGTCATGGGGCTTTCTGCCTCCTTCGTGATGTCTGGCCCGCTGGCCCATTTCCGCGTTTGGCTGTTCCCGGTACAAGAAGGCGCCAACACGCCGCAGGGCTTCTCACAGGCTTTTGAGACAGTTGGCGTATCTCCTCTGATCACGGGTGTTGTCGTGGGGGGACTTTTGCTGGCGGTTACCCTGGCCAAGGCAGACATGCGACGTGCCTATGGCCACATCTTTTGGGGTATGGTTGTCGGCCTTGCTGTCGTGTCGGGCTGGCTGGGCACGTATTGGGTCGCAGTCACCGGATTCGAGGCCGAGCCGATTGAAACCCACACTTTTGCAGCTCCCATCGGCGACACGATCTTTTACACGATGACGGCTTCCGGCAATGCACTTTCCTTCAGTGTCGGCTCGGTTGTCGGTGTGGTGATCGGTGCAGCCCTTGGCTCATATTCAAAGGGGCACTTTCGATGGGAAGCCTGCGATGACCCCCGCGGACTGCGCCGCCAAATGCTCGGTGCCGCGATCATGGGTCCGGGCGCGATCCTTGCTGTGGGATGCAGCGTGGGGCAAGGCATCTCTGCCTTCTCAGTTCTCGCCTTCAGCGCACCGGTGACGTTCGTGGCGATCTTTGCCGGGGCGGCATTTGGTTTGCGCCAGCTCATCACCGGGTTCGCGCCTGCGGAGTAAAGTAAGGCGTCCCGGGGCAGAGCTTGCCCACCAAAGTCCGAACCTTCATTTCACAGACATGAGCGCCTGAAAACGCAAGGCACCCGTCTGGAATCCGCTGGGCCTTACAAATCCGAAACACATCGAAATCATGGCGACCGGGCTCGCAGTCATTGATCAAGGCTGTGATCTTGCGCAAAAATAGGGTGGTTTGAAGCGGTCATATCAGCGCCATCCTGACTGGTGATGACACCCACTGCGGTTTGGCAATTCAGCCCCAAGATGGCGTTCGGAAGACTACGAACAAGTATGCCGTGCAATGCGTGGAAAAATGTTGGACCAGTGCCCCGGCGCGACCTGTAACGCTGTACCGATCCAATGACAAAACTTATGCTTTCATCCGCCAAAAGGGAAACCGAGATGAACCACACGGCCCAATTCACACCCGCTCTTCAGGCCGCCTATGACGCTGACCTCAAGGTGCTGGATGCGGCAAAACACGACTGGGCGGACACCTCTGTCGGCGATCGCATCGGGATGCTTGTTCAGGTCAAGAACAACCTCGCCAAAGTAGCGGAGGACTGGGCCGCAATGGCCGCGAAGGCCAAGGGCATTCCCGATGGATCACCGCTGATGGGTGAAGAGTGGTTTTCGGGACCGTATGCCTTGATGTCGACCTGCAATGGCCTGATCACGACGCTGTCCAAGATGGCAGACAAGGCGTTCCTTGATCCCCTGCCCAAAAGAGAACTGCCGAATGGGCGGATGGCGGTGCGGGTCTTGCCGCATTCGATCTGGGACCACCTTTTGCTTTCGGGGATTACTGCAGAGGTATGGATGCAAGAGGGCGTGAGCGCGCGGAACCTCAAGGACCACGCCGCCAGCGCCTATGACATCCCCGAAGGACAGCGCGTCGGCAAGGTCGCCCTGATCCTCGGTACAGGCAATATCGCGGCCATCACGCCTCTGGACGCCTTTCAAAAGCTGTTCCTGGAAAACCAGGTCGCGCTGGTCAAGATGAACCCGGTCAATGACTACCTGACAGAGTATCTCAATCACGCACTCCAACCCCTCATCGACGCGAATGCCCTGCGTGTTCATCGCGGCGACGGCGCCGCCGGGGCATATCTGACCAACCATGCGCTGGTCGAGGAAATCCATATCACCGGTGCGCGCGCCACCCATGATGCGATTGTATGGGGCGTGGGCGAGACGGGCACCAAGAACAAGGCCGCAGGCACACCCGCAAACACGCGCCCCATCACGTCCGAGCTTGGGGCCGTCTGTCCGACCATCGTTGTTCCGGGGCCATGGACTGCAGCGGACCTGCGCTTTCAGGCAGAAAACATTGCCACGATGAAGCTGCACAATTCCGGTTTCAACTGTGTGGCGTTGCAATGCCTGATCCTGCCCAAAGGCTGGAACGAGACCGACAGGCTGATGGCCGAAATTTCGTCGGTCATCGAAAAGCACACGGAGCGGGCGGCCTATTACCCCGGAACGGATACACGGATGGACGCATTCAATAGTCACTCCACCAAAGTCAGAAGCGTCAAACGGGGCGCAGAAGGGCCCGCGTGTCTGGTCGCGGATATGGAGCATGGTGACACGGACTGGCTCGGGCAAAACGAGGTTTTTGCCCCGGCCATGGGTGTTATGCACTTGGACGCGCCAAATGCGGAAACCTACCTGCGCGCCGCGATACGTTGGGCGAACGTTACGCTTTATGGCACATTGGGCGGCAACATAGTCATCCATCCCGCAACCATCCGCGCGATGGGGCGCAAGCGGTTCGACGAAATCATTGCAGAATTCCGCTATGGCACCGTCGCGATCAACACCTGGACGGGGCTGGCCTTTCTGGCCACTGCCTGCCCCTGGGGCGGTTTCGCCGGTGCTTCGCCTTGCCATGTAGAGTCAGGCATCGGCACGGTACACAACACGTTCATGCTGGTCAGAACCGAACGCACGGTTGTCGAGGCACCCTTCCGCCCCTTCCCCCGCAATCTGCTGTCCGGGCGGATGACACTGCTGCCGCGTCCACCCTGGTTTGTGTCCAATACGCGTCAGGACAAGTTGGGCAAACTGCTGACGCAGTTCCAGTACAGGCCCAGCGTCCGGAAGCTGCCGCGCATCTTTCTCCACGCTCTTTCGGGCTGAGGCAATGCACGAAACGCAATTGGTCAAAGTCTTACAGGCAAAATATTTCGGCCGGTCTGCGCTGTTCTCTCATTGCCTCGTCATCCGCGGCGGGACAGCTGGATTTTTCAGGGCGTTTTCATCTCAAAGCGCGTAGACATTCAGAGACTCCGAAAACCCTTTCAGCGCGACAGAGGAAATGGACTTGCAAGCGTCCGGATTGGCCAGATGTTTGAGTGTCTGTTCGTCCAACAGGACTTCGACGCCGGCAATCTTGGTATAGGCCTCCAGCCGCGCCGCCAGATTTACCGTTTTTCCGATACAGGTGTATGTGGCGCGATCCTGTGTGCCCGCATACCCGGCAACCACCTCTCCCGTTGCGATCCCGACGCCGATTTTCAACGGCGGTTCGCCATTTGCAACGCGCTCCTCGTTCAGGACAGTCATCATGGTCAGCATGTCCTGTGCGGAGGCAACGGCGCTTTGCGACGGGTTATCAAGCTCCCTGGGGGCGCCGAAAATCGCCATCAGTCCGTCTCCGACCATCAGGCTCACGATTCCACCCTGGCTCGACACCGCCTCGAACATCAGCGCGTAAAACGTGTTCAGCAACTCGATTGTGGCCTCTGGCGGCATGCTTTCCGAGATGCCGGTAAAGTTGCGAATGTCGCAAAACAGAACCGTCGCTGACAGCCGCTTGCCACCAATGGAAAATCCCGATTTCTTCAGGTCCTGCGCCACTTCGACGGTCGCAAACCGGTTCAGAAGGCGCTGTTGCTCGTCATGAAGGCGCTTCTTTTCAAGGCTGGAACTGACGCGGGCGTTCAGCAGCACCTTGTTGACCGGTTTGGGAATGTAATCCTCGGCCCCCAACTCGATACAGCGCACGATATTTTCCAGCCCCTCGACCGACGAGGTCACGATCACAGGAAGGTCGCGCAGATCGGGATCCGCCTTGAGGGCTTCGAGCACTTCAAACCCGTCCATCTCGGGCATCTCGATGTCCAGCAGCAAAATATCGAAACTGTCTGCCCTCAGCATGTCCATGGCGATCCTGCCGTTTTCGGCCACCGAGGCGCGATGGCCCAGCAACTCCACACTCCGCGACATCAGCAGGCGGTTGACCTTGTTGTCATCCACGATCAGCAGATGCCCCTTGAGGTCAGACATGGATCAACTTTCCAAGCGCATCAGTGGTTTCTGCAAGCGATGTGCGCAGGCCCGTGAGCAATGACGCATCATCCGGCAACCCGCCCATTTCCAACGCGCGCGCCATCTGCGCGAGTTGTCCCGCGCCGAAAACCTCGGCGTTGGACTTGAGCGAATGTGCCGCGCGTCGAAAGGCATCCGCGTCCGCCTGCGTGGCGGCATCTTCAAGCGCCCGAAGCATCAGCGGGGCTTCATCCAGAAAGGTCGAAACAAGTTCTGTGGCGAAATCCTCGCCCATGGTGTCGGACAGTTCCGCAAAGACGGAGGGATCGATGATCTGCTTGGTCACTCTGTGTCCTTTCGGTGCGGCGGCACGTTCAACAGCGCCTCGGTCAGCAACTCGACGCGGATCGGTTTTGCGATGTAGTCGTCCATGCCGGCCTCGATGCACATTTCGCGATCGCCCTGCATGGCATTGGCCGTCATCGCGATGATCCTGGGGCGGGTGCCGTCCGGGTGGTCGGCGTTGATGCGGCGCGCGGCCTCGAGCCCGTCCATTTCCGGCATCTGCACATCCATCAGGACCACGTCATAGGTCTGGCGCGCCACGCTTTCCAGCGCTTCGATCCCGTTGCTGGCCAGATCGATGCGGTACCCCATCTGCTCCAGCAGTCGGGTGGCGAGTTTCTGGTTCACCAGGTTGTCTTCGGCCAGAAGGATGCGCAGCGGGTGGCGTCTGGCCATGTCCGGGTCGGCCTGCACCTTCCTTGGGCGGCCCGGCGCGGCCTTGACCGGGCTTTTGGGCGCGAACACGGTCACCAGCGTGTCGAACAGCTGCGACTGACGCAGCGGCTTGGCAAGGTAGGCGGCAAACAGCCCGTCCTCGGAGTCCATGTCGCGCAGCCCCAGAGAGCTGAACAGGATCAGCGGCAGGTCGGGATGATCCCTGCGGATCGCCTTGGCCAAACCGACGCCATCCATCTCGGGCATGTGCATGTCGAGAATGGCGAGGTCGAAGGCCTTGCCTTCGTTCAGCGCCTTCAGCGCGTCCGCGGGAGTGGAACAGGCCTGCGTCCGCGTGCCCCATTTCTGGGTCTGCAACGTCAGGATCTTCAGGTTGGTCGCATTGTCGTCCACCACCAGCAGACGTTTGCCGCTCAGTTCGGATTGCTCGCCGACCAGACTGCGGGCCCTGGTCTCGGGCAGATTGGCCGGTTTGGCCAAAACGGTGAAATGAAAGGTCGACCCCTTGCCCGCCCCGTCGCTTTCCGCCCACATGGTCCCGCCCATCAGCTCCGCCAGCCGTTTGGAGATCGCAAGCCCCAGCCCCGTGCCGCCATATTTGCGGGTGGTCGAACTGTCGGCCTGGCTGAACGACTGGAACAGCCGGCTCATCCCCTGCTCGGTCAGACCGATACCTGTGTCGCGCACGGCAAAGTGCAATTCGACCCGACCACGTTTCACGGGTGCAGCCGTTACTGACAGGACAACCTCGCCGCTATCGGTGAATTTGACGGCATTGGACAGCAGATTCAGCAGGATTTGGCGCATCCGCGTCAGGTCCGCACTGATGGCGGCTGGCACCCTGTCATCGTAAAGATAGGCCAGATCAAGCTGCTTTTCCCCGGCCCGCCCGCCAACCAGATCAAGCGCGGATTCGATACACTCGCGCAGATCGAAGGGGTGCTCTTCGATATCCATCTGCCCCGCTTCGATCTTGGAGAAATCGAGGATTTCGTTGATGATCCCCAACAGCGCGTCGCCACTGTCGCGGATGGTGCGGGCATAATCGCGCTGTTCGGCGTCGAGTTCCGTATCAATCAGCAACCCGCTCATCCCGATCACCGCGTTCATTGGCGTGCGGATTTCGTGGGACATGGTGGCAAGGAAAGCGCTTTTCGCCTCGTTGGCCTTTTCCGCCTCTTCGCGGGCATCCTGCGCTTCGCGGAAGAGTCGAACATTTTCGATGGCAATAACGGCCTGGTCGGCAAATGATTGAGCCAGATCGGTTTCGTCTTGTGAAAAAGCGCGGGCCTCATTGCGCGCAAACGCAAGAATTCCAAGCAGTCGCTCACCTTTCAAGATTGGAATGTACAGCGCGGAGTTTACGCCGAATATCCGCTGAATTTCCTGCTCGTGTTCAGGAAGATCGACAGCGGCCCAGTCGGGAATTTGCAAAATCGATTTGGAGTCTATGGCCATCGACGGAAAGTTCTTTTTCGGATCAACCGCGACGACCTGTGGTCCCATGTCAGTCAACGGGCCTTCACGCGACGCCCCTGCCGCCGGCGAAAACGTCTTGCCGTCCGTGATTATCGAGATCGCCATATCACAATCAAGCAACTGCACGGCAGCAGCCACGATTGCGTTGAAAACCGGTGTGGTATCGTCTGGTGACTGGCTGATCACCTGCAGAACGTCCGCACTCGCTGTCTGGCGCGCCAGCGCGGTCTGGGTTTCATTGAACAGCCGCACGTTCTCGATGGCGATCACCGCCTGATCGGCAAAGGATTTGGCCAAGTCGATTTCATCGTTCGAATAGCCGCCCGTTTCGCTGCGCACAAAGACCAAGAGCCCGAACAGGACCTGGCCACGCAGAAAGGGCATATAGAGCGCTGCGCCAACACCGAAGGTGTTGCGGATGTTTTGCTCGTGTTCGGGCAAGCTGATCGCCGACCAGTCGGGCAAATGCAGCAATTGTCGCGCGACAATCGCCCGGGAAGGAAAGTTGTGGTCAGGGTCGATCGGCAGCGCAGAGGAGTCTACGCCGGGAATCACACCGTCCGGGGTCGCGCCCGCTACCGGGCGGAAACTGTCGCCATCAACCAAATGCACAAAGGCCATATCAGAGGAGAGGAGCCCGGTTGCCGCGGTCACGATCGCCTCGAAGACGGGAGTTGTATCATCCGGCGACTGGCTGATCACCCGCAACACATCCGCACTGGCGGTCTGGCGCGCAAGTGCCGTCTGGGTTTCATTGAACAGACGCACGTTCTCGATGGCGATGACCGCCTGATCGGCAAAGGTTTTGGCAAGATCAATCTCATCCCTGGAAAACGCACCGGCGGTCTGGCGCGCAAACACCAGCACCCCCAGACAGATCCCGCTTTTCATGAGCGGCAATAGCAGCGCGGCTCGGATTCCGTGTCTTTCGTAGGTGGTCTGTTCAAACGGGGAAAGATCGAGCGCATCCCAGTCGGGCAGATGAAGTATCCGTTTCTCCTGAAGAACCTGCGCCGGAAAGCTTGAACCGGGGTCGGGGTCGACGGGAAAGCGCTGGTTGCCCTCAAGCGGAGCTACGCCATCCCGGGTGACCCGCGCCAGCACTTCGAACGTATCATCCTGCGCCGTCATCGCGACGACCATGTCCGAGGACACAAGGCGCACACCGGCCGCGGCAATCGCTTCGAAAACAGGTGTCACATCATCAGGCGACTGGCTGATCACCCGCAGGATGTCGGCGCTGGCGGTCTGGCGGGCCAGGGCGGTCTGGGTCTCGTTGAACAGTCGCACGTTTTCGATGGCGATCACGGCCTGATCGCCAAAGGAGTTCGCCATTGCGATTTCGTCCTGCGAGAACGGCTTTTTCGTCTTGCGAAGGAAGCTGAATGAGCCAAGGCACGTATCGCCGCGCAGCATGGGCACGATGAGGGACGACTTGAAGCCGTGCTTGGCACGGACGGCGGCATCGAAGTCCGTGAATTCGGCGACGTCCCAATCGGGGATATGGATCGTTTCACCCCGTTGCATGGACCGCGAAGGGATACTGTCGACCTCCGACATGCGTATTTGCTGGCGTGTGATCTCCGTATCCAGACCCTTTGGAGTCGCCACGGCCTCCTGCCAGGCCCAGTCGCCATCCGTGCGCAGCGCTATGGCGACATCGCAGTCGATCAGCGACACACCGGCGCAGACGATCTCTTCAAAGACCGGGGTGACGTCGGTGGGCGACTTGCTGATCACCCGCAGCACATCCGCACTGGCGGTTTGGCGGGCGAGGGAGGCCTGCGTTTCGTTGAAGAGCCGCGCGTTCTGGATCGCGATCACCGCCTGATCGGCAAAGCTTTCGACAAGGGCGATGTCGTCGGCGCTGAACGGGCTCACCTCGCGCTTGTAAAGCGCGATGTTGCCGATGCCTTCGCCCTTGTGGATCAGCGGAATGGCAAGGAACGTGCGGATACCTTCCTTGTCAACCGCATTGCGGCGTACCTCGTTGCCATTTCGGTAACTGTCCGTGTCCTTGAGGTCCGGGATATGCACCGGCTTCATCCCGAGAATACTGTCGGCAATGGACAGGCCCGGTGTCATCTCCCATCGGGTCTTGCCCACCTCCAGCACATCAAGCTTGTCGCCGTAGTGGGCCACCAGATTGGCGTGGCTGCGATCCTCGGCGACGATGTTGAGGCTGGACATGGGCGAGTCGCACAAGGCCGCCGCCCGGCTCAGGATCGCGTCAAAGACCGGGACCAGATCATCCTGGGTTTCGGAAATCACCCGCAGGATGTCGGCACTGGCGGTCTGGCGCACAAGCGCGGCCTGGGTGTCCTTGAACAACTGCGCGTTCTGGATCGCGATCACCGCCTGATCGGCAAAGCCCTGCATGATGCGCAGTTCCTTGTCCACAAAGGGCCGTTCAGAGCGGGCCACACCCACCACACCGATGCCCTTGCCCTCCCAGATCATCGGCGCGAAGGCGACCGAATGATAGGACGCGATCCGCGCCATCTTTTGCAGCACTTTCGGCGTGTCGGGATTGTTGGCGCAGTCTGCGTAGTTGACCACAGTCAGCGTGCGAATGGCCTCTGCCGCCGGGGTGACCTCCCAGGGGGCGGGAAATGTTTTCAGCAATTCGGTTTCGTACTTGCCGATATAGGCGGCGACTTGCAGCAGACCCTGATCGTCGATCAGCAGGACATCCAGTTCCTCGCCACCGAACAGCAGCTTGCAGCTTTCGAGGATCTTTTCGAACACAGGCTGGGTGTCAGACACAGACTGGCTGATCACGCTCAGGATTTCGGCGGACGCCTTTTGCTGCTCCAGCGCTTCCTGTGTCTGCACAAACAGCTGCGTGTTGCGCAGTGCGATAACCGCCTGATCGCAGAACGACTGGGCCAGGGCAATGTCCTTGGCGGAAAACGAAGTCTGGGTGGTGGATATCAGGACAAGCGATCCGAGGCACGTGTCGCCCTGCATCAACGGGATATAGATCGCGGATGTGATCCCCAACTGTTGGCCGCGCGCCTGTTCGTGGGCCGGAACATCCGCGTTTGGCCAGTCGACGATGTGCTGCACTTCGCCGCTGACCATCGCGCGGGATGGAAAATTTTCGTCCGGGGCCAAGGGTTGCAGCGGCAGGCCATCGGGGGTGAATTGCGTCGCCAGCTTGCGCGCCCCTTCACGAATCTTGTCGGTGATCAACACGCCGTTCGGCCCCGCCCCTGCGGCGGCATAGTACTGATCGTCAATGCGCAAAAGAAACACGGCCATGTCCGCGTCGATCAACTGCGTTGCGTTGCTGACGATCGTCTCCATGACCGGCTGCACGTCCGTCGGCGACTGGCTGATGGCGCGCAAGATCGCGGAGGTGACCTTCTGGCGTTCCAACGCCTCTTCGACCTCCGCCGTGCGTTGCTGCGTTTCGCGAAACAGGCGCGCGTTTTCGATGGCGATGCTGGCCTGATTGGCAAAGCTCTGCACCAGGTCCACATTGCCCGCAACCGGCGGGCCGGGATCGGGCCAGCCCACGACCACCACGCCCCAGATGCGGCCCTCGGCACGGATCGGCACACCCATCATGCGGCGAAATCCCACGGCCTTTGCCAGTTCCGGGCTGAAATATTCATCCGTCTGGGCATCGGCCAGATGTTCGACCTTGCCACTTTTGGCCACCCGCGGTGCGACGTGGCCCATGGCCGGGGTCATCGGATAATCGGAGGTCAGCATCTCCACGGTATCGGGCGGAAATCCGAATTGCGCACAAAAGTGATGCAACCCGTCCTCAATCCGCTCCAGCACGCAGAACTGCGCACCGCACAGCTCCGCCGATTTCTGCACCACAAGATCGAACACCGGTTGCGGGTTCGACGAAGCCTCGTTGATGACCTGCAGGATTTCCGCACTGGCCCGTTCGCGCACCAATGCCTCCTCAACCTCGGCGGTGCGCTGCTGCACCTCGTCAAACAGCCGCGCGTTGCTGATCGCGATCACCGCTTGTGACGCGAAAGTTTCCAGAAGCTCGATCTTCTTGCCTGAAAACGCATGGGTATCCGCATGTCCAAGCGTGATCACACCCACCACGACACCATCCTTGATCAGCGGGACACCCAGCGCGGAGCGGAAATTGCCCTTTCGGGCGGCGTCTTTCCACTGAAAATCAGGATCCGCATCGGTGTCCGGTATGTACACCGTTTCGCGCAGCATTGCGGCCCGCCCGGTGCAACTGGTTTTTTCCGGCGCAAAGGCGACATCGCGCAGGAATTCCTCGAATACCGGATCCATGCTGCGGGTCGATGCGGTCTTGTAGGTGCCATCCTGCGGATCAAGCAGCGTGGCATAGGCCGTCTGCGGGGCGCAGATGTGCGTAGCCACCTCAAGGATCACATCCAGAACCGGCTGCAATTCATTTGGCGAGCGTGAAATGACATCGAGCACTTTCGACGTGGCTGTCTGGTACTCCAGCGCCTCGTGCGTTTCGTTGAACAGCCGAACGTTCTCGATGGCGATGGCCGCCTGATCGGCGAAGGTTTCTACCAGCCGCAAGCTTTCCGGGCTGGGGGTGATCCCTTTGGTCCAACCCAGGTTGATCGTTCCCCATATCCCGTCGCTGGTGCGGATCGGCACGCCCGCACCCGAGCCGGAGCCCGTTTGCCGTGTCAGTTTGTAATCATGAAAATCGGGGGTTTGGGTGTCTTCCCAGAGGACGGTACCGCCAGTTTCCATCACCGCGCCGGTGATCGTGCCTTTCCGGTAGTCGATCGGCTTCAGTATGTCCGCGCTTTTCAACATTTTTTTGGTGAACCCAAAGCTGGCGCGGTGCAGGGACATATTGTTCTCGCAGCGTTGCAGAAGGCAGAACTGCGCACCGCTGAGTTCGGCCGAGCGTTCAACAATCAGATCGAAGATGGGTTGCAGGTCGGTGTTGGATTCGTTGATGACTTGCAGGATGTCCGAGGTCGCAGTCTGTCGCGCAAGCGCCTCCTGCGTTTCGACAAACTGCCGCGTGTTCTCGATGGCGATCACGGCGTGCCGCGCGAAGCGTTCGAGCAGTTGAATATCCGCGGGTAGAAAGGCGCGCGCCTCGCGGCGGCTGACGGCAATCGAACCGATGGGTTTGCCATCTTGAAATATTGGCACGGCAAGCCGTGCACGGATGCCTTCGGCCTCGACCACCTTGACGGCGACGGGGTCCCGTTCCAGATATTCCTGTGTCTGCGCCATGTCCTCGACATGCACCACCGTACCGGTCCTGACCGCAGCCGAGGCGGGCAGCTTGCCCTCCATAGGGAACTCGTCGCCCAGCTCGAACGCTGTGCGCACGTGGCCCCAGCTTGCCATCAGTCGGCAATGGGTGCCCGCCGGCGTCGCCAGCAGCAAGGCGGCCTGGTCCGCCCCGCAGACCTGGGCCGCCTGTTCCAGTACCGACGCGAACACCTGTGCATCGTCATCCCTGCTCGTGCTGATGACGGAAAGGATCTCATCCGTGGCAGCCTCGCGCGCCAGTTGGCTTTGCAGGGCGCGAAACTGGCGCACGTTCTCCAGCGCGATCACTGCTTGCGCGGCAAACGCTTCTACCAACATGATCTCGCCCTGTTCGAAAGGGGCACTCTGTGCGCGCAACAGCATGATCACGCCGATGGCCTCTTCGTCCCTGAGCAAGGGAACAAACAAGGCGCTGCGCATGCCGCTGTCGTCCACCATGGAACACACGACGGGACTGGCGGCGTGATACAGATCGCTTTCACCCATGTCCGCCCAAACAATCGGCCTGGCGTCCAGAATGCATCTGGTCGCGTAAGACAGGTTCGGATCCATCGTCATCTGCCCGGCATCGAACATCTCGACCAATTCAGGTGCGACGTCGATATGTGCAGCAAGTGTCTGGATGTCATCTTTGGCCGTAGCCAGGATCAACCCCGCCATCTGCGCCCTGCACAGTGATTTGGCGTTCTCGAGTATGGACTGAAAAACCCGCGCCTCATCGTGACGCGAAGCGCTGATAAGCTGCGAAATCTCGAACATGGCAGCGATCTGCGCGTTCGGTTGAGCCATTCGATCCGGGCCTGAATTCCCGATCTCTGCTTCCGGCTCTGAGGATGTTTGTATTGGCTTTTTCAAGACTTCAGTTTTGTTCTTTTGGGCAGGCTGCATCAAAATTAACCATGCCAGCACCCGGGGCACAGCGATCAAATTGGGAAAAGCCTAACACGGCACATGCGAACGCGGAACCACCAACAGATTAGGGCGCATGCTTCTTTTTGCATGCGGCAACGGACCATTGCGATTGAGGTCGACGGCCCCTGCTCCAATGGTATCAATTGCGACACTTTCTTTGACGGCTCGGCTTGCATTCGACGAAAAGAAGCATGTTGGTCCACACACCGACATCGCGTCACAGTTTGAATGATCCGGGTATCTGTTCCGATAGGCGTCGGTTTGATCTCGTCTTCTTCGAAGTGGTCGGTTTCGCGGATCACGTCAGGCAGGTTCGGCGCAACACGCGCGGGCGGCGCACGACAGATGAGGTATCTGTCCGAAGCGTCCTGGGCATCGGACGGGCGCGATGTCGGCGCCGCCCGGAAGGATATCCGCATCCGAAGTCAGGCGCCAACGCGGTGCGCCCCGGCCTTTACTTGCAATGGCCTCTTTTTGGCGGCCCGCCATCTTCCGGGCCCTTGTTGTCACAACGGTTTCACCCGCCCCACCAAGGAAGATCGGGGCACACTGCGTGTCGTCCAGAAGGAAACCAATCGGCTTGCCCGAGTCTTCGATACTGTCCTTGTTTTGCTCCTAAACCTGAGCCGTGCCGTGGGTGAAGTCCGCCCGCCCGCTTTCGATGGGGTCGAGACCGAATAGCGCAACCGCATTCCCGCCGCAGATTTTCGTCACTCCTTCGGCGTCGATGCCGGGGGTCTGCTGCACATGCTCGACAGGATCGTATTCGCCCATGTCAAATGCATAGTCCGTCCCGATCAGCAGATGGTCCGCACCGAATTTTCGGTGCAGATGATCCAGTTGATCCGTCGCAAAGACAATCGTGTCGAAATGGACCTGTTCCATATAGGTGCTTGGCGGACGCGAGATCCTCCCCCGGCAATCCGGTCGGGCACCCCAGGCGTGGTCCATCCGCGCGGTGTAGGCCGCCGCATAGCCGCCCCCGTGAGACAGGATGATCTTGAGGCGCGGATACCGCTCCAGCACGCCATCAAAGATCAGATGTGCAACAGCGACCGTCGTCTCAAGTGGATTACCGACCACGTTGGTCAGGTAGTGCTCTGACAAGCGGTCGCTTGCATATGAAGTCGGATGCAGCAGGATCGTGGCGCCCAATTCCTCTGCCCGCGCCCAGAAAGGCTCCAGCCGCGCGGCAGAAATCTCGTCAGCACCGGCATTCGCACCAAGCTCGATGCCGGGCATGCCAAGTTCGCCCATGCAGCGCTCCAACTCGGCGACCGCGCGACTGCAATCCTGCAATGGCACCGTTCCGATCGCCGCCAAACGGTTGCTTGCCCCTGCCGCCTTGGCCAGCGCATCGTTGATGATCTGGCTTGCCTCGGCGCAAAGGCCCGCATCGGCCTGATAGTTGAATTGAGGTGGAACCGGCGACATCACCTGCATATCCAGCCCCATCCGATCCATGTCCTTCAAGCGCCCGTCGATACCCTCCATCAGGTGCATCCGGTCTGCATTCTGCTTTTGGTTGACCGCACGCGACGCAGGCGAGGCATATTTCACTGCGTCAAGTTCTGCTGCGGGAAGGTGCGGGCGCACCAGGTCATCGGCCTCCGGCACGGCCATGTGGCCGTGACAATCGACAGTCAGACTGTCTGGCCGACCGTAGTCCGACAGGTGGTCCCGGCCACGAGTTGCACCGTAAGGGCGAAGATTGAATGAGGTCATCTGATATCCATTCCGTAGGTCTCAAGTTTTTTCTGTCGGGACGCAGACCCAACCCTGCACCCTTGGGCGGGGTTACATGACCGCCCGAAATCCCAATCGGCGTGTCGGTGACGTCGTCCGCGATGATATTGCCTTGTAACGCTGGTGCCCCAATCCAATCTTGGCAGCACAACCGCCAAATGCGCAATGGCCGCGCGCGCGATACTGGTCTCGGCCACCTTGCCTGCAAGGTTCACCAACATATCCAGATCAGCAAGCAGGTGCCCGACTTTCATGGATGAGCGCCTCATAGCGCACGCGAGAATATCTCTATTCTCGAAATCGGCGATGGCTCCCAAAGGCGGGCGCACATCGATAACGGTTCGGTCTTTGCGCATTTGCCGCGTTCCAACACCCCGGCCCATACTACTGCCAAACACGCCATCGCCGGGCAGACAAAGTCGATCTCGCTGGATGGCCTCATCCGACACCTTTGGGATAGGTGCATCGCAATGACCATGAATTGCGCGGCGCCTGCCCTTCAGCGCCTCCGGTCTGGCGTCGCCCCCGGACAGTCGAAAAACGCGCCCGACGCGGGACGATTTTCATTCTCAGCCCGCTTTCAAAAGGAACGGACAGCCGATCCGACCGCGCCGCGTCACTCAGAAGAGCCATCGTCGGCATCCTTGGATACCAGAAAACGGCTCTTGTCAGCCGAAAGGTCCACAGGGCGTCCCAACACAATTTCCACCGAATACCGGTAGTGATCGACCAATCGTTCCACCGCTGTATCCGCTTCTCCTGCCAGCGCGGCGTCGAGGATCGTGGCGTGTTCCTCGACCAGACGGTCGCGCACCGGGGCACGCAGAAACGACAATTTGCGTCGTCGCATCCGGTAACGGGCGGATTGCTCAAAAAGATTTTCGGCAAAGGCCAGCAGCCGCGTGTTGGAGCAGCCTGAAATCAGCGTCATGTGAAATTTTCGATGGCTTTCGGCCCATGCGTCGGAAAAGATGAACTGCATGTCTTTTGCATCAGCCGCCGGACCGGCACGTCGCAGACGATGCATGCAGACCACCATCTGATCTTCCCACTCTGCCGTGCGCTCCGCCACTGTTTCACGCAGCGCGGCAGCTTCGACCGCGATCCGGGCATTTTGAATGTCGAGGTAATCACCGTGGTTCAGCGCAGGCACGAAGAACCCGCGCTGATCCGACTTGTCGACCATACCCTCGGCAGACAGCCGGTTCAGCGCCTCGCGCAGAGGCATCGCCCCCAGCGTATAGCGTGATTGAAGATCCGCGATCATCAGCTTGGTGCCAGGTTCCAGTTCTCCGCCAATCAAATCCCGCCGCAGCGCGTCATAAGCCTGCTGAGAAAGGGAAGGGGCACGGGTGGTCTGGACCATCGTTTATCCACTGATTTGATCATCTGCGTCCTGTCGAAACCCGACATCAGAACGATGGACGCCAGTTGCGGGACCCGCGTCGAATGACCGTTTGAGCGCCGCCGACGTGACGCCCTTAGAGATCAAAACAAGCCGGGTCAACCGGCGCCCTTCGGGCCAGTCCTTCAGCAATGCGACAGGCGACAGCACCGGCCCGACCCCCTGGACAAGCACCGGTCCGTCGCGTTCGGCTACCCACAGGAACCCCTTGAGGCGCAGCAAATGGGCTGCGTGCAACGAATAGATCAGGTCCAGCCAATCGCGATAGGCGTTCCACGGCAACGGCGCTTCCATCAGGATCGAAAGGGTGTCCACGCCCTCGTGTTGGCTGTGGTCGTGGTGCTTGTGGTGGCGCCTGTCGTCGCGGGAGGGCTGCGACCGAGCTTCCTTGCGACCTCCGATGGGCGCTGTCGCCCCAAACAACAAGTCCCCGGGTGGGACGCGCCCGTCGCGCACCTCGTGGCTGTGCATGAGCGGGTTCAGGACGTACAGTTGCTCTGTCAGCGCGTCGATTTCCGCGCGATCGGCCAAGTCCGTCTTGGTCACGAAAACAACGTCGGCCTGCGCCAGTTGTGATTGCGCCACCGGGTCATTCTTCAGCGCTGCAACCCCCAACAATCCGTCTACACAGGTCGCGACGCAAGCCAGGCGAACATGCCCCGCAAGCGCCGGGTTTTGGGTCAAATCGCGGATGATGGGCACCGGATCGGCAAGGCCGGTTGTCTCGATCATGATACGCGAGAACGGCGGGGTTTCGCCACGCTCGACCGCCGTGAAAAGGTTTTGTACCGTATCCACGATGTCGCCGCGCAGCGAACAGCACAGGCAGCCGTTTTCCATCAACAACGTCGTCTCGACCGCCGAAGACACCAGCAGATGGTCGAGCCCGACCTCGCCGAATTCGTTGACGATCAGGGCCGTTCCGGCCATTTCCGGGCGCCGCATCAGATCGCGGATGACTGTCGTCTTTCCCGATCCCAGCGCCCCTGTCAAAATCGCCACGGGCAGCGGTTTTCCATCAGCCGCGAACGAACTGCCGTGGGGGGTCATGAACCGTCCTTCTCCAACGCCTCGTTCTCCAGCCTCACCGCTTCACGCTCGGTACGAACGGTTCGGACATAGCTCCAGACAGCGGTCACGACCGAAATGGTCAGCAAGCTCGCCGTGATGGGGCGACTGACCACTTTCCACAAGTCCCCGTTCGCGATGATCATCGCACGACCCAGATTGTCCTCGATGATCGGCCCCATGACGAACCCAAGGATGATCGGCAGCGAGGAAACTCCGGCCTTGTCCAGCAGCCACGCCACACTGGCCAGGACGATCAGCATCAGAACATGAGGAAAGGAATTGTCGTAGGCATAGACCCCGATCATCAAAAGCGCGAAGACGAAGGGGCCAAGCAGACCTGACGGCACTCGCGCCAGCGGCACGAACCATCGCACCCCAAAGAGCCCGATGACCAGAAGCGCCACGTTGGCCAGCATCAGACCGATGAACACGGCCAGGATCAAGGGCCCGCCTTCGGTGAACAAGGTCGGCCCGGGCGTGATCCCCTTGGAGATCAGAACACCCAGAAGGATCGCAATGGCACCGGATCCCGGGATACCAAGGGCCAGTGCCGGAACCAGCGCGCCCGCGACCACCGCGTTGTTCGAACTCTCGGGTGCCGCGATCCCTTCGTCGCACCCGGTCCCGAATTTTTCAGGCGTCCGCGACCACCGCTTTTCCTCGTTGTAGGCGAGGACAGCGGCCATGGTTGGTCCGGGGCCGGGCAAGGCGCCGACAAAGGTGCCGAGCAAGCCGCCACGCAACAAGGTTGGGATCAGGCGAAGGTATTCGCGGAAACTTAGCCTGTCATTGGCATCGCCGCTTGCGCGGGTCATTTTCGCAACATCTTCGCGACTGGGGAAAATGCGGATCGACAGGATCAGGCGAAAGGCTTCCGGGCCCGCCAGCATACCCACGATCATCACGATCAACGGCACCCCGTCAAAGAGCCAGGGCAGATCGAAGACGAACCGCATACCCCCGAAAGAACTGTTGCCGATCGTCGCGATCAGCAGGCCAATCGAGGCCCCGAGAAACGCGCGGGTCGGGTCGCGACCAACAAAGCTGCCGACAATCGACAATCCGAACACACCCACAGCGAAAAGCTCTGAGGGGCCGAACTTCAATCCTAACCAGGCAAGGCTGGAGGCCGCGAAAATGAAGATAAGCGTCGAGATGATGCCGCCGGTCACGCCAGCCACAATGGAAATCGTCAGGGCACGCCGGGGCCTTCCCGCCGTAGCCATGGGCGCGCCATCCAGAATTGTCATGACCGCAGCCGTCGTGCCGGGCGTCCGGATCAGGATCGCCGGGATCGAACCGCCATATTCTGCGGCGGAATAGACCGCGAGCATGAACATCACGGCGGCGGCGGGTTCCATCAGGAACGTGAACGGGAACAGCAGGGCAAGAGCCTGGCTGCCGCCAAATCCGGGCAGAACACCCAGCCCCACCCCAAGCAGGACGCCCAGAACGATCAGTGCCAGGCTGATCGGATCAAAGGCCAGCGCAAGAGCGGGGCCGAGTTGTGCGAGAATATCCATCAGAAGCTCTGCAGATAGCGCGGCAGGATCGCCAGCGGCAAATGCACGGACAACGCCTGCACGAAAAGCGCGTAGACCACGACAACTGCGGCGATTCCGGCCCCTGCCGACATGAACGCACGACGGGTGCGCACGAAAATACCCCCGGCGATAAAGCCGAAGACCGCGACTTCCATACCGATGAAGTTCAGCGCAAGCGCAAAGCCGATCAGGCTGGCCACGATCAGAAGATATCCGCCAATTTCAAGCTGCAATGGCACGTCGGCGACGCGCGCGGGTGCCATCAGCACGCGGATCAGTCCGAAAAGGCAGATGATCCCCATGACGATCAGCACCAGTCGCGGAAACATCGCAGAGCCGGGGTATCCTGCTAGCAGCGGACTTGGGAAGTTTCCCGTGACCGAATAGGCAACCAGGGTAAGCAACAAGAAGAACGTGTATAGAAAGATGTCAGCGCGTTTTCGCGAAAATTCGATGCTCTTCATTACGGACCTGCTGATGATGTGTCTTTGCGCGCGGCGAGAGATACCCGCCGCGCGCTCACTCAGACCATTCGAAAGCCCTGGCCTATTGGATGATGCCGGCGTCGGTGAGCGCGGCTTTCATTGATACGAGCAGCGCGTGGAACCGCTCGGTGTTGGCTTTGATATCGCCGCTGAATTGAGGCACGACATGCACCTGTTGCTCGGCATACTCCTTGTAGCGGTCACTGGACGTGGCTGCCTCGAGTGCCTCTGCGATGCGCGCATTCACCTCTGGCGGCGTTCCGACCTTGGTGAACATACCTTGCACCTGGTGGATCATCTCGTACTCCATCCCGAAGTCCGATGGGATGGGGAGACCAGCAAGTCCCGGACGATCAACGCGCTCTTCGTTGATCAGCAACAGGAAGCGGGCATTGCCCTCCTGCACATGCGGGATCCAGATGCCTGGTGGGCCAATCGCGACATCGACAGCACCGGCAAGCGTATCGCGCATAGCCCCGCCGGAGCCATTATAGGGCACGAAGCGGAAGGGCACGCCCGCTGCTTCGAAGAGCTTCACGATATGCAGGTGGTGGGCAGAACCCGGCTTGTTGGCCGCAACAGGGATCGGCTCGTCCGCTTCTTTCATCGCAGTCACAAGGTCTTCCCAGGTCTGATAGGGCGAGTCCTTGTTCACCGCGATCACATAGAGGAACTTCTCCACTTCAACGGGCACTTCGAAACTCATGGGATCAGGTTGGAATGTCGGCAAGTTCATATAGCCGCCATAGGATGTATTGCGGTGCAGCCATGTGTAGCCGTCGGCTGGTTTGCTGCTCACATACACGGCAGCTTCATTTCCCGCACCAGACGGCTTGAACAGTACCTCGACCGGCACACCAAGCTCTTCGCCCGCCATCTCGGCCATCAGCAGGCACCAATTCGCGGCACCCGATCCGGCACTTGTCGCGCATACGAATTCGATCGGCTTGGACGGGAATTCCTGTGCCGTCGCCATCAGCGAACTCCCCAGGAATGCGGCCCCCGCGAGGGCCAGCTTTAGCAGTCTCATCGGTGTCTTCCTCCCAAAATGAATGACGACCGTTTGGTCGGTCGGTCGCGGTCCCGTATCGACAGGGACCCGTTACAGATTGCGCCCGCACCAGCTTGACAGTCAACTATAAATATATTCTACGGGAATTTCAGCTATAAAATATCTTTTTGAGGAATTGAGATGGACGGTGCCCTTTCCAAGAACATGACCCTTCTGTCGCAACATACGCTAAATGGCTTTGGCGGTGTGGGCGAAGGGATGGCCATCCAGATCGCCAAGGACGGGCGCCGGATCATGTGGCTTGCGCATGAAGGGCCGCCCAAAAATTTCACCGGGGTTGACGTGTCAGACCCGCGCAAGCCCGACATCATCTGCCAGACCGAGCTGCCGCATCCCCGGATGCGCTCCAACTCGCTGGATATCACCGATCAGCTCATGGTGGTCTGCTACCAGGTGGCGACCCCCGGCGATTCCCCCGCCGGAATTGAGCTTTATGACATTTCCGTGCCGGAAAGTCCGAAGAAAATCAGCTTCTTCGATATGTCAGGGCCACATTCGCGCGGCGTGCATTGTTGCTGGTTCTGCGATGGAGAATACGTGCATTGTGCCGGCGGTTCGGACGATTTCGTGCCGCGTCACATTCGCGACGACCAGATCTACCGGATCATCGACGTGCGCAACCCGGCCAATCCCGTCGAGGCCGGGCGCTGGTGGATGCCCGGCACCCGCAAGGGCGATGCGGCGCCCGCCCCCAAGCGCGTGCGCCCGATGCCTCTGGACAACATCCGTGGACCTGATGCCTTTCGTCTCCACAACGTCAACGTCTATCCGGAACGCCCCGACCGTGCCTATCTCGGCTATATCGACGGTGGCGCATGGATTCTCGACATCTCGGACATGACCGACCCCAAGGTGGTCGGTTCATGGAACCCGCACCCGCCCTATCCGGGTTTCACTCATACGGTGATGCCGCTTTTGTCGCGCGACCTGCTCGTGGTTGCTGATGAATGTGTGCAGGACGATGCCGAGGATTGGCCAAAGCTGACCTGGATGGTCGATGCCCGCAAGGAAGACAACCTGGTGCCGATCTCTACATTTCCGCTGCCCTCAGTCGAAGAGTTCGGCCACAAGGGCGGCCGTTTTGGCAGTCACAACATCCACGAAAACCGCCCCGGCCCGTCGATGCGCAGCGAGGAAGTGATCTATGGCTGCTTTTTCAACGCGGGGGTCCGGATCTTTGACATCTCCGACCCATACAGGCCAGAAACGCTGGCCTACTATATCCCTCCCGGCCCGGAAGGGTCACGCGTGCCAACTGCGCAGATGAATGACATCTATGTCGATGAGCGCGGCGTGGTATTTTCCGTCGATCGCTGGGCCGGTGGGCTTTACAGTTTCGAGGCAGATATCTGAACAATGTGATGACCCATTTTCTGTGTTTTGGCAAAGTTGCCTCGCCAGAGTTGGCATGGCGCAACGAAGGCGCCCAACTGAGAGCCGCAGGTCGCACACTTGGGCGGCAGGTCGCTTTGATCGACGAAGACACACCGCCCCTTCGATTGCACAGCCCGGGATGGATGGCACCGGGGCCTGAGTTGATTGCAGCGCTGGACACGCGTGCGGCTCTGCGCCTCTTGTGTCATGATCGGCTGGAAGCCCTCGTGCCCGGCTTTGCGCCACGGGTCCGCGAATTCTGCCGGTCATATCTGGACGAGATTGCCAGACGTGTCGGTCCCGCCGAAGAAGGCGACGAGGTATGTCTGCCCGGCGACCGGTTCTTTGCCGCACTCCTCCCATTGCCAAGCCCAAAGCTGGCATCCACCGACGCTGCGAGCGGATGGGTGGAGGCCGATCTGGGGTTTTGGGATGGGCGGGCACTCACCCTTATTCGCTTTGGTTCAGTTACAGGACTGCTGCCACGCCAACGCCAGGAATTCGCGGCACTGCAAGAGGCCGCTGAAGGTCGAGTGCGCCTGCTATGGCTGCCCTTGAGTGCCGCGCCCGACGCCCTTCCCGCACATCTGATGGATACCGCCGCCGCAGCGCCCTTGCCAGTCTTTGGCCCCTACCGCGCCGCCGCCTTCCTTGCGCCGTTGCCTGATCAAGCGACGACCCTTTAGGGCGCGCTGAAAAAGAGGGCGCGTGCGGCCACCCAGATCAACCGCAATGCCACCACTGCAAGCACCGCATTCACAATCACCTTGAATCGGGTATCCGACGTGCGCCCAAGAACAAAGCGCCCGATCAGCGTTCCCACAAATCCGCATGCGACCAGTCCGACGACAAAACCGATCCACGGCCCATAGGCGAACCCGAGAAACCCAAAGATGATTGTTTTCAGAATGTGCTGCGAGGTCATCAGCATCGCATGGGTGCTGACCTGCCCCATGCGCCCGAGGTCCTGCGCTTTTACATAGACAAGGACGAAGGGCGCGCTGGCCCCGACGAACATTGTCAAATAGCTTGAAATCACACCGTTCAGCCAGCCGTGACGCTTCAGGAACGCCGGGGGTCGGGCCACCAGCGACCACAGTATGAACAGCCCGACGGCAAGTCGCACGACATCGGGCGGCAGGTTGACTGCCGTGGCCCCCCCAAGCACCGCCCCAATCACGGCCCCCGCGAAAAACGCGGGTAGAATGCGCCAAACCACATGACGCAACAGGACAAGGATACGGCCAATATTGGAACCGATTTGCACAATTCCGTGCAACGGGATCAATGCGGCCGGAGGCACCACGCTGGCCAAAGCGGCGAGCATGAGAATCCCCCCGCCAACACCAGCCACAACCGACAGGAGGCCGCCGAAAAAACTCACCCCAAAAAGTGCGACCACTTCACCAAGGCTCAGTCCCACCGGAACCAGATCAGCGAGCGTCATGATTGCGTGCCCCGCTGGTCGGGCAAGGCAGACAAATCAAACATGGCCCAAGGACTGCGCGCCAACTTGGCCGAAGGTTTGTTGATCATCGGAACTCCCAGCGCTCGACCTGACCCTGCCACCATACGGAGCCCAGCCTCTGCGCTTCAATACAAACCGGCGACTTTGCCTCCTGGCTATGCAAGCGCCACGGCAATGTCGATTATCGGGACGGGCATCCCAGTCAAAACACCCATCTCTTGAGTGGCAGTCACGAGTGCATCAATGTCCATTGGTCTGCCTTTGTCTTGGTCCTGACACACGGAGGCGCTATGCGCGCCAGCAGCTGCACGATCATCAATTCTGTGGTCAACGTCGGTGGCAAATGTCACACCCAGTTTCTCAGCAGTCAGCCGTGCTGCAACCACCATCCCCCGCACCGCCTTGCCGGTTTCAGGGTCGGTGCACAGACCCTATAACGTGCTACGTTTCAGCGCTCATCGGGGGCCATCAATGATGCACATCTTGGCGCATGAAACCGCAGGGGGCGTCCGGGCGGATCGAAGTTCGATGTTTCGTTCGCGAAGCTTCATCTCACCGGTACACGCGAGTCTCAGACACTCCCGGCCCAGGTCATGCCGCCCCCGTCACTGCCTCGACCTTGACGGCCGAAAACTTGAACTCGGGAATCTTGCCATAAGGGTCTACTGCCGGATTGGTCAGGATGTTGGCCGCTGCCTCGACAAAGGCAAAGGGCAGGAACACCATGTCCGGGGAAACTGCGCGGTCCTCGCGGGCCATGATCTCGATTGAACCACGCTTGGTTGTCAGACGCACAACCCCGCCCGCAGGCACACCCAGCTTGCGCAAGGTCGAGGGGTGCAGCGAACAGTTCGCTTCCGGCTCCACCGCATCCAGCACCGAGGCACGTCGGGTCATCGACCCGGTATGCCAGTGTTCCAACTGCCGCCCAGTGGTCAAAATCAGCGGATAATCGGCGTCGGGCACATCATCGGGCGGGATTATTGCTGCTGGGGTAAAGCGCGCCCGCCCATCCGGGCGTGGGAAGCCGTCGCCAAAGACAATCGCCTGCCCCGGATCCTCGGGCGACAGCGACGGATAGGTTACCGCATTCTGTTCCTCAAGCCGATCCCAGGTAATATTGGCCAGCGACTTCATGTTCAGCTTCATCTCGGCAAAGACATCCGCCGGCCCGGCATAGTTCCAGCCCAGCCCAAGCCGCTTGGCCAGTTCCACCTCGATCCACCAATCCTCGCGGGCCTCACCGGGGGGCGGCAACGCGGGGCGGCCCATCTGCACCTGGCGGTTGGTGTTGGTCACGGTCCCCGATTTCTCGGCGAAGGCCGACGCCGGCAGGATCACATCGGCGTAATTCGCCGTTTCGGTGATAAAGATGTCCTGCACCACCAGATGATCCAGCTTGGCCAGCGCATCACGCGCATGTTCCA